>NZ_MNBL01000160.1 GCF_001879695.1 Nioella sediminis
CCTGTGCCAGACCGTTGCCGGCCCTGTGCCATCGAGTTCAATGTGCAGGAAATCCGCCGAAACGCCGGGTTTGAGATGTCCCGGACCGGTGCTGTAACCTATGACAGCGGCAGGAATGGACGTTGCCATGGCAAGTGCACCTGCCGGATCGGCAAAGCCCCATCCGATCAGGTTTCGAATGGCTGTCAGCTGGTCCAGATCTGCCCCGGCCAAAGTGCCGTCCTCCAGCGTCAGCCGACCCTCTCGGCGCAGAACCTTGCGCCCGCCCAGATGAAATTCTGTCAGGTCGGACCCGGCAACGGCCATCGCATCGCTGACAAGGAAGATTTTTCCCGGACTTGCCTTGGCCCGCAGGGCAATTCCAATGCTGTCGGGATGCGCGTGAATACCATCGGCGATCAACCCCGCAGACAGCCCTGGCTGGCAGATTGCGCTGCCCACCAGACCCGGTTCGCGATTGCCAAGCTGGCTCATGGCGTTGAACAAGTGGGTCACGCAGGAGGCTCCGGCGTCCACGGCCTCCTGCACCTGCGCGGCGTTTGCTTGTGTATGGCCAAGCGAGATGATCAGCCCCGCGTCGGTCAATTGCCGGATCTGGGCGGGGGTTACATTCTCGACCGCAACGGTCATCTTCAGAACTGGCAACCGGCGCGCACCGTCGATCAGGATTTCGACATCGGCATCCGTCATCGAGCGGATGAACCGCGCCTCATGCGCGCCCTTACGGGCAACGGACAGGTGCGGCCCCTCCAGATGCAGGCCGATGATGCCGGGGATGTCTGCGGCAATGGCGGCCTCGACCGCGTCGATGGCGGCAATCGTCTTCTCGGGCGCATCGGTGATCAGCGTTGGAAGGATGGAGGTCGCGCCAAGCGTGGCATGGGCCTGGGCAATGCGGCGCAGGGCGTCAACTGACTGGTCATCGTTCAGCATCACTCCGCCACCGCCATTGACTTGCAGATCGACAAAGCCCGGTGCGAGCAGACCACCGGGAAGGCTGCGGCGGGGCATTGTGTCATCCAGATCGCCGGTGGGGACAATCGCCAAGATCCGGCCGCGTTCCACGATCAGCGCGCTGTCTGAATGAAAGGCCGTGCCATCGAAGATCCGGGGGCAGAGATAGGCTGTGCGTTGCTCCGTCATACGGTTTCCGTCACTTTGCGCAGATGGCGCGGGGTATCCGGGTTGATACCCCGATCTGCCGCCACCCGCTCGACCATCGTGTAGAAGGACACCATAAGCGCGATTGCATCTGTCAGGGCGTGGCCCGTTCGCACATGCGGCAGTTGCGTGGCACCGGATGGCTGGTCGGAGGTCAGAAACACGCTGGCACCCTTGGCGGCCAGATTGTCAGAGACTTGTACGACGGAGGATTCCGCCGCATCGCCCACGGCAAAGCACAGCACTGGGAACCCTTCCTCGACGATGGACACCGGGCCATGCAGCACCTCCGCCGCCGAATAGCTTTCTGCGTGGATCTGGCAGGTTTCCTTGAACTTGAGCGCCGCTTCATTGGACATGGCCCAGGACGGCCCACGCCCGAGCGTGAAGAGGGATTTCTTCTGTCCGATGGCGCGACGCAGATTCGGCCAATCCAGCCCGGCGGCGCGTTCCAGATGGGTGGGCAGGTCTTTCAGGGCGGTAAGCAGACCGTCATTGCCGGACCAGTGGGCCAGCAGCAGTAGGCCGGACACGGCAGAGGTTACAAAGGTCTTGGTCGCCGCGACGCTGCGTTCCGGGCCTGCAAAGATGTCGATGGTATGATCCGAAACCTGCGCCAGCGGTGATGCAGGGTCGTTGGTGATGGCCACCGTCATCGCGCCGCCCTTGCCGGCCCCTTTGGCCATGGACACGATATCGGGGCTTTTACCCGATTGAGAGACGGAGAGGCACAGACCACCGGCCAGTTTCAGATCCGCCCCGTAGATCGACGCAACCGAAGGCCCGATCGAGGCCACGGGCAACCCAAGCTCCAGCTCGATTGCGTATTTCAGAAAGGTGCAGACATGGTCGGACGACCCGCGCGCCACCGTCACCACGAACCGGGGATCAGCGGCGCGGGCCGCGTCCGCAATGGCGGCGATATCGGCCGATTTCTCGGCCACCAGACGGGCGACGACCTTCGGGATCTCCAGGATTTCCCGGCGCATCTGGGTGGAATGGTCGGTCATGGTCTGATTGCCTTTGCTACAGGCGCAGCTCTGCCACGAAATCGTAGGCATCGCCGCGATAGATGGATTTGGTGAATTCAGCGACCCGGCCCGAGGGCAGGTAGGACACGCGTTCAATCCGCAGCCCGGCGGCCCCTTCGGCCACACCGAGCAGATCGGCGTCGTCTTGGCCCAGGTTGATAGCCGAGATTTTCTGTATGGCGCGGACCGGGCGATTCCCGTCCTGTTCCAGCACGTCATAAAGCGACGTCGTGACGGCAATCGGGTTGGGCAGGATATCGACGGGCAGCGCCGCACGCTCGATGGCCATGGGCCTGTCATCGGCCATACGCAGCCGCGAAATGCGAGAGACGGAATCGTTGGCCGACAGTGCCAGCGCAATGGTTTCTTCCGGCGATGGCAGGCAGATGCTGCGTTCGAGCCAGACCGAGGTGGATTTCATGCCGCGCCGGGTCATGTCCTCGGAAAACGAGGTCAGATGGGACAGCGATTGTTCCACCCGTTGCGCCTTTTCCGTGACGAAAGTGCCGGACCCCTGCCGCTGAATGACTGTCCCCGACTCCACCAATGCCTGAATCGCATTGCGCACGGTGACTCGTGACAGGCCGGTCAGCGAGGCAATCTCTCGTTCCGATGGCAGGGACGCGCCCGGCGGCAGAATTCCAACCTCAGGGTCCATGGCCTTTTCGATCCGCTTGCGCAGCTGCACATATCTTGGCCCCGCGACCTGATCGAGCCAGCCATCGGCCTTGAGATAATCGGTGATCTTCATGGCGTGTCTCCGGTTCTTGGCAAACGCCGGGCAAGCGCCAGGGCCCCCGCAAGCGCGGTGTCATCTGGATCGGTGAGCGCGTCAGCCACAGGGGTTGGCAAAAACGGGCGGTACCGCTGAGCCAGACCGCCAATAAGGCAAAGCCGCTCGCCTTGCTGCCAGCCAAGCCTGTCGAGACCAGCCAGAATATAGGCAGCCCCCTCGTTCATCAGCGCGCAGGCAACCGCGTCGCCATTCCCGGCCGCCTCGACGATGCGCGGTGCGAAGCGGGCGAAAGCCACCGGCTTTGCCGTCGCGGCGAAACCGACGATCCCGGCAGGGCCGCCCATTTCGTCGAGAATCCTGGAGGTCAGAGAGGAGCCGCTGTTCAGCCCGTCAGCGGCATGCAGGGCGCGCGACAGCAGCTTGCGGCCAAGATCTGCGCCAGATGCCTCATCCCCAAGGATAAAACCCCAACCGCCAATCAGGTCGATATGGCCCGACGAATGGCGCCCCAGGAATGACCCGGTTCCAATGCCAATGACCGCGCCATCAGCCTGACCAAGCGCGCCCATGACGGCGGCGATTCGGTCATCTTCCACGACCGCATTTTCAATCGGCAGCGCCTTGGTGACCGTTTCGGCAATCGTCGGGCCAACAACCCCTGCCAGCCCAAGATAGGCGCGTGCGTTGCGCAGATCGTCGAGCGTCAGCCCGGCGGATTGCGCAAGCGATTCAAGCCCGTTGCGCAGAGTGGCCAAAGCCCCGTGAATGTCGGTCGAGACATTGGCTGATCCGGCTTTGACCTCATACACGCGCGCGCCCGTATCAAGGGCGAGGCGGCAATTGCTGCCCCCACCGTCGACGCCGATCACGAGGTTTGACTTGGTCTGTGTCATGCAGAAACCATTACAATACCTTTGTAGGCATTTCTAGGGGTGGTATCGGATTTTTGCTACCAAATAGGGCCGAAATGCCTCTTCAACATTCCCTCTTGGCTTAAAGGTACGTAAATGGTATCTTCTGTTGCCAGGAGGGGGAATCACATGCCTCAGCGCAAGACCGAAGAACTGCATGCATCGGCCCGAGGGCTGGATGCGCGCCCGGTTGATGACATCGCGGCCATTCTTCTGGCCGGTCAGCTCGATGCGCTGCGGTCGGTTTCCCATGCAACGACAGAGATTGCGCGCGGTGGTCAGTTGATGGCCGCAGCCGCGCGCGCAGGCCGGCAGCTGGTTTATGCAGCCGCCGGCTCGTCCGGTCTGATGGCCCTGGCGGATGCCTGCGAACTGGCGGGCACGTTCGGATTGCCACCGGAACGGACCCGTATCCTGATGGCTGGCGGTATCCCCAAGGACGCCGCGATGCCCGGTGATACGGAAGACGATACCCAAGAAGCAGAGGCAGCGGCCAGCTTCATCGGAAAAGGCGATGCGGTCATCCTGCTCAGCGCCTCTGGCCGCACGCCCTATGCTTTGACGATTGCGACCATCGCGCGCGACCGCGGGGCACATGTGATCGGTTTGGCCAATAACCCCGAAACCCCGTTGCTGGCCCTTGCTGACGTGGCCATCTGCCTGCCGACCCCGCCCGAGGTCATTTCGGGTTCCACCCGCATGGGCGCAGGCACGGCGCAGAAAGCGGCCCTGAACATGATGTCAACGATCATGGGCGTTGCCCTGGGCCATGTGCATGACGGGATGATGGTCAACCTGCGCGCCGATAATGACAAACTGCGCGACCGCGCAACCCGGATGGTGGCCGATATCGCGTCTGTGCCACAGCCGACGGCCCAAACCGCACTTGCGACGGCAAACGGTCGGGTCAAACCCGCCGTTCTGCTGGCCATGGGTGCCCCGAATCTGACCTTGGCCGAAGACCTGCTGATAAAAGCAGACGGCCGACTTCGTGCCGCCATGGCGGCTTTGCACAGCCACGCCTGAGACGCGGGCTTTAACCAGGACCTTAGGGAGGAATACCAAATGTCCATGAAGAAACTCGGCGCCGGTCTTCTGGCGACCACCATTCTGGCGGGAACCGTTGCTTCGGCCCAGGATGTGACCCTGACCATCGAAAGCTGGCGGAATGACGACCTGCTGCTGTGGCAGGATGTGATCATTCCCGCGTTCGAGGCCAATCATCCCGGCATCCAAGTGGAATTCACCCCCTCGGCCCCGGCGGAATACAACGCCGTGCTGAATTCCAAGCTGGAAGCGGGTTCCGCCGGTGACCTGATCACCTGCCGCCCCTTTGACGCCTCACTTGCGCTTTATGAAGACGGCCACCTTGCCGACCTGAGCGATCTTGAAGCGATGTCCAACTTCTCCTCCGTGGCGCAATCCGCGTGGCAGACCGATGATGGCTCCGTCACCTTCTGCGTTCCGATGGCCTCCGTGATCCACGGCTTCATCTACAACGCCGATGCGTTTGCGGAGCTTGGGCTGGAAGAGCCTACCACCGTGGACGAATTCTTCGCCGTTCTCGACGCAATCGAGGAAGACGGCGGCTACATCCCCATGGCCATGGGCACCAATGACCAGTGGGAAGCGGCCACCATGGGCTACAATAATATCGGCCCGAACTACTGGCGTGGTGAGGAAGGCCGTCTGGCCCTGATCGCCGGTGAACAGTCACTGACCGATGAAGCCTGGGTTGCCCCCTATCGTCAGCTTGCCCGATGGGGCCAGTATCTGGGCCGTGGCTTCGAGGCGCAGACCTATCCCGACAGCCAGAACCTGTTCACCCTCGGGCGCGCGGCGATCTATCCCGCCGGGTCCTGGGAAATCACCGGGTTCAACGCGCAGGCTGATTTCGCCATGGGGGCCTTTCCGCCGCCAGTGCCGAATGCGGGTGACGAATGCTACATCTCGGATCACACCGACATCGCCATCGGCCTGAACCCTGCATCGCCGAACGCCGAAGCGGCGCGCACCTTCCTGGAATGGGTCGGCTCGGAAGAATTTGCCACGATCTACGCCAACGCCCTGCCCGGCTTCTTCTCGCTGTCGAATTTCGACGTGGCCATGGAAGATCCGCTGGCGCAGGAATTCGTGTCCTGGCGGGGTGAGTGCAACTCGACCATCCGCTCCACCTACCAGATCCTGTCGCGCGGCACGCCGAACCTGGAAAACGAAACCTGGAACGCATCCGCCCAGGTGATCCGTGGGGCCGAAACCCCGGAAGAGGCCGGTCAGCGCCTGCAGGACGGTCTGGCAAGCTGGTACGAACCGCAGCAGTAACCTCCCTTGCTGCATATTGTCCGGGCGGCCCCCTTGCTGCCCGGACCCCAAGTCACCGGAGGCCATGATGCGCAAACCCCCGATCAGATGGCATATCCTCGTGTTCCTCGCCCCCGCGGTGCTGGTCTACACGGCGATCATGATCATCCCGCTGTTCAACACCCTGCGGCTGGCCCTGTTTGATGAGGTCGACCGGACGCGCGTATTCGTCGGGCTGGACAATTTCCGCACGCTGTTCGGAGACCCGCTGTGGTCCGACGCGTTCTGGAATGCGCTTGGCAACAACTTCTGGTTTTTCCTCATTCACATGCTGGTTCAGAACCCCATCGGCATCCTTCTGGCCGCAATCCTGAGCCACCCGCGCCTGCGCTTCGCCGCGCTCTATCGCACTGCCATCTTTGTGCCCACGATCCTGAGTTTCGTCATCGTCGGCTTCGCCTGGAAACTGATCCTGTCACCGATCTGGGGCATCGCGCCCGGTATGATGGATGCGGTTGGGCTGGACGCCTTCTTCCTGCCCTGGCTGGGGCTGGAAGGCACCGCACTGACCACGCTGGCGCTGATTTCCGTCTGGCAGTTCGTCGGCATCCCGATGATGCTGATCTACGCCGCGCTCCTGTCGATCCCGGAGGAGATTCTGGAGGCAGGCGAATGCGACGGCATCACCGGCGCTGCAGCCTTCTGGAAGATCAAACTGCCGCTCATTCTGCCCTCGATAGGGATCATCTCGATCCTGACCTTCGTGGGCAACTTCAACGCGTTCGACTTGATCTACGCGGCGCAGGGCGCGCTGGCGGGGCCGAATTACTCAACCGATATCCTCGGCACCTTCATGTACCGCACTTTCTTTGGCTTCCAGCTGCAATTGGGCGATCCACATATGGGGTCCGCGATTGCCAGCGCCATGTTTGCGATCATCCTGATCGGGGTCTGTATCTACCTCTTCGGTATCCAGACCCGCATGCGCCGGTATCAGTTCTAAGGGGGATGGACGCATGAACAAGGCCCGCAGAAACCCCGTCAACATCGCCGCCGCGCATGGCATCCTGATCCTCTACACGGTCATCGCGCTCTTCCCGGTCTTCGTGATCCTGATCAACAGCTTCAAGACCCGCCGCGCGATCTTCCGCGAACCGCTGGCCCTGCCCGATGCGGACAGCTTTTCGACCGTTGGGTACGAGACGGTTTTCAATCAGGGCGATTTCTTCGGCTACTTCCAGAACTCGATGATCGTGACGGTGGCCTCGCTGTTCTTCATCCTGCTCTTCGGGGCCATGGCGGCCTTTGCCCTGTCCGAGTATCGCTTCAAGGGCAACACGTTGATGGGGTTGTATCTTGCCCTTGGCATCATGATCCCGATCCGCATCGGCACCGTCGCGATCCTGGAGCTGATGGTGGATACCGGTTTGGTCAACACGCTTTGGGCGCTGATCCTTGTCTACACCGCGCAGGGCCTTCCGCTCGCCGTCTTTATCCTCAGCGAGTTCATGCGGCAGGTGTCGGATGATCTCAAGAATGCCGGCCGGATCGACGGGCTGAGCGAGTATACGATCTTCTTCCGCCTTGTCCTGCCGCTGGTGCGTCCGGCAATGGCGACGGTGGCGGTCTTCAACATGATCCCGATCTGGAACGATCTTTGGTTCCCGCTGATCCTTGCGCCAGCGGAGGCAACCAAGACCCTGACGCTTGGCAGTCAGGTCTTCATCGGCCAGTTCGTCACGGATTGGAACGCGGTTCTGTCGGCGCTGGGCATGGCGATCCTGCCGGTCATGGTGCTCTACGTCATCTTCTCACGCCAGCTGATCCGCGGCATCACGTCGGGGGCGGTGAAATGAGCACTCTCTCAGGCGGCCCGCAAGCCCGTTCGAACGGGCTTTCAAAAAGCGGTTTCGAAACCGCTTCAAAGCCGCGTCGACGCGGCTTTGACACGGGCCTTCGAAAGCCCGTCCCGGTCCCGGAGTCAAAAGGGGAAAGAACATGACCCGCGTTCTGATTGCAGGCCTTGGCAATATGGGGCTGAGCCACGCGCTCGCTCATCACCGCGACCCCGACGCGCAGATCGTCGGGTTGGTGAACCGATCGGGCCAGACGGATCACCCGGAGTTGCAGGGCTATCCCGTCTTCACCGATTTTCACGCAGCGCTGGCCGAGGTGAACCCCGATCTGGCCGTGATCGCCACCTATACGGACACCCATGCGGACTATGCCATCGCGGCCATGCAGGCGGGTGCGCATGTCTTCGTGGAAAAACCGCTGGCCATGACCGCGGCTGAGGCGCGCCGCGTGGTTGACTGCGCGAAAGCCAACGGTCGGAAACTGGTCGTGGGCTATATTCTGCGCCATCACCCCTCCTGGATACGGTTGATCTCTGAGGCGCGCGGGCTTGGCGGGCCATATGTCTTCCGCCTGAACCTGAATCAGCAGTCGACCGGCGAGACCTGGGAGGTGCACAAGGCGCTGATGCAGACCACCAGCCCCATCGTGGATTGCGGGGTGCACTACGTTGATGTCATGTGCCAGATCACCGACTCTGCGCCGGTGCGCGTGCACGGGATGGGCCTGCGCCTGTCGGATGAGATTGCGCCCGACATGTACAATTATGGCCAGTTCCAGGTGATCTTCGAGGACGGCTCCGTCGGCTGGTACGAAGCCGGGTGGGGTCCGATGATGTCGGAAACCGCGTTCTTCGTGAAGGATATCGTCAGCCCCAATGGCGCCGTGTCGATCACCGAGGGCAACAAGGGATCGTCCGACGATGTGGATGGCCACACCAAGGTGGGCGGGATCCTCGTTCACCGGCCCACAGGCGACCAGCTGATCGAGATGGAAGACGAACCCGGCCATGACGACCTCTGCGCCGCCGAACAGGCCTACATCCTGCGCGCCATCACTGAGGATATCGACCTGACCCGCCATATGAATGACGCCGTGCAATCGCTGGCCATCTGCCTTGCAGCCGATGAAAGCATCCGCACCGGCAAACCGATCGACCTGAAGGACCGCAGACCATGACCGCGCTCAGCCTGAAAAACGTCAACAAATCCTTCGGCTCTGTCCATGTGCTGAAAGATATCGACCTGGAGGTTGAGGACGGTGAATTCGTCGTCTTCGTCGGCCCCTCCGGTTGCGGAAAGTCCACATTGCTGCGCGTGATTGCAGGGCTGGAGGATGCGACTTCGGGCACTGTCGAGATCGCTGGTGAAGAGGTGAACACCGTTCCCCCCGCCAAGCGTGGCATCGCCATGGTGTTCCAGAGCTATGCTCTCTACCCGCACCTGACGGTGCGCGGCAACATGGCGCTTGGCCTGAAACAGGAAGGCCGGACCAAACAGGTAATCGAGGACCGTGTGGCCGAGGCTGCCCGGATGCTGTCGCTTGGTGAGTATCTGGACCGTCGCCCTTCAGAGCTGTCAGGCGGTCAGCGTCAGCGGGTTGCCATTGGCCGGGCCGTGGTGCGCCAGCCCAAGCTGTTCCTTTTCGACGAGCCGCTGTCCAACCTCGACGCGGCGCTGCGCATGAACACCCGCGTGGAAATCGCCCGCCTGCACCGGACGCTTGCCGCCTCGATGATCTATGTCACCCATGACCAGATCGAGGCGATGACATTGGCCGACAAGATCGTCGTGCTGCGCGATGGCAGGGTAGAGCAGGTCGGCAGCCCCATGGAGCTGTATAACAACCCGGCCAACCGGTTCGTGGCGGGGTTCATCGGGTCTCCTGCGATGAACTTCCTGCCTGCAGAGATCGTCGGTGGAAAGAAGGGCCAGATGATCGGCATTCGACCGGAATATCTGCGCATCACGGATCAGGGCCGCCTGCAGGCAACCGTGACCCATGTCGAAAATCTGGGTGGGGACACCAATGTTCTTGCCACGACGGAAGACGGGCATCCTGTGACCCTGCGCCTGTTCGGTCAGCATAGCATTCAGCCGGACAAGATCATTGGCTTGGACTATGATGACGCGAAATCCTATCTCTTTGGAGAGGACGGAGAACGGGTGGTTGTCGCGTAGAACCCGAACAAAACGCGCGTCTATATGCATAGAAGAGAGTACTGGCGTCGGTGTCTCGTATTTGAAAGGCTTTCCCAAAAAACTTGGTGGATCAGATGCTTTCGCGCTCGGATGACGCAGGTGCCTGGCGTACGGAGGAACTACGCTTGAATTGGCTGGTCCAATGCTGGTCGCTCGTCTTGTAGCTAAGCGCAACGTGAGGGGCGATGCAGCGTTTTAGTTTGCTGGTGGGCATGATCCAAACACCCTCTTGCAGGGATCCGTCAGGGTTTGTGCCATGCAGGGCAAGTGACCGCGTCATCGGCCCGGGACCGCTGGCAAGCCAGAGGTTCTCTCCTCTGGTTGACCCGAAGGCTGTTGTGGCATCGTCCAACGCGGCCCTTATGATCGGATCACGAGGTTGGACAGCTATGAAGTTGTTGCCGATGCTTTGGAAGTACTCCTGATACCCGATGAAACGCATATTGTGGTCAATAAGCTTGGACAAAGGAAGCAAGCACCTGTCATCAGCATCAAGGTAAACACCGCCTTCATGCCACAGAACAACAAGACGAAAGATGTCGGATTTTGCGGCAGTGTGCGGGGCAAGCCTAAACGCGCGCGCGGCCTCCGGTTCTCCTCTTTCTCGCATGTAGAGGAGCGCACCTCTTTCGTTGAACACCTGCAAAGAATAGTCTGGGTTCAAGCGTCGATTCTCTTCCAGAACCCATTTGACCTGCTCAGGAGGTTCTGGTGTGTCCCAGAACTGAGAGAGCTTACGGGGAATTCGGGCGGATGCCTTGGGAACAGTTTTCAGCCGAGGCGGAGCCGCGGAAACAGCACCAATTCGATTCAAAGCAGCTAAAACACAGAGCGCATAAGGCGTGTTTGCTGGCCATTCCTCAAGCATCTGTCGAAACAGTCCAGCAGAAATCGCGGGGTCAGTCGTTGGTGAACAGCTCGAAAGCAGGTTTCGATCGGCCAAAAGCAAGTACTCGTTGAGCAGTTGACCTTGCTTTGAGTTTCGCAGTTTCTGACTTTCCTTTCCTGAGCTGTTTCTAAGGGATCGCAGTCTGGTCGCCTTTTTGTGTGCCTCAATCGCAGCGGAAAGATTGCCAAGGATTATCTGAATCTCAGTCAGCTTGCGCAGAGCACCAACATCTTCTGGATGTATCCTGAGCGCTGTCTCCGCATGGGACAAAGCCACATCAAAGCGACCCTCAAGCCTGGCTGCATCAAATAGGGAAAGATGCCGGGATGCATCATCAGATGGATCGGTGAAAGGCATATCGGCAAGAATTTTGCGCGCCTCTGCGAACTCCCCGATCTCTATGTGAAGATCTGCGAGGCCCTTGTGAAGGGCTGGAAGAGTTGGCTTGTATTCAAGCGCCATTCTGGTCGCAGTTATGGCATCGGGGATATTCCCAAGTGCGGTCTCAATGCGAGCTCTTAGTCTTTCATAGCGGAAGCAGTTCTTGACCTCTTCCGGCAAGCTCTCAAGTTCGCGCCGTGCATCCAGCGGGTTCTGGCGTTTGATCAAGACATCCACCCAGGAGAAAACCAAGAGGGGTTCTGGACCCAGATCCTTCACGGCTGTTGCCATGATACGGTCACATGCCTCGTCTTCTCTCGCACCTGAAAGAAATGAAAGGCACTTGGTTACCGCCTCGATACTCTTCCGGTTGCAATCAGCAAAGGTTTGGCAATTAGAAATGGCTTCATCACGCCTACCGCTAGACATCATTAACGACCAAAGGCTTGATCGCAGATCAACATTACCCGGGAAGCGTTCAACACCTGCCTGCGCGCGGAGAAGTGCAAGGCTATTGTCCGTGCGTTTCCGAGCAATATCGATGGCTAGCTTGTGCCATTGCAGCATCTGCGAACAGGTTTGAGCGTAGTCGCGAAGGATTTCTTCTGCTGCCTCCAGATGCCCCGCTCGATCTTCAGCACGCAGCCACATCATGATCATGCGATCCATACCGGACCGGGGCGCATACTCTCGTAATAAAGTCAGCGCCTCGTCTTCTCGGTTGGCTTGCAGAAGGATCCGGACTTTTTCCTCAACAAACCAGGGTGCATCTTTCCTGACAGGAAGGTCCCCTGTCAGGAAGTCCAATGCGGACTGAGGCGAGTCCGTTGCCGCAAGAAATGCGCTGCGTGCTCGAATTCGCGTAGCGCTGCTGAAATCCCCCTCCGGAATGCCGGACATAACTGTGGAGACTTCACCCCTGCGGCCCTGCTCCAGTCCAAGTTCGACAATCATGGGTAGCAGGGCAGTTGTTTTCATACCGGGTGGGCACGAAAGAGCGAAATCCAGCGCGTCTTCATGGCGGTCCATCCTGCGCAGAATTCGAACGCGAGTAGCCGCTACTGCAACAGCATCCGGATAAAGCTGCATCCCGGTCTGTGTCAGTTCCAAGGCGCTCTCGATCCTCTCTGAATCAACAAGAGCTCTGATAAACTCTATCAACTCGTCTACCGACTGGAAATTTTCCATAGTGACCAAAACCATTTTAGAATTGCGGGCCAACCTAGCCCCGCACCTTCCCAAGTCAAGTGCGCGGATGACTGATGTGTGCTTGGTTCAGACCGGGCTTTACAGTGGCATCCAAGCAAACCAGTCGGCTACAATCCCGTTCTCCAAGCTGCGTCGGGACCGTGACAAAAAAGCCTAGCTTCTCATCAAGACGAGTCCGTTCTGCTTGCTTTTCCGGCGCATGACCCAGCACCGAAGCCTTTCCGCATTTGGTGCTTCTGCTTCATGTCCCGTACCAGAACTGTGCCGTTGCAAACCATAGGCTAGTCTGGCAGACACGGCACGAGAATTTGCCCGGTGAGAGATCTGGCCAAGGTGTCCCTCTCGGCCTTGACGTGTCCGGCAGGTGTAAGGAGTTGAAAACTGGCATTGAGCAAGGTCGGGATTGCTCGACTCATCGGGCGCGGTCTCATTGGCTCGCCTGCAATTTGTCGGCCTCTGAATAGGTGCAAGAGAGTTTGACGGTTTATTGTGACCCATCTTAGTTCACATATGCGCCCGACGTTCGCAGCCGCACATGATGAAGCAATGACAAGAGTTTAAACACAAATGACTTCGAGACCATTTTTTTCCATCGTCACGGTTTCCTACAACGACGCTTGGTCGATGATGAAGACCGCGCGATCAGTGTTCGAGCAGAGCTTTGAAGACTTCGAATACATCATTGTGGACGGCGCCTCCAAGGACGGCAGCACCGCGCTTATGCAGTTCTGGCAAGCACAGGGGCTTGTGAACAAAGCAGTCAGTGAGCCAGATACAGGCGTCTATGATGCCATGAACAAGGGGCTCAGATTGGCCTCGGGCCAGTATGTCTGTTTTCTCAATTCCAGCGATGTGTTTGCACATAGCGGGGTTCTGGAACTGGTCCACGACGTCCTGAAGGACGGTCAGAGTGATGGCGCTCTTGGTTGGGGAGAGTTGAACGACCAGATTTGGGCATCATGGATCGAAGACGAAGCCTTCAAGATGGCAAGCCTCGGATTCTGCCACCAGTCTCTTTATGTGAAAAGAGAGTTACTGCTGGAGCATCCTTTCGATGACCGTAAGTTCAAAACTGACAGCGACACGCTACAGCTTGGCCGGTTGTTCGGTGCTGGCGCTCGTATCCCGATCATTGCGGAGCCACTGGCAAAACGAGGAGGTGAGCCGGGTATCTCCGCAGACGCCGAGAGAACAAAGATATCGATCCGAGCAACACTGACAGAGGAGTATGAAGGCCTTTCCGATCAGGATGCCAATGACATCATCGATTTTCGTCGAAGCTGTACAGATCCTGACAGGATTGTCGGCTTTATGAAGAGACAGGATCGCTATTTGGCACGCCATGTCGCGATCATGGTTCTGGATACGATGTTTCAGAAGAGCTCGGTCAAGCTTTCCGAAGAAATGTGCGACAAACTGATGCGCACGGCTCTTGAGGTTCTGGATTCCGATTCGCAGTTCGACTCTGTAGAAGCCGTCGAGCGCTTGCGTCTGTGTCAGATGGAGCGCGAAGCAGCATTGAGAGTGGCTGCAACCGCAAAGCGCGATCTCGACCGTGCCGTCGCAAAATTTCAGTCGGAGGAATCCAGGCGGATTGAGAAGCTCTACTCAGCGGCTGTTTTGAAACCAGACCGGACACCAACTGATCTTGTGATCTCTCTCACCTCGTTCCCGGCAAGGCTGAAAACTGTCCATTTCGCCATTCGGTCTTTGCTCGAACAAACATGTCGCCCAAAAGAGATTCATCTTTGGCTTGGCAAGGACGAAGTACCCGGCGCGAGATGGCTTCCATCCCGCCTGCGGGAGCTGGAAGAGCACGGTCTAAAGATTCATTTCGCCGACCGAACATTTCACCAGTATGACAAGTTCATGCACAATGCGGACCTGAATGATCGGTCGCCGTTCGTTATTGTAGACGACGATGTGATCTACCCGCCGACCGCTCTTGAAAGCCTTTATGACGCGCATCAGAAATATCCGGACGCGATCATTGGTAATCGGTGTCATTGGGTGGCGATGGATGATGCTGGTGGTACATTGGCACCCTATCAGGACTGGACCCGGGAGGTCGCTTTGGCGGCCCCCTCGGAACGTCTGATGCCGACCGGAGCGGGTGGCGTTCTTTACCCCAAGGGTTTTCTTACAGCACCAGAAGTCACTGATCAGGAGCTCATTTTGTCGAATGCGCCTTACGCAGACGACATCTGGTTGAAAATATGCGCCATGGCACGTGGTATTCCAACATTCGCAACGAATCTCAGCAATAAGGGCCAGTGGTATCATAGGTACACCCCGTCCATGCGCGATGGTACATTGATGGCGACCAATGTCGACCGGGGCCTGAACGACAATCAGATTCAGCAGTGCCTGAAGTGGTTGGACGATGTCCGACCGGGCTGGGCAGAAGACTTGAGACAGGGTGAAGTGGCGTGATGGCAAGTAAATCAGAATTGATCATTCCATTCGATGACTTCTTTCAAGCGGACAGGAAACCGGCAGAGTTCGCTAATATGTTGGGAGATTGTTTCGCACGACGTGGATCATTGGGTGTCGAGTGCCGAAAGGATGCCTTCCGTGTATCTCTGCGTGCTTCCAGTAACCTGGGATCTGGTGTCAAGGTCGCGGGAAACTGGCGTGGTCCGGACTTCGAAAGCACGGACTTTTCGCATGCAGGAACAAAGCTGTTCCTTCCCTTTTTGTTCGAGATTTCAGAAATAAACCTGAGTCATGCGCAGATTTTTACTCTGGGGCATTCCTATCGTTCCTTAGCTGATTTTTTCATGCGCAATCTTTTGTTGTCTTTGTGCCGGGACGAAGCTCTCGATATTGATGGCTCCGGCCAGGAAATTGTTGATGATGGCGTTGTCAGGAATTTCCAGAGACAGTACTTTTATATCTTCAAAACCTTGTTCCCAGAACCGGTTCTAGAAAAACGGCACGCAAGAGAGTCGATCGATTTTATGCAGGCTAACGCCTATGTCCCGGTAATGGACTTCCAAAACCCACTGTTGCGTCTTGGTGCAGAACAGCTTCGCGCAACCTGTCTTTCACGCAGTGGTCAGAAATCCCAAGAGCAACTGCTTAAAGGATTGCATCAGGCCCGCCAGAAGATGATGGCACATTTCAGCAAGTGACCCAAAGATGACCCTATCAGGCAGTAAACTACTCGGATCCATTCTTGCCGAAACCCGGTTGGAGTTGGAACGCACCGACAATCTTTTAGCATTCCCGCACCATTGGCAGTTTCCGGCAATCACCGAGAAAGCAGCCTACGAAGCCATTATGCCTTTGGCACAATCGCTGAAGTTTGAGTTTCTCGCTATCCCTTGGGCAACTATCATCGACGGTATTCGCAGCAATGCCCCGGCAACTTGGACGCTTCTGAGAATTCTCAACGGTTTGGCAGCAGAAGAACCGAAATCTGGTATGCGTCGCGCAACAGTCGCACAGCACATCCATGCGGACGAATACATCGAGTTCTTCGTTGCTTGTGGGATAACCGATCTGTTCTGGTCGCATGCACGGGTGGATACCACAGAGATACAGGGGGTTCGCATCCACCCCTTTCCTTTGTTTCCTGCCCAAACGCCTGACGGGCCAAATCCATCGGACGACATCCATCGTAAGCGCAAGTATCTGGCCAACTTCATTGGTGCCTACAATCCAAGGGTTTACCTGACCAATGTTCGTGAACGGATCTTTGACGATGCGGGAAAGGAAGATGATCTCCTAATTATCAAGCGGGAAGCATGGCACTTCAATCGCGTTGTGTACTCCGAACAGATGAAGGGCGTCAGTCCAGACGCTGCGTTGCTTTCACAAGAACAACAGCAGAAGGAGGAATATCTCGATGCCATCAGAGAATCGACATTCACCTTGTGCCCAAGCGGATCTGGACCGAATTCCATCCGTATTGGCGAAGCTCTGTCTCTTGCATCCATCCCGGTTATTCTGACCCGGGATCTGGCGCTACCCGGCGAACAGTCGCTGTGGGAAGATGCATGTATCCTGGAAGATGACTGTGTGGAAGGATACGAACGTGCAGTTGATCGAATGAGGGCAATGAGTGCGCAAGAGGTTCGTAAAAAGCAGGTTGCCACTCAGGCTCTTCTTGACGCGACAGGACCGCAGGCTTGGGGTGCGTTGATCGCCGAAACTATGCTTAGTTGACGTTGGTCAGAGTATCGTGCAACAAGGTTTGGACTGAAAATAAGCTCGTGAAAACAAGTAAGTACCACTTCTCCCAGACATTGGGCGGTACTCGACAGAAATGGACTTCCGCGAATGTCACTGAACAATCGGACGAGAACCAGTCAGGTTTTTGGAAGCCCATATTGTTCTTCCGAGGTGATCGACGCATCTAACCATCCTTGTGTTTGCCGGTCTTTGATTGGAATAGTTGTTTTGCGGGCTGAAGAACCGAGAAGAGGGTATGTCGGGTGACTACGGAATTGCAGGACATCATTGCTCAGGCCCGCGCGGCGATGCGCAGCGGGAACTGGGAACTGGCCTGCAGCCTTTGGTCGACGGTGCGCAAGAGTCGCCCAATTCACCCAGGTGCGTACACTGAAGGCCTTGAATGCCTCATTCGTGCCTTTCGCCACGGCGAAATAGATTCTGTCGCTGAGATGGCCAGAAATAATGTTGGTCACATCCCAAAGGTCCAAATCTATCTTGCGACTTTGAGTTGCAGGCGCGGGTACTGGCAGGAGGCGCTGAAACAATTCGAAGAGATTCATGCTTCTAAGGGGAAGAATGGACCGGACGTCACAAGGTTGACGGCCTATCGGCAAGCGCTTCTGAACACCTATGGCATTCTGGAAGGAAACCGGCGCCTCAGTCACTTGACCCATCGTGATTTCATGTCCGTTGAACTGGCAGATGAGCATGCCTCAAAGGATCGGAAATTCGTGTTCGTTTCTGGAATGCCGCGGGCTGGGACGACGGCCCTTGGCCATGTGTTGAATCATTCTGCGGACGTGGCGCTGTTTACAGAGATTCATATCCCATATCTGACGTATGCGGTGGATTCCTTTGATCGCGGGCTTCTTCAAAATCGGGCCGATGCGTTGCCGACTGCAGCCCCGGGGAACATGCTGGACAAGGCAGAAACGGCGAAGTTTGTTGGCGATAAGCGACCGCTTTTCCATTACATGATGCCACAGACATTCGAAGCAATGGCGAATAGCTCGATTACCGTGTTTCATATGCTTCGGTCAGTTGAACTGGTGGCGGCATCCTATCAAAGCCGCGCTCTGAACCCAAAAGATCAGTGGGACCCGCTTCGCGGCCTGGAGAATGCGATTGATGAAATGAATGTCATGCACCGGTTTATTCTGGATTTGCACCGTTCAGGATCACTCGGACAGAATCATCGACTTATCTATGTCGATTACAACAAGGCGTTTTCTAATCTAGATTACGTGCTCGATCTGTTCGAAGCGCTCGGACACCCTGTCGATACGCAATTGCACCGGCAGCTTGCCGATTATGTCGAGCACTCACAATCCATCGTGTCTCGGTCGCGATCGATTGCACCAGAGGTGTTGACGGCCCTCCGCCTGCGGCTGGACCGGGAGGCGGCAGAAGGCGTCAAAGACATAACGGGAATTGATGTGTTGGGTGGAAAATTGGGATGAGTTTGCCATGGTTTCTAGCGCACAAAGCCAGTCAGGTATTCATGAATAGGATTGAACATTGCTGTTAAATTGGAATGAGAAACCGTGTCAGAGGCCAGGGCAGGTTGAGTTTTAGGGCGGGATTAATCATTGAAGCGGCGCTTAATCAGATCAGAGCAAAGAAGATGAAGCGCGCTAATACCTTCATGCGCAGAAGGGATCTTCTGCTCGTAGTTAATATTGTTGTTGAAAAACTGAACACGATGTACCGATCTACCCCAGACTGTGAGTATATTCACAAGATGCCGATTTGCCACCGGCTGGTCGCTGTCGATGGTGCTCATTTGGGTTGTTTCCACGTTACAAATGCGTTGTCGAACTTCGGTGTAGCAGAGCCCAGTCGGTCTGAAGGACCGTGTCGAAGCTACCACCATTGCTTTCAGAGTGCTCTTAATACTCTTTGCAAAATGAATCCCTTGGTTGCCAGAAGGCTTTCTGAAAGCCGAAATCACATTGCGGCCAGCAGGGTTGAGGCATTGACCGGGATCGACTTTCTAGGTGGACTGAGATCAACTTGATTGGCACCGAAACACTGGCCAAGAGGAACAACCATGCAGATTGACCGTGACAACTTCAAATGGTGGCTGATCTATGGTCCACCCCGCACGGGAACGTCCTACCTATCGAGGTTGGTGGCGCGGCGAGCGCGTCATCTGGTCTCGGACTGGGGGCTAGGACATATTCTCAACAATCTTGACAAGGTCAACGACCTGAATACCGATCGCTTTCTGAACGACTTCGCTCAGATCGTTCTCGAGAGCGCCCGCCGCGGTGGTGGACAGTACCTGGATCTGTGTTTCAAGCAAGCGATCATGCTGCCCGCAGAGCTGACACAGCTGAGCAAGATGTTTGGTGAACCTCAGCGACGCATCTTCTGTATTCGTGCGCCTGCTGGCTTCGTTGCCTCCGCAATCAAGAAATTTCCGAACCTGACCTCTGAAGATCTGGAAAGGCGCTATGTGAAGATGTTCACGATCTATGACCAAATCGGCGGAGACATTCTGGATTACGGTCCGCAATTGTCGGTTGATGCCCTGAGCGACTTCCTGGCGCCAATGAAGCGGCCATCGGAAACAGAGGAATTCGTCTATCGCGGGTCGGAAAGGCCCGAGCTTGTTACGCCACTGATGCAGGACACCTATGACTCATTCCGCGCAAAGCACTTCAGTGGGCCGGATGCGGCCTTCGCTCTGAAGAGCTGATCAAGGAACCGGCGTTGCCATGTACACTCTTTTCGAAGACGCGCACCTGAAGATCACCAGCCGTGCCCAGGCACCTGTGCGCGGTGGCAGCCGCACGCTACTGTCCTTCACCGGGGTCGGGCATGGCATGGGCGGTATCAATGTGCAGAAAGCCGAATTTTTTGGCACAGGACGCCATTTCGACAATCTTCTATTCATCACGGACAAGACTCGGTCCTGGGGCAACCAACTGGATTTTGCAGGAATAGCAGAACGGCTGGCTCCTTTCAGGGAAGGCGTGCGGATGTCTGCCATTGGCAACAGCATGGGCGGGTTTCTGGCCATCGTCGCGGCCCATTTCATGCCAATGAACCGGGTAATCGCCTTTGTTCCCCAGTTCAGCGTCGATCCCGAAATTGTTCCTTGGGAGACACGTTGGAAAGAATATCGTGATGAGATCCACGGATACCGGATTCGCAATGTAGGCGGCTATCTCACCGAGAATACACAGTATTTCGTGTTTTCCGGAGGAGTCGGCTTGGATCGCCGACAGGCTCGGCTGTTTCCGGTGATGGATAACCTGCACCATTACAGCTTTCCCGATGTCGAACACGGTCTTGCAGCCGACTTGAAAGAGGCTGGGCTACTTGATCACCTTGTCCGGGGTGTTCTTGAGGAAGACAGCGACGCAGCGCTTGAGACTTTCGCAAGCAGTTACCGAGGCCGGATAGACCGTCTTAGCCCATCGGAATGAGTGCCTTGGCACGACCATCGCGTAGCTGGACACCCTTAGGCAGATCGGCTACCCAAAAATAGCATTCACAGTTCTTTTTCCGGAGCTTTCCATGGCCCGCAGCCCTTATGCCGATTACCCTTCCCATACATTCTGGCGCACTGGAGTTGCCGAGATCACAACAGCGGTTGACACCGAACTGTACAACCGGAAATGGGAGATCACCCGCGACATGAAGATCGCCACTGCCGGTAGTTGCTTTGCACAGCACATCGGTCGGCATCTACGGGCGGGTGGCTTCTCCATACTGGATGTGGAACCTGCGCCTCAGCATTTGCCCGAAGATCGCCATTTGCATTTTGGCTACGGCATCTATTCTGGGCGCTACGGCAATGTCTACACCATGCGGCAGATGTTGCAGCTTGCGCGCGAAGCGCTCGGTGAGACCCCTCGCAGGGATTTTCTGTGGGAGAAGGACGGGCGCTGGTATGACGGCCTGCGCCCGACAATCGAACCAAATGGCCTGTCGAGTCCAGCTGCAGTGACCTATCACAGGGACTGGCACTTGGGTCGGGTCCGCAAGCTTTTGACTTCCATGGACATGCTGATTTTCACTTTGGGCCTGACTGAGGCCTGGATCGACAAGGAAACCGGAACGGTTTTTCCAGTCTGCCCAGGAACTGTGACTGACAACTTCGATCCACAGAAGCACGTGTTTCATAACTTCACCTACCCAGAGATCCATGCCGATTTTCTTGAACTGAAGGCCCTACTCGAAGATCACCGTCCTAAGCATAAGCCACGACTGAAGTTCCTATTGACGGTTTCGCCTGTTCCATTGACCGCGACCGCAGCAGGCAGACATGTGCAGGTTGCCACGGTCTATTCCAAATCGGTTCTGCGGGCCGTATCCGGCGATCTTTCTGATGCCTTTCCGGAAATCGATTATTTCCCGTCATACGAGATCATCACCAGCCCCTGGTCGGGCCGGGATTTCTATGCCGGGAACAAGCGCTCGGTTACCGCCGAGGGTGTCGGCACCGCCATGCATTTGTTCATGACAAGCCATGGCGGCGAGGCGATGGATGCATTCCCGGTTGAACCGGCACCAAAGGCAGCCCCCGCTGAGAGCTTTGAAGAAGATCCTGATATGCTGGTGGTCTGCGATGAAGAGCTTCTAGATGCCTTTGGTGGGAGCCGGGACTCGTGAAGCTTCTGATCATTGGCAATTCTCAGGCCGGGGCGCTCAAACGTGCCTGGGAGGCGCGGCACAACACGGCTGAAACAGCCGGTATCGAGATGTTCTTCAATGTCATTCCCGGTGGAATCGGGCCGGACTTCCTGGTTGTGGATGGTCGGCTTGCAGTCGGTAGTCATGGCGAGAAATTCCCGCCCTACTGCGCGCCTCCGGTTACAATCGATATGTCGTTGAACGATTTCGATGCGATCCTGATCAGCGCTCTGGGCCATTTCGACGGAGGCTTTGCCTATACAAACCAGATCACTCGCGCGGCAGTTCTTGCAGACTGCGGACCAAGAGGCGAGGCGCTCAAACGTGCGCCGGTTTCGGATAGCTGCATGGGTGACCTGATGGCCGAAATGCTGGAGCTACAACCGGGAATCCGCACTTTGCGGCGGGTCTGTAGGGCTTACGAAGGACCGATCTATGTACAGCGGTTTCCGCGGATCTCAGAGGCGATCCTCGAACATGCCAATTGGGGCCTGCGACTTTGGTATGAAGCCCCGGCAAAGGCGCACCGGATCCTGGCGGAGTTGCGGGATAGCGCCATGGAAGAGATCGCCAACGGCACCGGTGCACGATTATTGGATTACCCTGACTTCGATCATCCGCGGGGCTTCAGCCCACGGGCGATGATGCGGGACAGCGACTGCATACACCAGTCCGATGCCTATGCCGACTTGATCCTTGATCAGCTATGCGAACGGCTTGGAATTGTCACCTGATCAAAGCCATTTATCTAAATAAAGGAAG
>NZ_MNBL01000161.1 GCF_001879695.1 Nioella sediminis
CCTCGAACATGCCAATTGGGGCCTGCGACTTTGGTATGAAGCCCCGGCAAAGGCGCACCGGATCCTGGCGGAGTTGCGGGATAGCGCCATGGAAGAGATCGCCAACGGCACCGGTGCACGATTATTGGATTACCCTGACTTCGATCATCCGCGGGGCTTCAGCCCACGGGCGATGATGCGGGACAGCGACTGCATACACCAGTCCGATGCCTATGCCGACTTGATCCTTGATCAGCTATGCGAACGGCTTGGAATTGTCACCT
>NZ_MNBL01000162.1 GCF_001879695.1 Nioella sediminis
CATGTACGACATGGATGGCGGGCCAAGCTGGCAAACCATCGGCCAGGCTGGCCTCGTCTGGGACGTCGAAGGGCAGTTCGTGGACGAGTTCGTGTTCTGATCTATCTGACAGCAGAGACGTATTTTCCTGTCCCCTTGAGCCTTGTTGGTAGCAATAGATTTCTCTAGAAGGAAGCGGGAAACAAGAAAGTCGTTGCTCACCTCATGGAAAATGCCATCGTCATTGCTGATCCGGGTGACGACTTCGATCAGGTCTTCGATTTCGGGTATCCGCTATTGCGGTGCGACATGCAGGGGCGTGTCACCGATTGGCATTCAGCATCCGAAGTGCCTCTCTCCGATCTTCAGCAGAACGCGCTCTGCATTCTGGCGGCCTCGCCCGATGGCCTGCGGCAGGCGGAAACCTTTTGCGCCCGGTTCGTCACGGAACTGGGGGCGGAACCCTTGCTTCTGATCGACCTGAGCGACACGCATCCCGACCAGAGACAGGCCAAGGTGCTGAGCCAGATCGTCGATATATTGCTGCAGGAACGGCTCAGGGCCGCGCAACGCCAGGTCGAGCTGCTGCGCGACATGGCGCATCTCAGGGCAGATTTCGAAGAATTGAGCAACGCGTTCGGATTGCTGGAAGGTTTTGTCCAGGAGGCAGAGCTCGATCACAGGCAGCTGCGCCGCGACCTTGCCCCGGCCTCGAACACGAAGCCGGTGACCTTGCCAGCGGGTGCGGTTCTGCATCAGCGCCTGCCAGGTGAAAGCAGCGGGATCTCTGATATTGGCTTGCACGTCGCGCGGGCCCCAGCCGGTTCGGGCGGCCAGCTCCGGATTGGGCTTCACGCACTGGAAAAAGGCGAGACGCTTGCCGAATGGTCCATCGGTCAAGGCGATCTGAGCGCCGGCTGGTTGCGATTGCCGCTGGAGGTCGCACTTGGACCTGACAATACCACGCTTCAACTGCGCCTCGAATGGACGGGCACCGCACCGCTGGAGCTTGATTGGTCACTGCGGCATCCGGACCCGCGCTATTGCCTTCAGCTCCGCGAAGGGTCCGAATCCAAGCCATCTGAGAATGAGGACCGGGTACTTGCCCTGCAAATTTGGACTTACATTCCCGGTTGCACCCCTCCCCATTCCAGCGATGGCGCGGGGGTCAAGGTATTGGCAGAAGCGGCGCTCAGGGCTGCCCGAAATCTCAACCCGGACAACACCGACACGAAGTATCTCGAAGAGCAGAATGTTCTGCAGGTCCATCCGGTTCAGGGTGATCTGGCAGCAGCATTGCTTTGCGATGCGGTTGGTGCAGGGGTGAATGAGGTCACGGCCAGCATTCACAGCCTGTCCGAACAAGGTGCTGATATCGAGTACGCGATCGCAGTTGCTCCGACCGCCGCACGCATTGATCCTGCCGGCAACAAGCGTGCCTTTATCCGGAGACGCAGTGCGTTGGCGCCCTCCCTGAACAGTTTGCTGGACTCGCCCGGTGCGCAAAAATCCGAATGGTACCGGCTATCTGCTGGCCAGAAAGGCCATATCCATCTGCTGCTGCAAGAACCGGCGGGCTCGGCGATGGATCTCTATCTGATCACCCGCATGGCAGACCACCAGTTGCCACCAAGCTGGGCCTGGGCGGCTTTCTCGTCTGTCACCCTGTGCCGCGACAGGTTCTAGCAGGATGCGAGACGTAGCAGAACCGGCTGCACCGAGGGTTGCGATCGTCATTCCGGTGTTCCGCCACTCCGGCCTGGTGACCGAGGCGCTGGAATCAGCCCTCGCACAGGAAGCGCCCTTTCCGTTCCTTGTGGCACTGGTCAACGATGGGTGCCCCTACCCCGAAACGGAAGAGGTCGGGCTGGCCTATGCCCGAGCCTATCCGCATCGCGTGATTTATCTTCGCAAACCGAATGGCGGGCTCGCCAGCGCGCGCAACCATGGAATTCGTACAGTACTGGACCGGTACCCCTCGGTCGATGCGATCTATTTCCTCGACGCCGACAACCGGCTGCGACCGCAGGCGATAGCACGGGCCATGGCCACGCTTGACGCGGACCCGGACGCCGATTGGATATATCCCAGCATCGATATGTTCGGCCTTCCCAGCGCATGGGATTACAGCGGGCCCTATTCACTTCTTCAACACTCGACCATCAACATCTGCGAGGCGGGCAGTCTTGTCAGGCGAAAGGTCTTCGAAGAAGGGGTATTCTTCGATCAGAGCTTTCGGCTCGGCTGGGAGGATTGGGATTTCTTCCTGTCGGCAGCGCGCTCCGGGTTCCGGGGAAAGTACCTGGAGGACTTTGGCTTCCGTTACCGGAAGCGCCCCGAAAGCATGCTGATGGAGGCCGACCGCGAAGCGGCCCAGTTGCAGGGGGATATGGCGCAGAAGCACAAGCTGTTGTTTGCGCCGCGTGAGCTGGTGCGCCTGGAAGCCGACGAGGCACCGCGATACGCGATCTACATGCCCGACCGGGCCGAATTGCTGCATTGTGTAGATCCGGATGACGGCTCTTTGCGCGTTGTGGATGTCGAAACTCATATCCGGCAGGTATGGCAAGCTCAGGTTCTTCCCGGTGCAAACTCGGCACCCCCCTTCACCGTGGTCATGCACAGTGCAGTTCTGGCCTGCCTCAGGTCGGCAGGTCTTTTGCACTGGGCCTTGTGGAAGCTGGAAGGCCAATTGGAATCCGCGCATGTTGCCGGGCTTCATATTTCCCAGGGCACACCGGGACGCGTTGAAATAGCTGATATATCGGCTACCGAGGACAAGAGCCGAATTCGCCAAGCCGCGGTTGCCGCCATTTCCCCGAAATTGCTTACCGAGGTGCTGCGCGATACGGTTTCCGACTGGATTGACACGGTTCTCAGTGCCCATCCCAAGCCCAAGATTGCCCAGAGCGAGCTGTTTCTTCCCGCCTCCGTCGCCGACACGGACCGCTTGCACCGCGACGCGACCAGCAGCCTTGTCCAGCTGATCCACTCTTTGCGCGCATCACCCTACCGCGCAGCGCTTGGGCAGGAGTGGCAGTGGCGCAGCAACGGCGCGACGATGCGCAATCTCGAATACAGGATTCCCCGAAAGCGGTTTTCGGGTCAGCCAGTATATCCGCGTGTCACACGAGATACATCGCGCAACATGGGTTTCCTGCTGCCAATGGCGGAATTCGCGGGCGTCGAACGGGTCGCCTACAATATCGCCAAAGCGATGCGGGCGCGCGGCTGGTCTACTCATGCCATGCTGCTTGATACCGGGTCGATCAAGATCCTGCCCGACTGGCAGGACGCATTCGATAGCGTGGGGTTCCTGTCCGACCCCGACTTCCGTCTTGGTGGGGACGGGCCGCAGAATTTCCTGGGCAGCCCGATATCAGACTGGGCCGTGTCGGGTAATCACGACAAAGTCCTCAGCATGCTTCACTGGCTCGACTGCGTGATCAACTTCCATGGTGGCGCGGTGGCCGGGACAATGGGGCAGCTTCGGCGACTGGGTGTCCGCACCGTGAACTCGTTGCATGTACATGACCTGACCCGCTTTGGCCGCCCCACCGGGAACACGCATGTGGGTCTTGCTTATGAGCACGCCTTTGATCTGTTTGCCCCTTGCTCCGAAGCGATGGCCAGCTGGTTGCGCGGCATGGGCGTTCCGCGTCAGAAGATCGTGACCGTTCCGAATGCTCCAGGCTTTGACCTGCCGGATTCCATTCAGGCAGCCGATGCCCTGACCCGTCGTCGTGACCGCGCTGCGGACCAACCGCTCAGGGCGCTTTTCATCGGTCGGCTGGACCGTCAGAAAGGCGTCGACCGACTGGACGCATTGATCCGCGCCAGCAAGTCCCGTCGCTTGACGGTGGACTGGCGTGTCATTGGCAGTTCGGTCATGGGGGACAGCAGAAGCCTGCCAGGTGGCAACCTTGCCATCTCGCCAGAAGCCCCGCTGTCCGATCCCGCGGATCTTGCCGCCGCCTATGACTGGGCGGACGTCGTTGTGATGCTGTCCCGCTACGAGGGATTGCCGCTGACGGTGCTGGAGGCCATGCGTTCTGGCGCTGTGGTTATATCGACGGATGTCGGCGCCATCTCAGAGGTAGTGCAAGACGGCAAGACTGGCATTCTGTTTCCCGACAGCGAAGATATTACCCCGGCGCTTGATGCGCTTGAGCTTCTGTCCGGCGATCGCGACCGTTTGCGCGCCATGTCGGCTTCCGGTTTTGAAGACATGCTTTCTCGTACATGGCAGACGGCGACACAGGCGCTCTCTGACGCGTTGGAACAGCCAACACCGTCCGTGCCGGCAGATCCCTTGAAGGATGATAGAAATGACGACACCTAGCAAAAGCCACGAGCCCCGTTCGGATCTGATCTACGACCTCGGCATGCACTGGGCTCTTGATACCGATTTCTATCTTCGCAAGGGCTTTTCGGTTGTTGCGCTGGAAGCGAACCCTGAAATGTGCAAGCGCGCGCAGGAGAGGTTTTCAACCGAAGTGGCCGACGGTCGCCTTGCGATCGTGAACCGCGCCTTCTGGGACACAGAGGATCACCAGATCGCTTTTCACGTCAATCCGGTCAAGGACGACTGGAGCAGCGTCAAGAAGGGATGGGCCGAAAAAGGCGGCCATGAATCAGAGGAGATACAGGTTCAGACCGTGACATTGGCGGGTCTCTTCGACCGCTATGGTGTGCCGCGCTACATCAAGTGTGACATGGAAGGCGTTGACGACCTGTTTACCCAACAGTTGGCAACCGACGCACGACGCCCGGATTTCGTTTCGGTAGAGGCCATGTCGGCAGATACCATCTGCTTTCTGCGCGCGGCGGGCTATGACCGGTTCCAGATTGTAAACCAGGCGCTGCACAACATGGTCCGCCCGGTGGAACCCGCGCGAGAAGGGCAGTTTGCAGATGCAAAGTTCAACGGCCATATGAGCGGGCTATTCGGGAAGGAACTGCCGCCCGAGAAATGGATCGATGCGGAAGAGTGCCTCGACCGGTTCCAGATGTTCCGGAAATTGCAACTCAAGGATGGAATGCTTGCCCATGGCTGGATCGATTTCCACGCCACGACACAAGCCAGCCTGGAGAAAACGGCGTGACACGTTCGACGGATTGTACCCGCTTCGTCATTCTCAGCGAGGCCCGGTCGGGAACCTCTCTGTTGACCGAAACGCTAAACAGCCACCCCGAGATCACATGCCATGGCGAAGTGTTCCATCCGGACCCGGCGTGGCATTTCCGGGGCACCATGGCGGAGTGGAGCAATGACACGTTGCTCAAACTGCGCGCGGAAAAGGCGACGTTTCTCGACCGGGTGTTTGATCAGCCCGGAGCGACAGCCGTCGGATTCAAGATGTGGCGCATTCAGGAGCCCGACGAATGCGCACGGCTTCTTGCCGATGGGTCAGTGTCGAAGATCATCCTCGAACGTCGCAACAAGCTGTCTCAGTATTCCTCAACTCTGTTGGCCCACCAGACAGGCATCTGGAACCTCAGCGCAGACTCAGGCGGCAAGAAGCTGGAATCCGCACCGCTGGTCTTCGATGCCAGGGCTTTCCGAAAGTTCATCGCATTCCAAACCGAGACATTTGCCTATTATCGCAGTCAGGCAACCGGTCCCACGCTGGGCATTTCCTTTTCGAGCCTGGTGCAAGACGGGTTCGATGGCGTTCAGGATTTCCTTGGGGTTCAAAGACAGCCGCTTGATCCGCAAAAACGCCGCCTACATGGCACCGACATTCTGGCGCGCTTCCAGCAATCGGATCACGCGGCAATCCGGGCGGAACTGAACAGTCTCGGACAACCCGGGTGGGTCACCGAGTAGCGGCTTCGCTCGCGCACTGTTCAGAACACGAATTCGTCCACGAACTGCCCCTCGACGTCCCAATCCAGCCCGGCCTGGCCGATGGTCTGCCAGCTTGGGGTGCCGCCATCCATGTCGTACATGCCGACCGTGCCGGTATTGACGTTGCGCCATAGGATATCGTCCGTGCCGTCGCCATTGTAGTCGCCCACACCCACGATATCCCAGTCGAAGCTCGCCTGACCGAGGCCCTGCCAGACCGGGCTGCCGGAGCCCATGGCGTACATGCCAACCGCGCCGGACGCCTCGTGCCGCCACAGAAGGTCGTCCGTGCCGTCGCCGTCGAAATCGCCGGTCCCAACCAGCCGCCAATCGGTCGAGGCATTGGCCACCGCGCTCCAGGTCGGGGTGCCGGAGGAGGACATCTCGAACTGGCCGACCTGCCCGGTCGTGGCGTTCCGCCAGATGATGTCGTCGATGCCGTCGCCGGTGATATCGCCGGTCGCCACGATTTCCCACGGCGCCGAGGAGCCGCCGATCCCCTGCCAGCTGGACGAGCCGCCGGACATGGCGAACATGCCCACACCGCCGGTGGTGCTGTTCTGCCAGAGGATGTCGTCGGTGCCGTCGCCGTTGAAGTCGCCAACGCCCATGATCTGCCATTCCGACCCGGCGGTGCCGAGCCCGTTCCAGACCGGGATGCCAGAGCCCATGGCGAACATGCCCGTCCCACCGGTCGTCTCATTGCGCCAGAGGATATCGTCCGTGCCATCGCCGTCGAAATCGCCCACAAACGAGATCTGCCAGACCGGGGTCTCCTGACCCAGAACGCTCCACGTTGGCGTGCCGCCCGACATGTCGAACATGCCGTACTGTCCCGTCGTGCCGTTCCGCCACAGGATGTCGTCGGTGCCATCGCCCGTGAGGTCTGACAAAGAGTTGGTGACCCCCGAAGGTCCTCCGCCGCCTGTGCCGGACAGCGTGTATTCATAGGCGATGTATTCCCGCTGGACCCATTCCTCGTAGGCCTCCAGAAAAGCCCCGTCGCTGCCCAACACATTCGGGTCAAAGGCGGAATACTGGGCGAAGAATTCCCGAACCAGTGCCTCTTCGTCGGCCGTCAGGTTTTCGTCCAGCCCCCAGCTTGCATAGCCCACATAGCCGGTGACGGTCAGATCTCCTGCGTAGCTGTTAAGCGCCGCTGTGACAAATTCGGCGGAGTGCAGGTGGTCGGAATGCTCGATATCCGCATAGTCAGTCGTGTGATCCTGAAGGTGTATGTGATCGGGCTGATGCTGATCGAGAAGCGCCGACAACAGCCCGACAAGGTCCGCGTGCGTGTAAGTCGCGCTTCCGTCCACCGCCGTGATCGTCGCGATATCTCCGTCCCAAAGCTGTTCCAGGCTTTCGAAATTGTTGACCTCTGACCCTTCGCCCTGGCTGAATCCATCGGGAAGGCGCAGGAAATAGAGCCGAATATCGGGCTGGCTGGCAAGGTAGGAACTCGCGACCTCGAACTGGCTATTGCCGACAGTCAGGGTAACGGTTTCGTCCACCCAATCATTCGCCCCGGCCATCTGCCCATAGGCCGCGCGTTCACCCTCTTCCCTTGCGGCCCAATACCCTTCGTCCTGCCCGGCATCACCCGCCGTCAGATAGACAACGCTGACCGGATCGGGCCCGTCGATCAGCCGGTCTATGGTCGGGTTCATGAACAGCAGATCGTCATCCTGATGCGCGACGAAGATCATGTCTCCGACTCCCATGACCGGATCAACCGGGTCAGCGCCACCCGTGCCATCCAGTGGCGTGGATACCGTCAGATCCAGAACCACCCCATTCAGTCTACCACCCCCGGCAGAACCCATGGCACCGATCGTCGCATCCTCTGCAAGAAAGCCGGTCGGGACTGTCCCCGCTGCGTCCACCAGGCGGACGGAGTCTCTCTCGATCCAGATCGTGCCATCTGTATCGGTCCCCACGGACCACATGGCCCATGCGCCTTCTGAAATCGCGTCTGGGGCCGTGACACTGTAGAGTTGCCCGGCCTCCACGATCTCGAAACGGATATCGTTGCTGTCCGCGACCCGGAACAATCGTATTGCCGATCCGTTATCGGCATTGCCGTAGGTGAACACCGTCTGATCCTCACCAGCCCGCAGATCGTCGAACCGAACCACGGCATCGACCTGGAAGGCCCCATTGATGTCCTCGGGGATGTTGAGGCGACCGCCATCCACCACATCGCCTGCATTGGTGATGTCGACCCCGAGGATTGCCCCGATCAAGGGCGAATCGTCCGCCCAGTTGGATTGGCCCAACAGTTCATTCGGGCGCAGGCTGTCATCCGGCACAACCGCCTGTGTCTGCCCCAACCGCACACCGTCCCGGTCAAGCCACATCAGGCCGTCCTGATCTATTCCAACGGTCCAGGTGGCGGTTTCCCCCTCAAGGATCGCGCCCGGTGCGATCACCGAATAGGTGGTGCCGTCCTGATAGAGGGCGAACATGATGTCGCCGGTATTCTCGACCTGCGTTAGCAGGATGTTATTGCCACCCGCCCCGGACCCGATATCAATCAACCGTTGCCAATACCCGCCGGTCAGATCGTCAAAGCGGGCGACCACCTGCAACTCGAAGCTGCCGGAAATGTCTTCGACATCGCCGAGCGGAAAGGTCGGTTCAAGGGGCGGCATGGCAATTCCTCTTTCGGGCCGGAAGGCAACCATCGTGACGACCTGCGCCCCGGGCGACAGCCATGTCGCAGCAGAGCGCAGCCCCAAGAACGATCCCTCTTCCGCCCGGAACAATACGGACGATGACAACAGAGGTACTCATGCGATGGTTAAGACGGCGTTTTCATTGCCTCGAAAAAGATTAACCGCTTCTTTTGAAAAATGTCGGCCAGATCGTCGAAGCAATGCGTTTCAAGGAAGGAAACAATCAAATTGCCTCATTCCGCACTGGTAGGCCCGCCGATCAATGCGCGTCTTGCCCACCGGACGAAAAAAGCCCGGCGCTCGGCCGGGCCAGTCCAACAGGGAGGTAGGTGTTGTTCACCTTCTGTCAACTATCGGTTGATTAAATCAATTAGTCAACATTTAGCGGTTATTTCACGCCAAAAGACGATATCCGCCACTTTCTGTGACCAAAATCCGCGCATTCGAGGGGTCGGGCTCGATCTTCTGGCGCAGGCGGTAGATATGCGTTTCCAGCGTATGGGTGGTCACCCCGGCGTTGTAGCCCCAGACCTCGTGCAGCAGCACATCACGCGCCACCACACCATCCTGGGCGCGATAAAGATACTTGAGGATATTCGTTTCCTTCTCGGTCAGCCGGATTTTCTTCATATCCTCGGTTTCCAGCATCTTCATGGCGGGCTTGAAAGTATACGGCCCAAGCTGGAACACGGCATCTTCCGATTGTTCATGCTGGCGCAGCTGCGCGCGAATGCGGGCCAGAAGCACCGGAAACTTGAAGGGCTTCGTGACGTAGTCATTCGCCCCCGCATCAAGGCCAAGGATGGTATCGGCATCGCTGTCATGGCCAGTCAGCATCAGAACCGGGCATTTCACGCCCTGCTTGCGCATCAGGCGGCACAGTTCGCGACCATCGGTGTCGGGCAGACCCACGTCCAGGATCACCAGATCATATATCGCTTCCTTGGCCTTTTGCAGGCCTTCGGACCCGTTGCCAGCCTCGAACACGTCGAAATCTTCGGTCATGATCAGCTGTTCGGCCAATGCCTCGCGCAGATCCTCGTCATCATCCACCAGCAGGATTTTCTTGAGATTGGCCATTTTGGTGGCTCCCGTTGCTTGTTCTTCTCTGCACATGTCGTGCAATCACCTGTCTGACAAGTGCATCGAAAAACTTCTCACGCAGCCGTGTCAGACAGCGAGCAAATGTTTCAAAACGCTACAGGGCAGTCTACATGGGGAAGATACCCGTCGTTCAGGACCATGCGATGCCGCTTCTGCCCACCCCGTCCGAGCTTGCCGCCCGCGCCCGCGCCGATCTGCGCGTCGGCTTGCCTGTCGTTCTGGGGGACGGCGATGGCATTGCCTTGCTGGCGGCAGAAACACTGACCGATGCCCGGCTTTCGGCGATCCGGATCTTTGGCGAGCTGGACCTCGCAATCACCGACCGGCGCGCGGAAACGCTGAAGGCAAGGGCCTATGATGGCGATCTGGCGCGCGTTGTGGTCCCCGTCGACGCGACCGCATCCTGGGTGCGGGCAATTGCCGATCCCGCCGACGATTTGCGTGTGCCGATGAAAGGCCCGCTGTTGACCCGGCGCGAGGGGGTGGCAGGGCTTCATCGCCTCGCCATTGCCCTGATCAAATCCGCGCAGCTTCTGCCCGCGGCGATCATCGTGCCGGTCGCCAATGCAAAGGCATTCGCCGCCGATCATCATCTGACCCGCCTGCATCCAGACGCCACACATCAGGACCTGCTGCGCCACCACGCCCTCAACCCCGTTGCAGCCGCCCGCTTGCCGATCGAGGCAGCTGACGCCGGTCGCCTGCATATCTTCCGCCCCGACAATGGCGGGACCGAGCACTACGCAATCGAGATCGGCCGCCCCGACCGTGATGCCCCGGTTCTGGCCCGGCTGCATTCCGCCTGCTTCACCGGCGATGTGCTCGGCTCTCTGAAATGCGACTGTGGCCCGCAACTGCGAACCGCCCTGGCAGAGATGGGAACGGCAGGGGCGGGCGTGCTTCTCTACCTCAATCAGGAAGGGCGCGGGATAGGGCTCGCCAACAAGATGCGCGCCTATTCCCTGCAGGATCAGGGCTTCGATACGGTCGAGGCAAACCACCGGCTCGGCTTCGAAGATGATGAGCGCGACTTCCGCCTCGGTGCCGATATCCTGCGCCGCATGGGCTTTTCCGCCGTGCGACTGATGACCAACAACCCCCGCAAGGTGGCGATGATGGAACACGAAGGAATAATGGTGGCCGAACGGGTTCCCCTGATCACCCCGACGAACCGACACAACGCCCACTACCTTGACGTGAAGGCGAAGAAATCGGGCCACCTGCTGTGACCCCGCAGGATATGGTCCTGACCCCGATGGGGCTACGCTTTCAGGGCCGCGTGATTCCCTGCTCCATCGGCAAGGGCGGCATACGGTCGGACAAACGCGAAGGCGATGGCGCGACCCCACGCGGCATCCACAGGATCGTGGGCTGCCTCTACCGGCCCGACCGCATGGCGCGTCCGGTTGGCTGGGCATGGCCGATCGGGCCGGGCGACCTGTGGTCCGACGACCCGGTTTGCCCGGACTACAACCTGCAAGTCCGCGCGCCCTATTGCGGCAGCCACGAACGGCTGTCGCGCGCCGACCGCCTCTACGATCTCATCCTGTTGACGGACTGGAACTGGCCTGTCGCAAAACCTGGGTGCGGTTCCGCCATCTTCCTGCATCGCTGGCGCAAGCCGGGCCACCCCACCGAGGGCTGCATCGCCATGGCGCCGGGCCACCTCCTCTGGCTCACCCGGAAGCTGACACAAGGCAGCCGCCTGATCGTGGACTAAGCCCTTTCATCTTGGCAAAAATACCTCCGCCGGAGGCATCTTGACCCCAAAACCGCCCCCCCCCGGCGACACCGCAGACCGCCCGGGGCCGAATGTCCATGGCAATGCGACCCGAGGAGGGCTCCGGACGAGCCTGACGAGGGTCGCCCCCCGGTCGACGCCGACAGGCGGCGAAACCGCTCTCAGCCGGGCACCCGGTCCCCGAAGATCGCCGACCCCACCCGCACATAGGTCGCGCCAAGCGCAATCGCCGTCTCGAAATCCGCGCTCATGCCCATGGACAGCTCTGCCAGCCCGTTCCGCTCTGCGATCTTTGCAAGCAGGGCGAAGTGCAGCGCCGGTTCCTCGTCGACCGGCGGGATGCACATCAGGCCCTTTACCGGAAGGTCCAGCGCCCGCGCCTCCGCAATGAACGCATCCGCGTCGCCGGGCAGGACGCCCGCCTTCTGCGGTTCTTCACCCGTGTTCACCTGGATCATCAGATCCGGGCAATGTCCCAGCTCCTGCGCCAGCCGGGCCAGTGTCGTGGCCAGCTTTGGTCGGTCAAGCGTGTGGATCGCGTCGAACAGCTCCATCGCCTGGCGCGCCTTGTTGCTTTGCAAAGGGCCGATCAGATGCAGGTCGATGCCCTCGAAACGGTCCCGGAACGCGGGCCATTTCCCGGCGGCTTCCTGCACTCGATTTTCCCCGAACAAACGATGCCCCTCTTCCAGCACCGCCTCGACCCGATCCAGCGGTTGCACCTTGGACACGGCAATCAGGCGAACAGACCCGCGCGCGCGCCCTGCGGCAGCTTCTGCCCGTGTGATGGCCCCGGAGATTTCGGAAAGTGACATCTGTGACGATCCTTCTGCACAAAAGAAAAGAGCGGGCACAAAGCCCGCTCTTCCCTACCAAATAATCCGGTTGGATTAGAAGGACATTGCCAGGCCGAAGGACCAGGTGTCTGCGCCACCGTCGGTCGAGCCGTAGCCGAGGTGCAGGCCAGCGCCGCCACCCAGGTCGTAAGCTGCCGCGAGGCCGAAGCCCGATGCGCCGGAGTCGTACTCGCCGTAGTTGGCGTGCAGCGAGATGGCGTCCATCGAGTAGCCGATGCCGATGCCCAGGTGCGAGTTGTCCACACCGGCAGCGCCGCCCACGTCGGACCAGTCGCTGTACTGGATGCCTGCGGAGAAGCCGCCTGCGAAGGAAGCAACAACCGATGCACCGATGATGGTCTGGTCGTTTGCGGTGCCGAAGTCGGTCGACTGGTAGCCGAGGCCGAGGCTCAGATCCACACCACCTGCGGAGGTGGAGTAACGCAGACCAAGGGCCATGTTGCCGCCGGTGTCGCCCGCGTCAACGGTACCACCGGAGGAGGTGCCACCAACGGTGTCCTGCTCCATCGAGATCGCGAATGCGAAATCACCGAAGGAGTAGTCGTAACGCAGAACCTGGCCGTCGGAGGAACCGTCGCCGTAAGAACCGAGGTAACCGCCGTGTGCGGTTTCATCGTCAGCGATCGAGCCGGGGTTGCCGATGTTGCCGGCTTCGGTCAGGGCCCAGTCCAGAGCGCCATCGGTGTCACCCATGGTGACGGTGCCGAAGTTGCCGGAGATGAAGACTGCAAAGCCGTCGTTGTCGGCGTTGTCGTCGGAGCAGCGCTCGGGTGCGTGGAACACGTCACAGTCAGCAGTTGCTTCGTCGCCATTGCCGCCACGGTCGGTGCCGATGTTTTCAGCTTCGTCCAGGTCGATGGCGGCGCCGAAGGTCAGGCCGTTGTCGGTGGTGCCGGTCAGGGTGAAGGTGACGTCGATGTCCTGATGGAACTGGGTTTCCATCATGTCGCCGCCAACCAGACCCATTTCGGCGTAGCCGGAAACTGCGACTTCTGCAGATGCGACGCCCGCGGTGGCGACGAGTGCAGTCGTTGCGAAGAGAACCTTTTTCATGGTTTTTCCCTCGTTAGATAAAATCTCCCCAACCGGGGAATCCGCGTTGGGTATGCCTCTCTCTCAACTTTCGGCGGTCTGATTGCAAGAAAGCGCGTCGCGGATAAGGCATCTTGCCCCGGTGATGGTGCAGACATGTCACAGTAGCCCAACGGGTCACCTGCTTACGCGCCTTTTAAGACACTTGCCGCGCTATTGGCCCTGCGATACCAAGGGCCAAGCGGTTTTAAGGCTGTAAACCGGAATGGAACGGGACGGGAGCGTATCATGATCGGACGTTTGGGCAAAATCTTGGCGATATTGCTTGCGCTTTCGGCGCTGACGGCCTGCGGCGGTCGTTTCGGCGGGATGGACAATGAGATGAGCGCAGAAACCCGTGCACAACTCATTGAAGGCGGTGCGCTTCCAGATCCGTCGCGAAACACGATCTGGGATCTGTTTTCCAATAACGACGATCCCAATGTGACCGTAGAGGTGAACCGCTACCTGTGGAATGCCTCGCTTGAGATTCTCGACTTCATGCCGATCGAGGCCGCTGATCCGTTCTCTGGCGTCATCGTCTTCGGCTACGGCACCCCGCCCGGCGGTGGCCGCGCCTATCGCGCGACGGTCTATGTGACCGACCCTGCGCTTGATGCCCGCAGCCTGCGCGTGGCCCTGCAATCGCGTGGTGGCCCTGTCAGCCGGGAAACGCAGCGCGCCGTGGAAGATGCGATTCTGACCCGCGCGCGTCAGATCCGTATCCGCGAAGGTGACCTCTAGATTCTGCCCCGCAAGGCTTCTAAACACACGCCGGGCCCTCGTGCCCGGCGTTTTCGTATGACAGACGACAAGGACAGCACATGGCCCGCTACGACCCCAGTGTGATCGAACCGAAATGGCAATCCGCCTGGGAAAAGTCCGGCACGTTCCTCGCCAAGCGCGATGAGTCGAAGCCGAAATACTACGTGCTGGAGATGTTCCCCTACCCGTCGGGCCGCATCCATATCGGCCATGTGCGCAACTACACCATGGGCGACGTCATCGCGCGCTACAAGAAATCCACGGGTCATAACGTGCTGCACCCCATGGGGTTCGACGCGTTCGGGATGCCTGCGGAGAACGCCGCCATGGCCTCGGGTGGCCACCCCAAGACCTGGACCTATGAGAATATCGACACGATGGTCGAGCAGATGAAGCCCCTTGGCTTCGGCATCGACTGGAGCCGGATGTTCGCCACCTGCGACCCGGAATATTACGGTCAGCAGCAGGCGCTGTTCCTGGATTTTCTCGAAAAAGGGCTTGTCTACCGCAAGAACGCCATCGTGAACTGGGATCCGGTCGACATGACGGTTCTGGCCAATGAACAGGTCGAAGACGGGCGCGGCTGGCGGTCTGGCGCGCTGGTGGAACGGCGCGAGCTGACCCAGTGGTTCTTCAAAATCTCTGACATGTCGGGCGAATTGCTGGACGCGCTGGATACGCTGGATGACTGGCCCGCCAAGGTACGGCTGATGCAGGAAAACTGGATCGGCAAATCGCGCGGCCTGCAATTCTCGTGGGCGCTGACTGAGCCTGCGTACGGCATCGACACGCTGGAGGTCTATACCACCCGCCCTGACACGCTGATGGGCGCGTCCTTCCTGGGCATCTCCCCCGACCACCCGCTGACCAAGGCGCTGGAGGCCGAGAACCCCGATCTCGCCGCCAAGGTGGCCGAGATGCGCAAGGGCGGCACCACGGAAGAAGCCATTGAAAAGGCGGAGAAACTGGGGGCTGACACAGGCCTGCGCGTGCGCCACCCGTTGAATCCGGACTGGGAGATTCCCGTCTGGGTCGCCAACTTCATCCTGATGGATTACGGCACCGGCGCGATCTTCGCCTGCCCGGCCCATGACCAGCGCGACCTTGATTTCTGCCGCAAGTATGACCTGCCGGTGATTGATACTTTCGTGGCTCTGGATGACCCCAAGCCGGTCGAGTCCGAGGCCTTCGTGCCGCCAAAGACCGAGAAAGTGAAGTGGATCGACCATTTCGCCGGGCTGGATGAGGCAACGGGTCAGGAGGCCATCGACGCCACCATCGACTGGATGGAGGCCAAGGGGCTTGGAACCGGTGTCACCAAGTTCCGCCTGCGCGATTGGGGCCTGTCCCGCCAGCGCTACTGGGGCTGCCCGATTCCCGTCGTGCATTGTGATGCCTGCGGCGTGGTGCCCGAGAAGAAGGAAAACCTGCCCATCGAACTGCCCGAGGATGTCAGCTTCGACATTCCCGGCAACCCGCTGGACCGTCACCCGACCTGGCGCGACTGCGCCTGCCCGTCCTGTGGTGCGCCTGCCCGGCGTGAAACCGACACGATGGATACGTTCGTCGATTCGTCCTGGTACTTCGCCCGCTTCACCGCGCCGCGCGCCACGACGCCCACGGACATGGCCGAGGCCGAGTACTGGATGAATGTCGACCAGTATATCGGCGGCATCGAGCACGCGATTCTGCACCTGCTCTATTCGCGGTTCTTCGCCCGCGCGATGCATATCTGCGGCCATCTGCCGGAGAAATCGAAGGAGCCGTTCGATGCGCTGTTCACGCAAGGGATGGTGACCCACGCGATTTTCCAGACCCGCGACGCCAATGGCCGCCCCGTGTATCACTACCCGGAAGCGGTAGAGATGCGCGATGGCAAGGGGTTCCTTGATGACGGCACCGAGGTAGAGATCATCCCCTCCGCCAAGATGTCGAAGTCCAAGAACAACGTCGTCGACCCGATGAACATCATCGCGTCCTACGGCGCCGACACCGCGCGCTGGTTCGTGCTGTCCGATTCCCCGCCCGAACGCGACGTGGAATGGACCGCCGCCGGGGCAGAGGCCGCGCACCGGCATCTGGGCCGGGTCTGGAGCCTGTGCGACCGCATCGCCGCGATGGACCCTGCCGCAAAAGGCGAAGGTGACGAGGATCTTCTGCGCGAGATGCACAAGGCCATCCGTGACGTGACGCTTGGCATCGAAAGCTTCGGCTTCAACGCGGCGATTGCCCGGCTCTACGCCTTCACCAACACGCTGGCCAAATCCAAGGCAGGCGCGGCAGCGCAGAAGCAGGCGATCATGACTCTGGCGCAGCTGATGTCGCCCATGACCCCGCATCTTGCCGAAGACATCTGGGCCCATCAGGGTGGCGAGGGCCTGCTGGCCGAGGCCGCCTGGCCGGTAGCGGATGAAGCGATGCTGGTGGAAAACACCGTCACGCTGCCGATCCAGATCAATGGTAAGCGCCGCTCGGAAATCACCGTCGCCAAGGATATGGCGAAGGAAGAGGTTGAAAAGATCGCGCTGGCAGACGACGCTGTGGTCAAGGCGCTGGCCGGTGGTCAGCCCAAGAAACTGATCGTCGTTCCGGGCCGTATCGTCAATGTCGTCATCTGACCGCCGCCATTTTCTGACTCTTCTGGCCGTGGCCCCGCTTGCGGGCTGCGGCTTTGCCCCGGTCTATGCGCCGGGCGGGGCGGGTCAGGCCCTGCGCGGGCAGGTGCTGGTTGCCGCCCCGGACACGCGGCTCGGGTTTCAGCTGGTCGCACGACTGGAGGAACGGCTTGGCCTGCCTCAGGCCGAGACCTACCGGCTCGACTACATCATCGAGACTTCGGAAACCGATCTGGCCATCACCGGCACCAATGACATCACCCGTATCAATATCGCGGGCACCGTCCGGTTTACCCTGACCGAAACCGCGACGGATGCGCAGTTGCTGGCTGATTCGGTTTCGACCTTCACGGCCTATTCCACCACCTCGACCTCGGTCGCGACCACCGCTGCCCGCCGCGACGCGCAGGATCGGCTGATGATCGCGCTGGCCGATCAGGTCATGTCGCGGCTGCTGGCCTCCTCGCTTCGCTGGTCATGAAGCTTTCGGCCCGCGACGCCAGCGCCTATTTCGCCAATCCCGACCAATCCGCCGCGGGCCTGCTGATCTTCGGGGCCGATGCGATGCGCGTGGCCATCAAGCGGCAGGATGTGATTGCCAAACTGCTTGGCCCCGGCGCGGAGGAGGAGATGCGCCTGAGCCGGATCTCCGCCAGTGAGTTGCGCAGCGAAAAGGCCCTGTTGCTGGATGCGGTGAAGGCTGTCGGCTTCTTTCCCGGTCCGCGCGTGGCCTTTGTGGAGGACGCCGCCGACGGGCTTGCCCCGGTGATTGCGGAAGCGCTCAAGGACTGGCAACCGGGCGATGCGCAAATCATTGTCACCGCGCCGCGCGCCCTGCCCGCCAAGTCGGCCCTGCGCAAGCTGTTCGAAGGCCACAAGCGCGCCTATTGCGTGGGCATCTATGACGACCCGCCAAGCCGCGCCGAGATCGAGGAGACGCTGGCCAAATCCGGCGTCACCCAGCTTGACCGCGATGCTTCTGCGCAGCTCACCGCATTGGCCACCCAACTGGATCCCGGCGACTTCCGCCAGACAGTTGAAAAACTGGCGCTCTACAAGATTGGTGACCCCACCCCGGTCAGCGTGGCCGATGTGTCTGCCTGCGCTCCCGCCACCATCGAGGCCGGGATGGACGATATCATCAATGCCGCCGCCGAAGGCCAGGTCGCCCAGATCGGGGCGCTCATGCAGAAACTGACCGGTCAGGGCGTGGCCCCCGTGACCCTGACCATCATGGCCTTGCGCCATTTCCGAACGCTGCATGCCGCCACCATTCATCCCGGCGGGGTGTCCGCCGGTGTCGGGGCATTGCGCCCCCCCATCTTCGGCCCGCGCCGCGACAAGATGATCCGGCAGGCCGGCATGTGGGGATCGGACCGGCTGGAACAGGCCCTTCAGGCCCTGATCGAGCTGGATCTCACCCTGCGATCCAGCCAGCACGCCCCGCAGGATGCGCTGCTGGAACGGGTGCTGATCCGGCTGGCGACGGTAGCGTCACGGATGCGATAGGACAAACGGTCAGCGACAGATCGGCAGCTCAAGGGGCGGTTGGTCCGGCAGAGACTCCCGCCATTCGTCGATGATCGGACGCAGGGTTTCCCGCGTCCAGAACCTCGGCGTTTCAATCTGTTCCAGGCAGGTGGCGTTCCAATACAGCCCCGCATCAGACAGGCTAAGCTGATCGGTCACCGCATCCGCCACCGCATTGATATCGCCAGATTCCGGGTAGATGTACAGCGTCGTCGGATTCCCCTCGACCAGCGCAATGATATCCTCCGCCACCTCTTCCGACCATGTCGTGCAGCCATTGCTGCGCCCGCCATCATAGTTGATCAACTGCCCGAAGGGGACATAGCCTTCGTCATCCGCGAAGGGGCTTTCCGGGTCGCTGTGACGGCATTGCCACCGCAGGAACATCGCGACATGGCCGCCGATTTCCCGCTCCCGCGCGTTGTCGGTTTCGCCCATGCCATCGAACAGCAGAAAGGTCCGCTCGAACGGCACTCTGTCGTCGGAATCGCTGAAATACCCCTTGAATGAGGTCCGGGTCTCCGCCGTCACATAGGCCCCGCCCATGGTCAGGTTGGACCCTTCCGCATTGCTGAAATGCCGCGCGCATTCCCGCCCGTTACGGAAATTGGCCTGCGGCAGATCCCGCCCGCTTCCGTAGCCCGACGACACCGCGCGAAACGACTCCTCCTCCTCGCAGATGATGTAGAACCGTTGCCCCGGCATTCCGCTGGACGACGTGCTGGGGCGTGTTGCATCCATCGCGAGGTAACAGGGGTTGGATATACCCGCCTCGCGCACCTGCTCCCGGTACAGATCTCGCGCCCTCTGCAGCACCACCAGGGCGATCTGCCCTTCCCCTTGTCCCACATGCTGCTGCAACCAAGGTGGAATATCCGTCGTTTGCGCCTGCGAGGGCTTCACCAAGGCCAAAGCAATCCCGACTGCGAACAATAGGTGCCTTGACCGGCGGTGCATCGGACGTCTCCTGTCTGATCGGCGTCCACATAAGCCTAGCACAAACAGATCGACAAGCGCACGGCCTCTGGACGCCCCCGCTCTCACGCGCCAGACTGCGCCGATGCAACAGGAGGCACAGCATGTACAAAGTGATCGGCAAGACCCAGACCCGCACCCTGCGCGTTCTCTGGGTGCTGGAGGAACTTGGGCTCGCCTATGACCATGTGCAGGCCCCGCCACGCGATCCCTCCGTCGTCGCCGTGAACCCGGCGGGCAAAGTGCCGGTCCTCATCGCCGACGGTGTCCCGATCACTGATTCGCTGGCGATCATGACCTATCTGGCAGACCGCCACGCGGCCCTGACCTTCGCGCCCGGCACCATTGACCGCGCCCATCAGGACGCACTGACCCACTTCATCAACGAAGAGTTCGACCAGATCCTCTGGATGGCCGCTCGTCACAGCTTTGTCCTGCCCGAAGAACACCGCCTGCCTGCGATCAAGGACAGCCTCAAATGGGAATTCGAGCAAAGCCAGCGCCGCCTGCTGCCACGCATGTCCGAAACCGGGTCTTTCCTGATGGGTGAAACCATGACCATCGCCGATATCCTGCTGGCCCATTGCCTCCGATGGGCCGTGGGCGCGAAATTTCCCATCATCGATGACCGCATCCATGCCTTCGGCGCGATGATGTTCGACCGCCCCGCCTACAAGAAGGCCGCGGCCGCCTGACGCGCGCCTGCTCCTTCTTCTTGGCCCAAATACTCCCGCCGGAGGCGTTCCTACCGCGCCCCAAGTGAATCGTGGAGTGTCCAGAACGGTCGGCACCGCCTTCCGTGGCAACGCGGTTCGAGGAGGGCCCCGGAGGGGCTTGACGAGGACCGCCCCCGCCGCGACCCGGCCCCGTCCGGGGCGCAATCAGCCGCGCCACGCCCCCGCATGCTTCCCGGCCCATAGCCCGGTGGCAAGGCAACCCGTCAGCAGATACCCGCCGGTCGGGGCCTCCCAGTCCAGCATCTCGCCGGCCACGAATGTGCCGGGCCGCGCCCGCAGCATCAGCCCGTCCGAGACCGCCGCCCGCATCACGCCTCCGCCCGTGGAAATCGCCTCATCCAGCGGCCTCGGCCCCGCCAGCGGCAGATTCAGCGCCTTCAGCTTTGCCGCAAGTGCCGCACCCTCCGGCAAAGGTCGCGCGACCTCATTCACCAGGGCCATGCGCACGCCCTCCAATCCCAGAAGCTTGCGCAGATGGTTGGACAGACTCGCCTTCCCGCGCGGGCGGGCAAGGCGCGCGGCCAGATCCTCAAGTGTCTGATCTGGGAACAGGTCCAGCACCAGCCCCGCCCCATCGCGCAACTCGCGATAAAGCGCATAAATGCCACCGCCCTCGACCCCACGTTCGGACACCACGAACTCCGCCCTCACGTCCCGGTTCCCGGCGGTCAGCAAACAGCCTTTCACAGGGGCCCCGAACCAGCGCGCCATATGCGGTGACCAGGTCACCCGAAACCCCATATTCGCCGGAATGATCGGGGCCACCTCAACGCCGATATCCTGCAACCACGGCACCCAGGCCGCATCCGACCCGAGCCGCGCCCAGGATCCGCCCCCAAGCGCCAGTACAGTCACCTCTGCCTGCACCAGCCGCTGCCCTTGCGGCGTGTCGAAGCGCAGCGCAGACCCCTCGAATCCAGTCCAGCGCCAGCGCAGCCGCATCTCTGCCCCAATCCGCCCAAGCCAGGCCCGCAGCAAGGGCGACGCCTTCATCACCTTTGGAAACACCCGACCCGATGAACCCGTGAACACCGGTTGCCCCAGCCCCTCGGCCCAGGCCTTCACATCTGTTGGGCCGAATTCCTGCAACATCGGCTTCAGCCAGTCTTCAGCCTCGCCATAAGCCGCGAGGAACCGCGCGCATGGCTCGTCCTTTGTCAGGTTCAACCCCGATTTGCCTGCCATCAGCAACTTGCGCCCGGCCGAGGGCTTAGCCTCGACAATCACCACGGAGCGCCCGGCACGCGTCATGGCCTCGGCGGCCATCAGACCGGCTGG
>NZ_MNBL01000163.1 GCF_001879695.1 Nioella sediminis
CGCGTCCAGTTTTTCGGTTTGCATCCGCCCTTGCCTCGTCCCGGGTTTGCCCCATCCTATGGCTCAGGACAGCGCAGGACCACACGCGAAATGGATGAAACGCCGATCTGCCCTCTCTGCGGACGACCGATCCCGCCCCATGCGAAGCAGAGCCTTCATCACCTGATCCCACGCCTGCGTGGCGGCAAGGGCGGACCGACGGTTTTGCTGCACCAGATCTGTCACAACGAGATTCACGCGACCTTGTCGGAAACAGAGCTCGCACGCGATTTCAACACGATCGAAGCGCTTCAGGCGCAACCGAGGCTGAGCAAGTTCATCGCCTGGGTGCGAAAGCGCCCTGCCGATTTCCACTCGAAGACCCCCGGCGCGCGACGGGGCTGGCAATCTCGCTGATCCACCGGTTCTGCCCGCTGCTTCAGGGCTGGTTCAGCGCATTCCCAGAACGTCGAGCATATCGAAGCGGCCGGGGCCTTTGCCCTGACCCCAAAGCGCGGCCTTGAGCGCCCCCCGCGCGAAGATGGCGCGGTCGGTAGCGACGTGGCGCAAGACGATGCGTTCGCCCTGACCGGCAAAGAGCACGTCATGTTCACCGACGATATCGCCGCCGCGAATGGCGGAGAAGCCGATATGCCCGCGCTTACGGGCACCTGTGATGCCGTCGCGACCAGAATCCTTCGCGACATTGAGGTCAATGCCCCGCCCGTCCGCCGCAGCCTGACCCAGCATCAACGCGGTGCCAGAGGGCGCGTCGACCTTGTGGTGGTGATGGGCCTCGATCACCTCAATATCGAAATCTTCGTCAAGCGCGGCGGCGACCTGTTTGGTGATCTGCACCAGCAGGTTCACACCAAGGCTCATATTGCCTGCCTGGATGATCGTCGCGTGGCGGCTGGCATGGGTCAGGGCCTGATCATGGCTGTCATCCATGCCGGTGGTGCCGATCACGTGGACGCAACGGGCCTGTGCAGTCAGTTGCGCATGGGCGACGGTGGCCTCGGGCGAGGTGAAGTCGATCACCGCCTGTGCGTTCACGATGGCGTCGATCGGATCGGCATGGACCATGACGCCGGTCGCGGCCCCGCCCATGCATTCGCCCAGGTCACGGCCTGCCCAATCGTGGCCCGCGCGTTCCGTCACCGCGACCAAATGCGCGGCGTCACTGTCATTCACCAGTTTGATCAGCATCTGCCCCATCCGGCCCGATGCCCCCATGACTGCGATTGCGGTGCTGCCCTGCATGATCCCGATCCTCTGGCAAAATCCTGCCCTTGCTCTAGCGCACCCCGGGCGCGGGTGAAAGCCGTTGCTTGCGGGGGGCGGGGTGATCCCATAAGTGGGGGGCAAAGGATGATGGCCATGGCAAAGAACAAGTTTCATGACGGACCGGGGCCCTCGCAGCGGCAGTTGCGGGTGGGCGAACTGATCCGGCGCACCCTGTCGGATGTGCTGATGCAGGGGGATATTCACGACCCCGAGTTGAATTCGATGTCGATCACGGTGAGCGAGGTGCGCACCTCGCCCGATCTGAAAATCGCGACCGTCTATGTGCTGCCCCTTGGTGGCGGTCACAGGCAGGAGGCCATCCAGGCGCTGAAGCGCAACAAGGGTGAGCTGCGTCGGATGATCACCAAGAAGATGAACCTCAAATACGCGCCCGACTTCCGGTTCCTGATTGATGAGACCTTCGACAAGATGGACGAGGCGCGTGCGCTGTTCCAACAGGAGAAAGTGCGGCAGGATCTTGACCGCGTTGAGGACGACGGCGAGGACTAGGATGCGCTGGCTGGCCCTTTCGCTGATGATGCTGGCCGCTTCGGCGGCACAGGCAACCGAATGCCGGCAGGACCGGTTCGACGGTGCCGATTTCACCATCTGCGAGGTGGATCTGACCCGCGAGGATCTGCGCCTGTTCCTGCGCGATGAGGCAGGCAATATCCTTGGCAATTTCTCTCGTGTCGAACGCAGCCTGAGGCCAGGTCAGCGGCTTGGCTTTGCCGTGAATGCTGGCATGTTCCATGACGATCGCAGGCCCGTTGGGCTTTATATCGAGGATGGCCAGCAGGAGATGCGGGTCGTTACCTCTGACGGGCCGGGGAATTTCGGGCTGCTGCCCAATGGGGTGTTCTGCATTCAGGCGGGCCGTGCGCAGGTGATCGAAAGCCGCGCCTACGCGGCGAACCCACCCGACTGCCGCTATGCCACGCAATCGGGGCCGATGCTGGTCATTGACGGGGCGCTGCATCCGCGCTTCCTGCCGGACAGCACATCGCTGAACATCCGCAACGGGGTTGGGGTCGACGCTACCGGCACCCGCGCGATCTTCGCGATCTCCGACCGGGCGGTGAATTTCGACCATTTCGGGCGGCTCTTCCGCGATCATCTGGGGACGCCCAATGCGCTTTACCTGGATGGGCGCGTCTCGCGGCTTTATGCGCCGGATCTGGGGCGTGACGATTTCGGGTTCCAACTGGGCCCCATTCTGGGGACGGTTGTTGACGAGTCGGGCAAGTCCCGCTAGCAGCATCGCCTTTCTGGGACGTTTATTACGGAGGCTTGAGCCATGGGGCGCAGGCGCAAGGGACGCGATATTCACGGCTGGCTAGTGGTGGACAAGCCCGCGGGGCTAACCTCGACCGCTGTGGTCAACAAGGTCCGGTGGGCGTTCGATGCCAAGAAGGCAGGTCATGCGGGCACATTGGACCCGGATGCCACGGGCGTGCTGGCGGTGGCCTTGGGGGAAGCGACCAAGACCGTGCCGTTCATCACCGATGCGATGAAGGCCTATGTCTTCACCGTCACCTTCGGGGCCGCGACCAACACCGATGACGCCGAGGGCGAGGTGATTGCGAATAGCGACCTGCGCCCGACGGATGAACAGATTGTTGAGGCATTGAAGGGGTTTGAGGGCGACATCATGCAGGTGCCGCCGAAGTTCTCTGCCGTGAAGATTGATGGCGAACGCGCCTATAAACTGGCCCGTGACGATGAGGAGTTCGAGATTGCCGCGCGGCCTTTGTATGTGGAAAGCCTGACCCTTCTTTCGCGCCCCGATGCCGACCATGTTGAGCTGGAGCTGATCTGCGGAAAGGGCGGCTATGTGCGGTCGATTGCGCGCGATCTGGGCGAAGCGCTCGGATGCCTCGGCCATGTGCAGCAGCTGCGCCGTGTCTGGTCCGGGCCGTTCGATGTGGAGGATGCGGTGGCGTTTTCGCTGGTCGAAGAGATGGCCAAAGACCCGGCGCTCGATGCGCATCTTCTGCCGCTACAGGTGGGGCTCGACGATCTGCCGGAACTGCGCGCCAACGATCTGGGCTTTGCCCGGCTGAAGAATGGCAATCCGGGGCAGGTTCTGGGCACCGCCGAGTATGGCGAGGAGGTCTGGGTGTCCTACAAAGGCACGCCGGTTGCTGTCGGCATCTATCGCGGCGGCGAAGTGCATCCCTCCCGCGTTTTCAACCTGTGATCACCCGAACCCATCAAAAGGGCGATGCGGCCAGCGTTGCGGTCTACTCCGACTGCGAGCGGTATCGCTATTCGCTCAGCCGGGTCTGGGACGATACCGGGCCACGGGTTCTGTTCATCATGCTGAACCCCTCCAAAGCGACCGAGGTGCAGAATGACCCCACCGTTGAACGCTGCGAACGGCGGGCGCGGGTGTTGGGCTTCGGCGGGTTTCGGGTGATGAACATCTTCGCCTGGCGCGAAACCGACCCGCGTCTGCTGCGCGCTGCGCCCGAGCCGGTGGGGGCCGAGAATGACGCGCTGCTGCTAGACGGGTTGAGGTGGGCTGATACGATCATCGCCGGTTGGGGCGTGCATGGTGAACACCTGAACCGGGGGCCGGAGGTGGAGGCGCTGCTGCGCGGGGCGGGTGCTGATCTGCATTGCCTGGGCCTGTCCAAGGCAGGGCATCCGCGCCATCCGCTCTATATCGCCTATGCCACGGAGCCGCAGGTCTGGCCTGCCCGTTGACCTCGCCCTTCGCGGCGCGCAGTCTGGACGTAAGGAGGGCCGCGCCATGTCGGAAATTCCGGGCTTCACGCAGAGCTTCATCGAGACGAACGGCATCCGCCTGTCCGTGCATCAGGGGGGCGAAGGGCCGCCGCTGATCTGCCTGCACGGTTTTCCGCAGAACCACATGTGTTGGGCCAAGATCGCGCCCGATCTGGCGCGGGATTTCCACGTGATCATCCCCGATCTGCGCGGCTATGGCGACAGCGACGCGCCTGCGGATGATGCCGATCACCACACCTATTCCAAGCGGGAAATGGCGAGGGATATCATCGGGATCATGGATTTCATGGGGTTGCCCAAAGCGCACATCCTTGGACATGACCGCGGCGCGCGGGTGACCTATCGGCTGGCGCTGGATCATCCCGACCGGGTGGATCGGCTGGGGATCATCGAGGTGGTGCCAACGGTGGATTTCTGGGAGGCATGGGATGCGGAACTGGCGCTCAAGGCCTACCATTGGACCTTTCTGGCCCAACCCACCCCTATCCCGGAACGGATGATCGGGGCCGATCCGGTGGCCTATTTCGACTGGACCCTGTCAAGCTGGACCCATTGCCGAAGCCTCGCACCCTTCGAAGGCGCTGCCCTTGACAGGTACCGGCAGCAGGCATCGGACCCGGCGCGTGTGCATGCGATGTGCGCGGATTACCGGGCGGGGGCAACGATAGACCGTGCTCTGGATGAGGCCGACCGTTTGGCCGGCCACAAGATCGCCGCGCCGTTGCTGTTCCTGTGGGCCAGCGCGGGCTTCCCGGCGAAGACGGGCGATCCGCAGGCCTTGTGGCAGGCTTGGTGTGAGCAGCCCGTGACCGGGGAAGAAATCCATGGAAGCGGTCATTTCGCGATGGAAGAAGTGCCCGAGGCCATCCTGACGGCGGTCCGTCCGCATTTCCTCGCGGGGTAAACCGCCGATCAGGCGGATTCCGCCATATCGTCGAGGCGGATATCGCGGATCAGAATGGCCGAGGGATCAAGCCCCTGCGCGCCGGTCACTTGCAGAACGATAGTGCCATCCACCATGATGCTGGCGCCGGTGCCATCGTCAAAATCAATGACGGACACATCGGGATCAGGCGAAGCCTCCAGGTCCACGCTGACCTGAATCTGGTCTTCCTCCGGGTTGAAATCCGTCACCACTGCGGCCTCGGATTCGATGTAGCTGCCTGATTCGAACAGATCCGCACCGCTACCGCCAATGCCGATATCGCCTTCACCAAGGAAAAGGTGATCGTTGCCGTTGCCGCCGGCCAACGTGTCCGGGCTATCCTCATCATACGGACCGAAGCTGCTGTCACCGCTGGTGAAAGTGCCATCGAGCGTATCATTGCCGTCTCCGCCGGACATGTTGTCGGATCCGAATCCGCCAAGCAGATAGTCATCGCCGGCACCGCCCTGCATGTCGTCGTCACCCTCGGCACCGAACAGCAGGTCATCGCCATCATCGCCGTAAAGGCTGTCGTCATCTTCCCCGCCATGCAGCAGGTCATGGCCGCTGCCACCCTGCAAAACATCAGCGCCCTGATCGCCGTAAAGCTCATCGTTGCCGTCATCGCCCTGCACGGTGTCGTCACCTTCATTGCCGAAGGCGAGGTCATTCTCCGTGCCACCCGAAATCAGATCGTCGCCATCGCCACCGGTCAGGGCATCTGCGCCCTGCTGACCGAACAGTTCATCCATGCCGGTGCGCCCGCGCAGGATATCGTCACCTGTGCCGCCGTTCAGCAGGTCGTCCCCATCGAGGCCGGTGATCGTGTCATCGCCCTCACCGCCATCAATCGTGTCATCGCCTTCCCCGCCGGTCAGCGAGTCATCGCCGCCTGATGGGTCCGTCATCTCCTGCTCCAGAATCACATCGTCCAGGCTGACATCGGTGGTGCCATCCAGTTGCAGGATCTGCACGCCATCCGAGAACACGGCCGTATTGCCGGCCTCTTCATCCGCTTCCAACGTGATTTCCGGCGGCGTGTCGCCATCGTAGCGCACAAGGATCGTATCCACACCGGTCAGGAAGTCGGTCAGGATCGGCACATCTTCGGGAATGTCGTCATCGGTCTGGAACGTATCCTCACCCTCGCCGCCAGTGGCTAGGTCGCCATCGCCCAGGATGAGGGTATCGGCCCCCTCACCGCCATCCAGTGTGTCGGCCCCGTCCCCACCGTCAAGCGTGTCTTCGCCATCATCACCGTAAAGGGAATCGTCGCCATCTTCGCCGTAGATTGCATCGTCGCCAACATCGCCGGACATCGCCTCGCTGGCAGCTGTGCCGAAGATGACCTGCTGCTCCTGCGGGTCATCCTCAGGGGCTGCGAACAGGTCATCCAGCAGGTCGCCACCGGACTCGTCGCTTTCGCCGCTGTCCTCTTCGGAGCCGGAGCCGGGATTGCCCATGCCGTCGGTACCGAACAACAGGTCATGCAGATCGGAGGTATAGACGGAGGCGTCATAGCCGCCATCGGCGCGGCCATCGGCAGCCGATTCCGAGCCATCGCTCGCGCCATCCTGTTCATCGCCGCCAGAAAACAGCCCCTCGAGCGCGAACCCGAGAAGCATCAGCAACATTACTCCACCCGCTGCAATCATTTTCGTTCCTTTGCCTCAACGAATGGCCCCGGGGGTTGAGCCTTTTCATATGCTTGACGATGATCCTGCGCCGGCCATTGGGTCATTTACCGACCACCACAAGGTTTTCCTGTGGAATAAATGTGGCGCTGTTTCCGAAGGGTGAATGAATCACCAGTCGAGGCGTAAATGTTCAGAGTCTTTGATGAAAAGCTCAATAAAATCCTATCCATATGGTTAATGACCGACCGCCCCAATCCCGGCAGAATTGCCTTATTCGGCTAGAGAAATGGGGCTTTCCTTTGCCCGGATAATCCCCTATACGCCCGCAATCGCCCCGCTTGGGTGACACTTCTCCATGGGCCTTGCTGGACGACATCCCGGCCTGCGCCATCCACTTTGAACCTGAAAAGGAGACCCCGATGTCGATTACTGCAGAAGAAAAAGCCCGCCTGATCAAGGAATTCGCAACCAAGGAAGGCGACACCGGTTCGCCCGAAGTTCAGGTCGCGATTCTCACCAGCCGCATCAACACGCTGACCGAGCACTTCAAGAGCCACAAGAAGGACAACCACTCCCGCCGTGGTCTTCTGATGATGGTTGCTCAGCGTCGTAAGCTGCTGGACTACACCAAGGCCAAGGACGAAGCTCGTTACCAGAGCCTGATCCAGCGTCTCGGCATCCGCCGCTAAACGCAGCCGATATCGAATACGAACGCCCGTCCGGTTCCGTCCGGGCGGGTGTTTGCGTTTCCGGGGCTCAGGTCTGGGATCGTCGTGCCATCAGGGCCGCATGGATCGGACGGTTGGCGGCGATAACGCCGGGCAACAACGGGCGCGGGTTGTTGAACGCTAGCGGCCGGTTGTCCCGGTCCGAGATCAGCCCCCCTGCCTCCGACACGATCAGCGCGCCGGCGGCAATATCCCATTCCCAGCTATCGCGGAAGGTGATCATGCCGTCGAAGCGGCCCTGCCCGACAAGCGCCAGCCGATAGGCCAGCGAGGGACGGAAGCTGCGGTGAACCGTGGGCACGCCCCCCGGCCAGTGATCCGGCTGGAAGTTCGGGCGAGAGGCCAGAACCGTGGCGCTTGGTTCATCATGGGTGCCGGAGGCGGCGAGGGGTGCGCCGTTCAGCGCCGCCCCTTTCCCAAGCTCTGCCGTGAACATCCTGTCCAGCATCGGCAGATAGACCACCGCCGCCGTGACGTGCCCCTGACGGGTCACCGCCAGCGAATGGGCAAAGTTCTTTTGCCCGTCTATGAAGGACCGCGTGCCGTCGATGGGGTCGACGATGAAGACATGATCGCGCGACAGCCGATCCACCCCATCCTCGGTTTCCTCGGACAGCCAGCCATAGCCGGGGCGTGCAGCGGTCAGGCTTTCGCGCAGCATGGCGTCGATTTCCAGATCGGCCTCGGTTACCGGGCCGTGGCCGCCGGGCTTGTCCCAGATCTGGGGATCGCGGCTCCAGTGGCGTTCGGCAATCCTGCCCGCGTCCAATGCCGCGTCGATCAGAAGGGTCAGATCAGGCCCCGGCAAGCGTCAGCCCCTCGACCAGAAGTGATGGCACCACGTGGCTCAGATGGGTGCGGGCATCATTGGCGGGCACAATGGTGCGCAGCATGTCGCGCAGGTTGCCCGCGACGGTGCATTCGTTGACCGGATAGGCCAGCTCGCCGTTTTCCACCCAGAACCCGGAGGCCCCACGCGAATAGTCGCCCGTATTGGGGTTGATGGAGCTGCCGATCATCGAGGTGATCAGCAACCCGGTGCCCATGTCGCGCAACAGATCCTCGCGGCTGGCAGAACCTTGCGTGAGGGCGACGTTGGACACCGAAGGCGATGGCGGCGAAGAGGTGCCGCGCGCGGCGTTCCCCGTGGATTGCAGCCCCAGTTTGCGGGCGGTGGCCAGGTCCAGAGTCCAGCCGGTCAGCACGCCCTTGTCGATAATGGCACGCTCTGCCGTGGGCAGACCTTCCGCATCGAAGGGGCGCGACCCGCTGGCTCGCGGGCGCAGCGGTTGTTCGATCAGCGACAGGCCTTCGGGCAGCACCTGCTCGCCAAGCGCCTCGCGCAGCCAGGACGCGCCGCGGGCAATGGCTGAACCGTTGGCGGCCTGCAACAGATGCCCGATCAGCGAGGACGACACCCGTTCATCGAACAGCACCGGAAAGGCGCCGGTTGCGGGCTTGCGGGCGCCCTTGCGGGCGACGGCGCGTTCGGCTGCGATCCGGCCCACCTCTGCCGGGGACATCATATCGGCGCGGTGCATCCGCATGTCGCCGTAGTAGTCCCGTTCCATCCCCAACCCCTCGCCGGTGATGGCCACACAGGACAGGCCATGGTCGGTGCGGGTGTAGCCGCCGGAAAACCCGTTTGTTGCTGCAATATGGCGGGTGCGGCGGCCATACCCGGCGCTGGTGGATTGAACCTGGCTGACGCCGTTCACGGCCAATGCAGCGGCCTCGGCTTCCAGCGCGCGGGCCTCCAGATCGGCGGGGTCGGGCTCTGCCGCCAGGTCGATCATGTCGAGCGCGTCAATGTCCCAACCGGTGGCCAGCTGTGCAGGATCGGCAAGGCCGATATTGGGGTCCTCGGGCGCAAGCCGGGCCATGGCGACAGCGCGTTCGGCCATTTCGGTCAGGGTCTCGGCCCGCGTGTCAGAGGCGGAAACACAGGCCTGCCGCTGACCCATCAGAACGCGCAACCCGATCTCAACGCCATCGGCGCGTTCAGCATGCTCCAGCTTACCGTTCAGCACGTCGATGGAAAGTGACGTGCCCTGCACCGCAATCGCATCCGCCGCATCGGCCCCGGCCTTGCGGGCGGCTTCCAGAAGGGCGTGGGCGAGGGTTTCGGGCGATTGGGTCATCGGTGGCGATCCTGTGCAAGAACTGACTTCGAGACCTAGTGCCCCGCAGTCGGGCGCGCAAGGTGGCAAGAAAAAACCCCCGGGCCGCGACAGGCAGCCCGAGGGTGGCGTGATGCGGTGCCGCACTTACTGTAGCGGCACGCCATTGGCGGTGATGGCACCGCCCGGCAGGAACTCGATGGTCGAATTGTAGCTGTCGGGGCCAGCGCCCGGAATGGCGAACATGCCCAGCATCCCGCGTGCCATGCCTGCCTGTTGCGGCGGCAGCAGACCACCGTCGGACAGCGACTGGATCAGGGTGTTTGCGCCGGTCAGGCTCAGATCCACCGCGCCGACCGGCATCGGGATCATCTGGCCGGGGGCGAAGTCCACGTCGCCGGTGCCAGTCAGTTCGGCCCCGCCGAAGGACACTTGCAGGTTGTTCAGCGTCAGGTCACGCAGCTCGCCCGGAGGGGCCGACAGGCTCTCGGGGTCAATGGACATGAGATCGACGAACAGCTGTACGGTACCCGACAGGTCGATGATGACCGTCGCAGGCGTGCGCGGAACCGCCTGACCCGGATCGACCATGGCCCAAAGCGATTCATCGACAGAAACGCCCTGATAAGCGATCGAAGCCGAGAAGGGCGACGGCGTTGCCGATTGCGCCAGTGGCATGTCGATGGACAGCGCGGTTGAATCGGCCGATGCGGCCACCGGGAAGGGCATCTCGTTCGTTGCGAGGTTGATGTTGACACCCGTCGCGGCCAGCGCGTAGCGGATGCTTTCCTCAGACAGGCCAAAGCCGATCGACCCGCCGGTATTCGAGGCCGAGAAATCAACATTCTCATAGGTGTCAACGAACATGAAGCTGGCCGAGGCAGATGTGTAGCTGGCATCGCCGCTGATCGAGAACCCTTCGGGGAAGCTTTCGACAGTCATCCAGTCGATGCCGCGCGGCATGGTGCCGGTGGCGGTGCTTTCCATGCCGGCCAGCATGATCGACAGATCGAGATGGCCGTCCCCGCGGCCGCCCGTCGGGGCCGGCATCGGGGTGGGTTGCGGTGCCGCCGGGGTCACGACCTTGCCGGGTGCGGGCTGGGATGGCTGCGGTGTCGGCGTCGGCGTCGGGGCGGGTTCTGCGCCGCTTCCAGGCTCGAACGCCTCGACATCGAAGGTCATTCCCGCCAGCGTACCGCTGGAGGTGAAGCCAAGCATCGCGGGGTTGGAGAAATCATAGGTCACGCTGCCGCCATATCCGTCCAGCGAGATATCGTAGATCATTTCGGGGATTTCCGAAGGATCGCCGCCCACGAACTCCACATCGGCCACGGATGCACGCTCGAACCCGGTGTTCAGGGTCAGAAGCTCGGGGCTGCCCGTGGCGAAGCCGCCGAATCCTTGCAGACTGATATGGATGTTGATCGCATCAGGGGCATCTGAATCGTCAAACCCGGTGATCGAGTAGATTATCGAGTCGGATGCAGCGATCATGACCGAGCCATCGGCCTGATTGGTCAGGGTGATCTGCGGGATGGTGCCCGCGATTGACACCTCTTCGATCATCATGGTGTTGGTCACGTTCGAGAGTGTGAGCCCGCTGTCATTGGGAGTGGCCTGCGCGGTCAGGCTATACCCGAACTCGCTGGCCTGTTCCTGCCATATCGCCCAAAGCTGATCGGCATTGATCTCGGCCATGGCGGGGCTTGCAGCCACCAATGCGGCGGTAGACAGGCCTAGTGAAAGGGATTTCATCTTTGACATAACGACCTTCCAAATGTGAATTGCTGATAAGAATGTCCGCCTCACGGGGGCGGGCGTCAAGGTCTGGATACAATGACCTTGGATTGCAACAGTTTTTCGGCGGGAGACAGCGCATATGGGCAGCTTGGACGGTAAGGTGGCAATGATAACGGGCGCAAGCCGCGGCATTGGCGAGGCGGCGGCACGGCTGTTTGCCTCGGAAGGTGCCAAGGTCTGCCTGCTGGCCCGATCCCGCGACGAGATCGCCCAGATCGCAGGCGAAATCGGCGATTCGGCGCTGGCCATTCCCTGCGATGTCAGCCGCTACTGGGAGGTCGAGGCCGCGGTTAATGCCTGTGCCGAAGCCTTTGGAGGGCTCGATATCCTGATCAACAACGCGGGCGTGATCGAGCCTGTTGCCTCGCTGATGGGCTCGGACCCCGATGCCTGGGGCCATGTCATCGATATCAACCTGAAAGGCGTCTATTACGGCATGCGCGCGGCCATGCCGGTGATGGTGGCGCGCGGTGGCGGGTCGATCCTGACCATCAGTTCCGGCGCCGCGCATAACGCGCTGGAAGGCTGGAGCCATTATTGCACGTCCAAGGCGGGCGTCGCCATGCTGACCAAATGCGCCCACAAGGAAGGCGCGGCGCAGGGCATCCGGGCCATCGGCCTGTCGCCCGGCACCGTCGCCACGCAGATGCAGCGCGAGATCAAGGCCAGCGGCGTGAACCCGGTCAGCCAGCTGGCTTGGGAGGATCACATCCCGGCAGACTGGCCCGCACAATGCCTGTTGTGGATGTGCGGCGCAGAAGCGGATGAGTTTCTAGGCGAAGAGATTTCCCTGCGCGACGAAGGTATTCGCCGCCGGATCGGTGTGATCGCGTGATTGATCTGACAAAGGAGGGCGGGCTCTGGACCGTTACGCTGAACCGCCCCGACAAGGCCAATTCGCTGACCGCCGAAATGCTGGAGGAGCTGGCCGAGATCGCAGAGAGCGGGGCTGCGGATGACAGCCTGCGTGCATTCGTTCTGACCGGGGCCGGGGACCGCGTGTTTTCCGCCGGGGCGGATCTGGAGGCGGCAAAGGCGGGGCTTGCGGTATCGCCGCTATGGGAACGGATGTCCGGTGCGATTGCAGCCCTGCCCTGCCTGACCATCGCTGCCCTGAACGGAACGCTGGCGGGTGGGGCATTCGGCATGGCGCTGGCCTGCGATATCCGTATCGCGGTGCCGGAGGCGAAGCTTTTCTACCCGGTGGCAAAGCTCGGCTACCTGCCGCAGCCATCCGACCCAGGTCGGCTGGCGGCTCTGGTCGGTCCGGCGCGCGCCAGGATGATCCTGTTGGCCAGCCAGAAGATCGGGGCGGACGAAGCGCTGCAATGGGGCCTGCTGGATCGGATCGTTGCACCGGATGTTCTGCTTGGCGCGGCGCGGGATCTGGCCGCAGCGGCCCTGGATGGAAATCCGGATGTGCTGCAACAGATCAAGCGGATGTGTCCTTGACCCGGCGGGCTTCACGGCTTTGACAAGCAGAATGAACCCGCCTGAATGGCCTGGAGCCGGGTGGCTCCACCTCCTCCTGCGCGTCCCGGTCCTGTCGGCCCTTACGACCGGCGCAGCACCGTCTTGGCTATCCCGTGGCAACACGCCCCGACGAGGGCCCCGCCGGGGCCTGAGAAGGGGCGTTCCCCGGTCGACGCCGTCAGGCGGCGACACTCTCAGAAATCGACCGCGATGCCCTTTCTTTCCCAGTCGCCAAAGCGCACCGGTTCCGGGCCGTCGCGCCCCCCCAGTTCGGTCGGCATCTCCAGCGCCTTGGCCGCCTTGCGCCGTTCCTCGGCCTCGGCCAGCGCGCGCTGCGCGGCGGCGGGCAGATCGGTGCGGGGATTGGGGGCGTCGTCGGACATGGGTCGCGATCCTTGTGCGGTCTGAGGCTTTGATATACCCCGCGCGGGTTGAGTGACAAGAGGACATCCCATGCCAGACACCGGCCCCGATACCGGCCTCGCCGCCCGCCGCGCGGCGCTGGATCATCTGCGCGGCGTGATGATGGACCACCGGATGATGTCTCATCAGCCCGCGCCGCAAGGCCTCTCCCCCCAGGATGCCGCCCGCGCCCAGCGCCTTGCCCTGACGGTCATGCGCCATTTGGGCCGGATCGACGCGGTGCTGCGCCCCTACCTGACCCGCCGCCCGACGCTCGCGGTGCAGAACCTGTTGCGACTCGGCGCGGCGGAATTGCTGGTGGACGGGTCCGAGCCTCATGGCGTGGTCGCGTCTCTGGTCGAGATCGCCAAGCGCCATCCCCGCTGGTCGCGCGCCTCGGGCATGGTGAACGCGGTGTTGCGCAAGCTGGATGCCGAGGGGCGCGATACGTGGGCAACCACGCCCCCGCAGGCGCTGCCCATCTGGCTGCGCAAACCGATGCACAAGGCCTATGGGGTCGACGCCGTCGCGGCCATTGAAGCCGCCCATGAACGCCCCGCGCCCCTGGACATCACGCCCAAGCCCGGCGTCACAATCAACGGTGCGGAGTTGCTGCCGACCGGATCGCTCCGGCTGGCGCAGGCTCAGGTCACCGCCCTGCCGGGCTATGATACCGGAGACTGGTGGATTCAGGACGCCGCCGCCGCGCTGCCTGCGAAACTGCTTGGCGAGGTGACCGGCCAAAGGGTGCTCGACCTCTGCGCCGCGCCCGGCGGCAAGACCATGCAACTGGCCGCTGCCGGGGCCGATGTGACCGCGCTTGACCTGTCCGCTTCTCGCATGAAACGTGTCGAAGAGAACCTCTCTCGCACGCAGCTGAATGCCACCCTCGTCACCGCCGACGCGCTGACATACGAGGCCGATCCCTTCGACGCGATCCTGCTCGATGCGCCCTGTTCAGCCACCGGCACCATCCGTCGCCATCCCGACCTGCCCTTCGTAAAGACCTCGCATGAGGTCGAATCGCTGACCCGGTTGCAGATGCAGATGATCGACCACGCGATGACCTTGCTGAAACCCGGCGGCAGGATGGTCTATTGCACCTGTTCGCTGCTCCCCAATGAGGGGGAGAATCAGGTCAAGGCGGCGCTGAAACGTCATGCAGACCTGACGATTCTGCCTGTTGACCCGGTCTCGCTTGGCGGTGACGCCCACTGGGCCAGCGCTGAAGGCGGTCTGCGCCTGCGCCCGGATTTCTGGGCTGACAAGGGCGGGATGGACGGCTTCTACATGGCCCTTTTGAAACGGGCCTGATCCCTGCTATCCTTGCGGCCAGAAAAACAAGAGCAGTCCGCAAACAGATGTCCGAAGCCCTTTCACCCGCCCCGGTCGCGCTGCGCGAGCGCCCCGGACGGCTCAACCGGTTCGCCAACCGGTGGGCGGCGTGGCGGGCGGGCTTTGCGCCCAAGCCGAAGGGTTTTACCTCGCAGCCGGAGCCTCGCCTCATTGGATCGGATGCGCGCGGACGGCAGTTGATGGCTGGAAACCTGCTGTTCGCGGGTGTGCTGGTGCAGATGCCCAAGGATGTGCCCTGGGCGGTGACACCGCCCTCCGACGCGTTCGAGGATGAGTTGCATGGCTTCGAATGGCTCGACCATCTGGCCGCAATCCCCGACGGATCCGCGCGACCCATGGCGCAGGACTGGCTGGCCGGATGGATGACGCGCTATGGTACGGGAAAGGGGCCGGGCTGGGTGCCCGACCTTGTCGGCCGTCGCCAGATCCGCTGGATCAGCCACGCGCTATTCCTGATGAACGGGCAGGAGGCTGCTGAAACACGCGCCTTTTATGCCGCGCTCGGGCGGCAGGCCGATTTCCTTGCGCGGCGATGGCGCAGCACCTCGCACGGGCTGCCGCGATTCGAGGCGCTGACGGGCCTGATCTATTCCGCCTGTTCGCTGATCGGCGTGGCCCATCACCTGAAACCGGCGCTGAAGGCCCTCGCACAGGAATGCGCGCGCGAGATTGACGCTTCGGGCGGCATCGTCACCCGCAACCCCGAGGAACTGCTGCAGGTCTTCACCCTGCTGACCTGGACCGCCGCCGTTCTGGCCGAATCCGGCAAAAGCCCCGACCCCGCCGTCAACACCGCCATCATGCGGATGGCCCCCACATTGCGCAGCCTGCGCCATGCGGATGGTGGCCTTGCCCGGTTCCATGGCGGCGGGCGCGGGCAGGTCGGGCGGCTGGACCACGCGCTCTCGCAATCCGGCGTGCGGCCCGCCACGGTGTCTGGCCTTGCCATGGGCTATGCGCGGCTCTCGGGCGGGCGGACATCCGTGGTGATCGACGCCGCGCCCCCGATGATGGGACCGGAGGCCTATAATTCCCACGCCTCCACGCTGGCCTTCGAACTCACTTCAGGCCGCCGCCCGGTCATCGTCAACTGCGGGTCCGGCGCGGGGTTCGGCGCCGATTGGCGGCGCGCGGGCCGTGCCACGCCTTCGCATTCCACCCTGTCAATTGAGGGGTATTCCTCGGCCCGGCTCGGCCCCCGGTCCGCCTATCATGGCGTCGTGAAGCAAGCGCTGCTGGAGGGGCCGGAGCAAGTGGAGGTTCAGGAAAGCGACAGCGGTGCCGCGCGCGCCATTGCCTTTTCCCATGACGGCTACCGCCGCACCCATGGGCTGATCCACCTGCGCAGCCTCAGCCTGGAAAATGACGGTCGGCTTTTGCGGGGCGAGGACGGGCTTGCCGCGCTGACTGACAAGGACCGCGATACGCTCGACCGGGTCATGGCCCGCCTGCCCATCGACGGCATCCCCTTCACTCTGCGCTTTCACCTGCACCCGGATGTGGAGGCCGAGCTGGATCTGGGGGGCGCAGCCGTGTCACTGACCCTGCGCGGAGGCGAGGTCTGGGTCTTCCGCCACGGGCGAGAGGCCAACTTGACCCTGGAGAAGAGCGTTTACCTCGAATCAGGCCGTTTAAAGCCACGCGCGACAAAACAGATCGTTCTATCTTCCCGCGTTACCGATTATGGCAGCGCCGTAAGCTGGAGCCTCGCCAAACCCACCGACGCCCCGCGCGCCCCACGCGCCCCTGCGTCCGATGTGCTCCGGCTGTAAAAAGACACAGGAGACACCATGACCGATCTCGTGCCGCTGCGCCGCGCCCTGCTTTCCGTATCCGACAAGACAGGGCTGATCGAGCTGGCCCAGGCCCTCGCCGCCCGCGGGGTGGAACTGCTCTCGACCGGAGGCAGCGCCAAGGCAATGCGCGATGCTGGATTGGCTGTGAAGGATGTGGCCGAGGTCACTGGCTTCCCCGAGATGATGGATGGCCGCGTCAAAACCCTGCACCCCAAGGTGCATGGCGGATTGCTGGCCCTACGCGATAATGACGCTCATGTCGCGGCGATGCAGGAACACGGCATCGAAGGCATCGACCTGCTGGTGGTGAACCTCTACCCGTTCGAGGAAACCGTCGCCAAGGGTGCCGATTATGACACCTGCATCGAGAACATCGACATCGGCGGCCCCGCGATGATCCGCGCCGCGGCGAAGAACCATGCCTTCGTGAACGTGGTGACGGACCCCGAGGATTACGCCGCCCTGCTGACCCAGCTCGATGAGAACGACGGAGCAACCTCCTACGCCTTCCGCCAGCAGCTGGCGCTGACCGCCTATTCACGCACCGCCGCCTATGACGCCGCCGTGTCCGGCTGGATGGCCGGGGCCCTTGGCAACGACACCCCGCGCCGCCGCGCCTTCGCCGGCACGCTGAAGCAGACCCTGCGCTACGGCGAAAACAGCCACCAGCGCGCCGCCTTCTACACCGATGGCTCGGGGCGCGAGGGCGTGGCGACCGCCCAGCAGCACCAGGGCAAAGAACTCAGCTACAACAACATCAACGATACCGACGCGGCGTTCGAACTGGTGGCGGAATTCGGCACCGACACGCCTGCCTGCGCGATCATCAAGCACGCCAACCCCTGTGGCGTGGCCGTGGGCAAGACGCTCCTCGACGCCTACAAATCGGCCTTCGACTGCGACCGCACCTCCGCTTTCGGCGGCATCGTCGCACTGAACCAACCGCTCGACGCGGCCACTGCCGAGGAAATCACCGGCATCTTCACCGAGGTCGTGATCGCCCCCGGCGCATCGGACGAGGCGAAAGAGATCTTCGCTGCAAAGAAGAACCTGCGCCTGCTGACCACCGGCGGCCTTCCCGACACCCGTGCAGGCGGCCTTGCCTTCCGGCAGGTCGCGGGCGGGTTCCTCGTGCAGGACAAGGATAACGGCTTTGTCGGTCTCGATGATCTCAAGGTCGTCACGAAGAAGGCCCCGACAGAAGACCAGATGCGCGACCTGCTCTTCGCCTGGAAAGTGGCCAAGCACGTCAAATCCAACGCCATCGTCTACGTCAAGGACGGCGCCACCGTGGGCGTCGGCGCAGGCCAGATGAGCCGCGTGGACTCGGCCCTCATCGCCGCGAAAAAGGCCGAACGCATGGCCGAAGCGCTTGGTCTGCCACAACCTTTGACAATCGGCTCCGCCGTGGCCTCCGACGCCTTCTTCCCCTTCCCCGACGGGCTGATGGAAGCGGCACAGGCAGGGGCAACCTGCGTCATTCAGCCCGGCGGCTCCATGCGCGATGACGAGGTGATCGCCGCGGCGGACGAGGCGGGCCTTGCCATGGTCTTTACCGGGATGCGCCATTTCCGTCACTGAAAGGGTTGCAACCTGCCATCCCCCCTTTCATCTTGGCTAAAATAC
>NZ_MNBL01000164.1 GCF_001879695.1 Nioella sediminis
AAACCCGGCCCCGCAAGACAGCAAGGACGTTGGCAGATGCGCCTCACCCTCCTCTCCGCGCTTTTCTGGTTTGCGCTCGACCAGATCAGTAAGTGGTATGTCCTGTACCGGATGGATCTGCTGACCGTCGGTCACATGGAAATCCTGCCGCCCTATCTGAACTTTCACATGGGCTGGAACACAGGCATCAATTTCGGCCTGCTGGCCAATGACGCCAATGCCACCCGCTGGCTGCTGGTTGCCCTGGCCTTCGTCATTTCGGCCTGGATCCTCTGGTGGTCGCGCCGGATGCAGAAGCGCATCTCGATGCTGTCGGCCGGCGCGATTGTCGGCGGGGCCATTGCAAACGCCTTCGACAGGGTCATCTATGGCGCGGTTGCGGACTTCCTGAACACCTCCTGTTGTGGCTTCCAGAACCCGTATGCGTTCAACATTGCCGATATCGGCGTCTTCGTCGGCGCCTTTGGCTTGCTGATCTTTGCCGATACGAAGAATATGACCCCGTGACGGCGGCGAAAACATGCGCTAAACCGTCCGAGAGGAGAGACTGAATGAGCAGGCTTCGCACGGCAATCGGCTTGGGACTGGTGCTTTTGGCACTTGCGGCATGTGGTCGAAACGACCCGCGCCTGTTGAACCTGCGCGCGGACGGCGAAGGCCCCGATGAATTCGGCATCCTTCCGACGCGGCCTCTGCAAGTGCCGGACGATCTGCAAAGCCTGCCTGCCCCGTCCCCCGGTGGCATCAACCGCGCCGATCCCGACCCAGAGGCCGATGTCGCCGCCGCGCTTGGTGGCAATATCGACCGCGCCGGGGCTGGCAGTCAGGGCATGATCAGCTATGTCACCCGCTTCGGCGTAGGGCGCGATATCCGCGATACGCTGGCCGCCGAGGATCTGGAATTCCGCCGCCGCAATGACGGGCGCATTCTGGAACGCATCGCCGCCGTGAACGTCTATCACCGCGCCTATCGAGAAATGTCGCTTGACCGCTACGCGGAACTGGAACGCATGCGCGCCGCCGGCATCCGCACCCCGGCCGCCCCGCCCGAGGAAATCGGCAATATCGAAGACTGAGTCCCAGTGAGATCTGGCTTTCTTGAAGTGTGATGTGAGCAGCAGACTGATGCCACTCATTACTCTGAGTTCGTCTTTTTTTGACCGAGCAGCTGCAATGGCGAAGTCCTTCGCAGGTCAGCTTTTTAGGCACCCGGTTACTTGAACTGGTCACCATCAGCAAAAAAACCTTTGCTGGCCAAACGTTTCAAACTACCCTCTCGCGCATTGTGACGACCGACCGGAGCGCCTGCGAAAGAAGCCGCTACCGAGTGATCATTGGGGGAAAAAGAAATGCCACTAAACGCCGGGGATATTGGGTTTGTTGAAGTCTCGATGACGTCAAGCTTCACCGATCAAAACTTCAAGATTGTCGTTTTGCAGGATGTATCAGCTGGCGAGTCGATAAGCTTCACTGACAACGGGGTCAACAATGGCGGCTTTAGCACATTGGAGGGCGTGCTGAACTGGACAAACGATACCGGCGGCACCATCGCGGCCGGAACGGTTATCGAGTTCTCCACGCCCAGCGGGTCCGGCGGGTGGAGCGCCTCTCAAGGAAGTCTCGTAGAAAATGGAGTTTTCGACATCGGGACCGGCTCAGACGATCAGATCCTGGCTCAGAGCGGCGGAAGCCCAATCGCTCAGTTCCACTCACAATCGGCATTCTCAATTAATCTCATTGGCAATAGCACGATCAACACCGAACTCGGCTCCGGGCTTACCGAGGGCACAAACGCAATTGCCGCCAATACAGGGGCACATCTGGCGTCCTACACGGGACCGACATCGCTGACGGATCCCGCGACCTGGGCAGCGCGTTTGAATGACCCGAGCAACTGGACACAGAACACGACTTTCGGCTCTTCAACAATCAGTGTCACCTGCTTCCTGGAAGGAACACTGATTCTGACGGACACGGGAGATGTGGCTGTCGAAACATTGTCCATCGGAGACACCGTGATCACGGCAGAAGGCGCGCCGGCTTCCGTGAAATGGATCGGGCGCCAAACCGTTATTACCTCCTTCGGCCCCGCCGAGCGTCTGATGCCGGTGCGGATCAGCGCGGGCGCACTTGGTAACGGCCTGCCGCACACCGACCTTACCGTCACCGCCGATCATGGAATGCTTGTGGATGGGGTCATTTGCCACGCCGGGGCGCTTGTGAACGATACGACGATCACCCACGTGCCGCTCTCCGAGATGGGACAGACCTATACCGTCTACCATATCGAAACCGAGGAACACGAGATCATCCTCGCCAACGGCGCCCCCGCCGAAACCTTCATCGACAACGTCTCCCGCCGGGTCTTCGACAACTATGCCGAGTTCGAAACGCTTTACGGCGACGTGCCCGAGATGGAGGAGTTGCCCTTTCCGCGTGCGATGAGTGCAAGGCAGGTGCCAGAGCGCTTGCGCAAGAAGCTTTCGTGCTTGATCGCAGTCTGATTGCAAGGCAAGGTTGCAGGGCTTCGCTACTTAGGCCCCTCTGGAGGGTCTATCTGGCAACGCCACAAACACTGGGCAGACTCGCGATACTGCAAGTATCGTCGACAAGACTGCATCAGAGAAAAAAGCAGCGCGCGTGGCATCTGATAGGTCCCGTTATGCAAGCGCTCCGCAAAATCCGGGAAAGATCCACAATTTGATGGCCTTGCCCGCAAGCCATAGAGAGATAGACAGATGGGAACTTATACAATCAATTCATGGTGCTACTACAGTGAAAGTACCGACATTCCCACCGGAAACCAATTCTGGAACAGGCAGGCGCTGTCAGGCAACAATCCCGGATATACGCCTGCCAGCTACACCGAAGATGCAGCGGTCGATAATAATCTCTCACCCGGTGAAGTGCTTGATCCCGATTATTCCGGTTCAGGCGCAACCTATCTGGGAACGGTCACCTATAACGGTCGTGAATTCCTCGTGTTCGAGGATGAATTTGGCCAGTTGCTCGGCTCTTCAGAAGCAGGGGTCGCCCATGCGGATTTCCCGCCGGCGGTGGACTTCGATGGCAATTATACTGCCGGTGACTCTACGGACGATATCGCCTCGACCGTCACGCCGATCTGCTTCCTCGCGGGAACGAACATCGCGTCACCCAAGGGTCAGGTCGCGGTGGAAAATCTAAAGAGTGGGGATGTGGTCCTGACTGCCGAAGGTGGTGAGGTGCAGGTCAAATGGATCGGTCGGCAAACCGTTTCCACCCGCTTCGGTCCTGCCGAGCGCCTGATGCCGGTGCGGTTTGCTGCCGGGTCTTTGGGAGAAGGCCTGCCCCACACAAATCTAACCGTCACCGCCGACCACGGGATGCTGGTGGATAGGGTCATTTGCCACGCTGGCGCATTGGTCAACGGCAGCACGATCACCCGCGTTCCGGTCTCGGAAATGGGCGAAAGCTATACCGTCTACCATATCGAGACCGAGGAACACGAGATCATCCTCGCAAACGGTGCCCCCGCCGAGACCTTCATCGACAACGTCTCCCGCCGGGTCTTCGACAATTATGCCGAGTTCGAAACGCTTTACGGCGACGTGCCCGAGATGGAGGAGTTGCCCTATCCCCGCGCGATGAGCGCAAGGCAGGTTCCCGCCCACATTGCAAACAGGCTCGCCAAACGTCAGGTGGCCTGACCCTCTGCCCGCTTTCCCTGCATCCGGCGCAGACCCAACCGGTCTGCGCCATTTTTCTTGCTCTGCCCCCAGGCAGGAGTGCCGGGACACGCCCTTCATCGCTCACATCCCCGTCACCACGCTTGATGCTGCGGCGAAACCCCGTATCTCTTGTGGGGCTCGATCGCTTTTATCTGCCGAAGAGGTTTCTGAATGTTCCGATACATGCTGGCCGCGTGCATGGCCCTTATGCCGTTTCTCCCGTCCGGGGCACAGGCCACAGAGGTCTCGGAATTCACCCTCGACAACGGGCTGCATGCCGTCGTCATCGAAGACCATCGCGCGCCGGTCGTGGTCCATATGTTGTGGTATCGCGTGGGCGCAGCGGATGAGCCGCCGGGCCGCTCCGGCATTGCGCATTTCCTCGAACACCTGATGTTCAAGGCCACCGAGACGCTGGAAAGCGGCGAGTTTTCCGACATTGTCGAGGCCAATGGCGGGTCCGACAATGCCTTCACCAGTTGGGATTATACCGGCTATTATCAGCGCGTCGCCTCTGACCGGCTCGGGCTGATGATGCAGATGGAAGCCGACCGGATGCGCAACCTGCTGCTGACGGACGAGGATATCACCACCGAACGCAGCGTGATCCTTGAGGAACGCGCACAGCGCACCGATTCCAGTGCGGGCGCGCTTTTCAATGAACAGATGCGGGCGTCGCTCTATCTCGCGCATCCCTATCGCATCCCCATCGGCGGCTGGCGGCACGAGATCGAGAGCCTTGGCCGCGAGGACGTGTTTTCCTTCTATCACGACTACTATTCCCCCGATAACGCGATCCTGATCGTGGCGGGCGACGTCACGCCAGAAGAGGTGCGCGCGCTGGCCGAGGAACATTACGGCCCGCTGGAGCCATCGGGTGTGGAACCGCGCGAACGCCCCCATGACCCGCCTCAGATCGCCGACCGCCGCGTCTATTACGAAGACCCGCGCGTGTCCGACCCTTACGTGGTGCGCAGCTACATCGCGCCCGAACGCGACCCCGGCGATCAGCGCATGGCCGCCGCCCTGACGCTCTTGTCCAACGTGCTGGCAGGGTCCGGTGCCACCGCCGTGCTGCCCCGTGTCTTGCAGGTAGAGGAGGCCCGGTCGCTTTATGCCGCTGCCAGCTATTCCGGCACCAATCTGGATGACACGGTCTTTTCGGTGTTCAACGTGCCAGTGCCCGGCGTGTCGCTGGAAGAGGCCGAAGCCGATCTGGATCGCGTCATCGCCCAGTTCCTCGAAGACGGGATCGACCCCGAACAGTTCGCCCGTATCCAGTTCCAGTGGGAAGCCGAGATGATCTATGCGCAGGACGATGTGGGCGATCTGGCGCGCATGTACGGTGTTGGCCTGACCTCTGGCCTGACCGTTCAGGACATTCAGGACTGGCCCGATGTCATCGCCTCGATCACGCCCGAAGAAGTGATGGAGGCCGCAAGGATGATCTTCACGGAAACCACCTCGGTCACCGGTTACCTGACCGCCCCCGGCCTGTGAGGAGACAGCCCATGTTCCGCATTCTTGCCTTCGTCGCCCTCACACTCGCCGCCACCCTGCCCGCCCGCGCTCAGGTCGATATTCAGGAGGTCACCTCGCCCGGTGGCCTTACGGCCTGGCTGGTCGAGGATCATTCCATTCCCTTCGTCGCAATCGACATCCTGTTCGAAGGCGGCACCTCGCTCGACGCGCCCGGCGCGCGGGGGGCAACCTATCTGATGACCGGCCTGCTGGAAGAAGGCGCCGCCGATATGGACAATGCCGAGTTCGCGGCCCGGTCCGAGGCGCTGGCGGCTTATTTCGGTTTCGATTCCTACCGGGACTCGATCAACATCACCGCCCGTATGCTGACCCAGAACCGGGACGAAGCCGTTGATCTGCTGCGCGCGGCGCTGGTGGACCCCAGTTTCGAACAATCCGCCATCGACCGTGTTCGCACACAGGTTCTGTCGATCATCGACAGCAATCAGAACGACCCGTCGGACCTCGCGTCCTCTGAACTCTATGCCCAGACTTTCGGGGATCATCCCTATGGGTCTGACCATGAGGGAACGGCCGAAAGCGTTCAGGCCCTGACCCGCGACGATCTGATTGCCGCCCACCGGGGCGCGCTGGCCCGCGACCGGGTGCATGTCGGCGTGTCGGGCGACATCACGCCAGAGGAACTGGGCCTGTTGCTGGACCGCCTGCTTGGCGACCTGCCCGCAACCGGAGCCGAGATGCCCGGTGATGCGCCCTACAATCTGACCGGCGGCATCACCGTCATCGACTACCCGACGCCGCAATCCACGGCCTTTTTCGGCCATGCCGGGATCGAACGGCATGACCCGGATTTCTTCGCCGCCTATGTGCTGAACCAGATTCTTGGCGGCGGCAATTTCCGGTCCCGCCTGATGCAGGAGGTGCGGGTGGAACGCGGCCTGACCTACGGCATTTCCACCTTCCTCGTGCTGTTCGATCACGGCCCGATGATGCTGGGGCAGTTCTCCTCCTCCAACGATCTGGTGGCCGAGGCCATCGACGTGCTGCATGATCAATGGGCCGATGTTGCCGCCAATGGGGTCACGGCAGAGGAACTGGAGGCCGCCCAGACCTATCTGACCGGCGCCTATCCCCTGAGATTCACCGGCAATGCAACGATTGCGGGCATCCTGTCAGGCATGCAGATCGACGAGATGCCCATTGATTACATCAACACCCGGAACGAACAGGTCATGGCCGTGACGCTGGAGGATATTTCCCGCACCGCCGCCCGCCTGATGGACCCGGAGGGGCTGCATGTGGTGGTGGTCGGGCAACCAGAGGGGCTTGAGACCGGGAATTGACCATAGGCCGCGACGGCAAGTGCGCTTCCCCGCCCCGATCGCCACGGCTATAGGCAGGCCATGACTGACACCCTGCCGCCGTGCCCCGCCTGTTCCTCTGCCTATACTTACCAGGTGGATGCGTTGCTCAACTGCCCGGAATGCGGCCATGAATGGGCCGCTGGTGAAGCGGAACAGGAGATCATCCGAGACAGCGTCGGCAATCCGCTGGCGGATGGGGACACCGTGACCGTGATCAAGGATCTCAAGCTCAAGGGCACGTCCACGGTGGTCAAGGTCGGCACAAAGGTGCGCAACATCCGGCTGGTGGACGGCGATCACGACATCGACTGCAAGATCCCCGGCGTGGGCCAGATCGGGCTGAAGTCACAATTCGTCAAGCGGGTTGCGGACTAGGCAGCCCCGGCGGCGCAATGCAGGCGGTTTCTTCATGCATCCGGATCGTGCCAGCCTATTCCAACTGCCCATGACAGCGCAGGGGCGCAGCTTTGGCGCGCACGGGGAACCGCCCGGACCGGTGAATTCATCGGGTTTTGCAGGAACAGCAGTAAAAGCGTCAGAAACACGTCCAATGGATGCCATAATTGGACGTCACCCTGTCCGCCCAAGCCATAAGCCATAATCTACCCAATCGAGTGATTCCAAATGTGCACAATCTGTGTTGCTGTCCGCCCGTATGATCCTGACTGCGTCTACACGGCCCTGACCAACGAGATGGCAGAAGTCCCGGAAATCCCGTCGGCGCCGGCCTCCGTTTCGACGACGAATGTCATGTCTGTCGGTGACAGCTTTTCCGGCACTATCGATTCCCTTGGCGATGCCGATTGGGTCGCCATCAGCCTGTCGGCAGGCACAGCATACGAGATCCGGATTCTGGCGGACGGGGCGGGCACAGGCACATTGTCCGACTCCTACCTGCGTGTCTATTCGGAAACCGGATCGCAGATCGCAGAGAACGACGATGGCGGGGCAAACCGTGATTCCCGCCTCGTTTTCACCCCGACAAGCGACGGGACCTACTATCTGAGTGCGCGTGCCTGGAACGACAGCGCCACCGGCACCTATCAGATCACCGTCGAGCCCTATACCAACAGCATCACCGAAGGCAGCCTTGATGAACTGGCCGCATTCCTGACAGACGGGTACTGGAGCTCGGTCGGTGGAACCCGCCATGTCTTCGACACGTCCAGCAGCAACGAGATCACGGTCAACATCACCGCATTGGATGACCGGGGCCAGTTTCTGGCCCGCGCCGCCATGGAAGCGTGGACCGCCGTGGCCGACATCACGTTCCGTGAGGTTACAAGCGGTGAACAGATCACCTTCACCGACACTCAGAGCGGCGCCTTTGCCTCCTATTCCTCTCTCGGCCCCTACACGACTTCCGCCACCGTCAATATTTCCAGCACGTGGCTCGACACCTATGGCGCCGGCTATGACGACTACAGCTTCTCCACCTATATCCATGAAATCGGACATGCGCTCGGACTCGGCCATCAAGGGCCCTATAACGGTTCGGCCAGTTATCCCTTCGACGCAGCCTTCAGCAATGACAGCTATCAGTTGTCGGTCATGTCCTATTTCTCTCAGACCGAAAACACGGATGTGGATGCAAGCTATGCCCTTCAGGTGACTGCGATGGCGGCAGATATCGTCGCAATCCAGAACCTCTACGGAGCACCGGATGCCTCTTCACCCACCGCAGGCGATACGACATATGGCGTGGGCCAAACCATAGGCGGCTATCTTGGCGACCTCTTCGATATCGTGACTGCGGGGCATGACACGAACAATCGCTATGACAATGGCCCCATTGCCTTCACGCTCTACGATCACAGCGGCATCGACACGGTCAATCTCAGCATCGACACCACGAACCAGCTTGTAGACCTGAACAGCCTGGGAATCTGGAATGTCTTCGGGCTGACCGGGAACGTTGTCGTGGCGCACAACACGATCATCGAGAACTATATCGCCGGGTCCGGGAACGACACCATCATCGGTAATGCGGCCCAGAACTACCTGTCTGGCGGCGCTGGCAATGACACGCTTACCGGCGGCGCGAACGTTGACACCTTCGCCTATACCGGCGGCGCTGACGTGATCACCGATTTTTCCGGTGATCTGGTCGATATCGACGCGACTCTTTGGTCAGGTAGCTTCAATGCATTGATGTCGAATGCCGTGTTCCTGGATGGCAATCTCGTTCTGAATTTCGGCTCCGGGAATTCCCTGACATTCAACGGCCTTACCAGCACCTCCGCCCTGAATGGACGGATCCTGGGTGTGACCGCCAACGATGCTACAAGCGACCTCACGGGCGATGGCACCTCCGATATCTTGTGGCGGAACGTGACGACGGGCCAGTACGGCATGTTCGACATGGCGGGCGGCACGACAACGTGGAGCGTTCTGGGCGGCGAAAGCACCGCCTGGCAAATAGCGGGTCTTGGCGATTTCGACGGGGATGGGACCGACGACATTCTTTGGCGCAATGACAGCTCCGGCGGCATCGGGTTCTCCACCATAAGCTCGGGCATCCCGGTCTGGAATGCCCTGGGGCAGGCCAGTTCCGCATGGGGCATCGTGGGCGTCGGCGATTTCAACGGCGATGGCACCGACGATATCCTGTGGCAGAACAGCAGCAATGGCGGCGTGGGCATGTTCGCCATGTCGGGCGGCACGGCGACCTGGCAGACGATCGGCGGCTCCTCGGCCCCGTGGGAGATCGTGGCCACCGGCGACATCACCGGCGACGGGATCGACGACATCATCTGGCGGAACTCCACAACCGGGCAGGTCGGCCAGTTCGAGATGTCCGGCGCGGGCACGCCCACCTGGAGCGTCGTTGCCAATGTCTCCAACGACTGGCGGCTGGTGGGGACCGGCGATCTCGATGGCGATGGGACGGATGACCTGCTGTGGCGGCACGAGAGCTCGGGTGCTGTGGGCTACTACGCCATGGGCTCGGGCACGCCGACCTGGCAGGGCCTTGGGCAAGCCAGCTTCGACTGGGATATCGTCGGGACCGGCGATTACAACGGCGATGGCACCGACGATATCCTGTGGCGGAACGTCAATACCGGCACGGTCGGTATGTATGACATGGATGGCGGCCCCAACTGGCAGACCATCGGCCAGGCCGGGCTGGAATGGGACGTCGAAGGGCAGTTCGTGGATGAGTTCGTGTTCTGACATGCGCTTTGACTCGGGACGAAAGCGATTCGGAAGCATGTCTTGCTCATTCCCTGTCCATCTCCTTGGTCGAACCGCAAACACCTTCCCCCCTGGTCCGACCGCAGGCTCAATCAGCCCCGGTTTCCACGCAGTGGCGGCGGAAGCTTCGTTTCAGCAGGTCCAGCTCCTCTCGCAGGAATTCGACCTCGGCGCGGATGTCGTCCTCCAGCGGTTCGCCGGCCAGAATAGTGATGCGATCCAGCACTTCGCCATCCTCGGAACTGCGAAGCTGGATGGTCTGTACCCCGTCACACAGAACCTCGGCCGGGATGTCGAAGCCAAGCAGGAAATGCCCCGGATGCCCTTCCATCGGGGTGATCTCGGGCAGGCCGATGACACGGTCATGATGGACGGCCTCGACCACCGGCGCAGCGGAAGAGGCGTTCAGCAGCCCCTCATAGCGGCCAGCTTTCAGGCGGGTCTTGACCAGGCTCGATTCGGACATTCGCGGGGTTCCTTCACAAATCGGCGCGCGGCGCGCGGGTCAGCGTCAGGTCGGTCAGCAGCACCTGATTCATCGCGGGATTGTCAAAGATCAGGTCGATCCAGGCTTTCTCCACCCGCTTTTCATTGATGTTGGAATAGGCCAGATCGAACTCGGCCAACCCCACATCGTCGGACAGGTCCAGCTGCCGCACCATCTGTTCGGTATTGGGGCCGTGCTGCACGTTCAGCCTCGCATAGATCTCGATCGGGTTTTCGCGGATCACGCGGGCGCGCAGACTGAAATAATGGTTGCGCGTGATGCCGGAAATCGCCGCATCGGGCAGCGACAGGACCAGCGACAGGAAAGACCCGTCAAAGCGGTAGACATCCAGCAGCAGCCCGAAGGCCGAGGACACGGAAGGATCGGTGTTGCGGGTCTGGCGCAGGGTGATCTCGGACCGGGCGCAATCATGAAACAGCGTCACGCTGTCGGTCAGCTTGTGCGGGGACGGCACTTCCACCACGCCAGAGGGCACGCGGGGGGCGGTCCAGGGATCGGGCCGCCAGGCCCAGTCGCACTGATCGGGGCGCAGGATTTCGGATTGCCCATCCGGGATCAGGCCCGCTTCGGCGGAGGCCACGAACAGATCGAGCTTGCGGCGCAGTCTGCGCGCGGTGCGCTGCAGATCCTGCGCCTCCTGCGCTGGCAGGGCACCGGCGTGATCGGCCAGCGCCGCCCAGCGCTCGACCGATTTTCTCAGCATCCGTTTTTCCAGAAAACCGCTCATGTCAGCCGCCAAACGCTCCCACTCGTTCCACGATGTGCCAAGGGTTTAACCCCTGATCCCTTAACCGCCCATTATTCTCCGAAACAGCCCGACATTCCAGAGCGTTCCGCGCGGCTGCGCGGGACTGGCCGGGACCGCTGCCGGGGCAACTGGGGCAGCCGGGGCAGCCCCGGATTCGTTTGCAAGCTGCACCGCCCGGGTGAATTCGCGCAATGTCTGCAACCCGCGGTCAGAGGAAACCGGGCTGTCATCACGGCCCAGAACCGTCAGCGTCGCAATCCGGTCGCCTACATCCAGATAGGACCGCCAGTAATCGGCCGAGACATTCTGGATCTCGCTGGCACTGCTGTCGCTGGCACGCAGGTAGAACACATCGCCCTGGTGGAAACTGTCCAGAACCTCGACCGTGTCGGCCTCACCCGCGCGGCTCAGCAACTGGCGGCCTTCCTCGGATGCGAAGAACGCGCTCAGATCCGGGATCGCGTCGCGCAGGGTCTGGCTTGCATCAGCCTCGGACAGCGACGCGGTCAGGATCGCCGGAATCGCAGGCTGCCCAGCGCTGCGGCGGTCTGAAATCACCGCGCAATTGCCCATCAGGACAAAGGCCGTATCGCCACTGTCGCGGGTGGAATCGGGATCGACGCAGAAGCCTTCCGGCCCGGCCACCGTCACCATGTCAGAGGTCACGGACACGGCCCGCACCGGCGGAGACCCGGACGGTCCGCCACCCAGCCGCCCGCAGGCAGCGACCAGCAACACTGTCAGGACAAGTGCCCTAGAGGTCCATATAGACATGCCGTTCCTCTTTTCCGCCCGGGTGGGTCACCGCGCCATATTTGGCCGACCCCACAAGCTGCGCGTATTTCCACAGCGCGCCCGAGGCATAGATGGTTTCGCGCGGTCCGGCCCAGGCGGCCTTGCGCGCGGCAAGCTCCTCATCCGTCAGGGCAACCGACAGTTCTCCGGTCACCGCGTTGATGGTGATCATGTCGCCGTCTTCCAACAGGGCAATCGGCCCGCCATGCGCGGCCTCTGGCCCCACATGCCCCACGCAAAAGCCGCGTGTCGCGCCGGAAAAGCGCCCGTCCGTGATCAGCGCCACGGATTTCCCCATGCCCTGACCGGAAAGCGCCGCCGTCGTGGCCAGCATTTCCCGCATCCCCGGCCCGCCTGCGGGGCCTTCGTTGCGGATGACGATCACGTCGCCTTCCTTGTAGGACCGGGCCTTGACCGCCTCGAACGCGTCTTCCTCACACTCGAAGACCCGCGCGGGGCCGGTGAACACCTGTTCCTCCGCGCTCATCCCCGCGACCTTCACGATGGCCCCATCGGGGGCAAGGTTGCCTTGCAACCCGACCACACCACCGGTTTCCGTCAGCGGCGTTTCAATCGGGTGGATGACCTTGCCATCGGCCTCGCGTTCGATAAGGTCCAGTTCCTCGCCAATGCTGCGCCCGCTGGCGGTCATGCAATCCTCATGGATCAGCCCGGCCTTGCGCAGTTCCTTCATCACAACCGGTACGCCGCCCACCTCATAGAGATCCTTGGCGACATATTCGCCGCCTGGCTTGAGGTTCACGAAATAGGGCGTGTCATGGAAGATCTCGCACACGTCCTGAAGGTTGAAGTCGATCCCCGCCTCATGGGCAATCGCGGGCAGGTGCAGACCGGCATTGGTGCTGCCGCCGGTACAGGCCACGACCCGCGCCGCGTTCTGCAAGGATTTCAGCGTCACGATATCCCGCGCGCGGATATTCTTTTCCAGCAGCTTCATCACCGCATCGCCCGAGGCGGTGCCATAGGCATCGCGGCTTTCATATGGCGCGGGCGCACCCGAGGAATTCATCAGCGCCAGCCCAATCGCCTCTGACACGCAGGCCATGGTGTTGGCGGTAAACTGGCCGCCGCAGGCCCCGGATGACGGGCATGCGATCTTTTCCAGCGCCCGCAACTCCTCGTCAGAATTCGCGCCCGCCTGATGACGGCCAACAGCCTCGAACACATCCTGAATCGTCACGTCCTTGCCCTTGTAACGCCCCGGCAGGATCGAGCCGCCATAGATGAACACCGACGGCACGTTCAGCCGCACCATCGCCATCATCATTCCCGGCAGGGACTTGTCGCAGCCCGCAAGCCCGACCATTGCGTCATAGCAATGGCCGCGCATCGTCAGTTCCACCGTGTCGGTGATCGCGTCCCGACTGGCCAGCGATGCCCGCATCCCCTCATGGCCCATGGCAATGCCATCGGTGACGGTAATTGTGGTGAACTCGCGTGGGGTGCCGCCCGCGTGCTTGACGCCCATCTTCACCGATTGCGCCTGACGCGACAGGGCGATGTTACACGGCGCGGCCTCGTTCCAGCAGGTGGCGACGCCAACGAAAGGCTGGTTCACCTCCTCCTCGCTCAGCCCCATGGCATAGAGAAACGACCGATGCGGCGCGCGCGCGGGTCCGATTGTGGTGTGCCGGCTTGGCAGATGAGATTTGTCTTTCGGACCCGTGGTCATGCTGATCTTCCCCTTACCAAAGCGCTTGCTTTCAGGAATAGAGTGCGCGACTCCCCCGCACAAGCGTGATTGCCGCTGGCAAATGGTCAGGGTATGGTCTCGCGAAATGGCAGGCAGGCCCGAGCGAATGAATTACAAAGCCCATAACGCCTATGTGGCGCCAGCGCAGCTACGGCCTCAGATCGGCTGGTTGATGCTTGGATTCGTACTGGCCTGCGTGATCTGCGTGCTATGGGTCATTGCACTCTTTGGCACAGTCTTCCTGACTGCCGGTGTGGAAGGCGGGCAAGCCTGGATCGACCGCATGACGCGGGCCGATACGCCCACCTCGACCCTGCTGGTCATCGCCACGCTTTGGGGTCTGGCCTTCGGCGTCATGGCCGTGGCCCCCCTGATCCATCGCCGCAGCGCCTGGACGCTCTTTGGCCCCTGGCGGCGGATGCGGCGGCATTTCGTGATTGCCACTCTGGTCTGCCTGGCGGTGCTTGCGGCCTCGGCCATTGTCCCCTTCGGCTATGACCCCTTGCCAGGGCTGGATCTGCCCCTGTGGCTCAACTTCCTGCCCCTGTCGCTGCTGGTCATCCTCGGCCAGACCGGGGCGGAAGAGCTGTTCTTTCGCGGATACCTGCAACAGCAACTGGCCGCCCGCTTCAACACCCCGCTGGTCTGGATGGGCCTGCCCTCGATCCTCTTCGGCCTCGCGCATCTGGATCTGTCCAACGGCCCGCTCCTCGCCTGGCTTTTGGTGGCCGCGACCGGGCTTTTCGGTCTCTGCGCCGCCGATCTGACCGCCCGCACCGGCAATATCGGGGCCGCCTGGGGGTTTCACTTCGCCAATAACGTGGTGGCGATCCTTGTCGTCTCGCTCAGCGGCACGCTGTCCGGTCTTGCGCTCTACGTCACGCCCTTCGGCCCTGAGGACACCGAAACGCTGGTTCCCCTGCTTCTGCGCGACATGGCGACCACCATCGCGATCTGGGCCGCGATCCGCTTTGCCCTCGCAAAGACCGGGCGTTAGGCCACGCTGCAATTGCATTTCCCGTCCCCGCGTCATATCTGGGCGTGGACGGTCGCAGAAACGGACAACTCATGAACTGGATCACCAATTACGTCCGCCCCCGGATCAACTCGCTCTTTTCCCGCCGCGAGGTGCCGGAAAATCTTTGGTCCAAATGCCCCGAATGCGGCACCATGCTGTTTCACCGGGAACTGTCGGACAATCTGAATGTCTGCACCGGTTGTGACCACCACATGCCGCTGACCCCGCGCGCCCGGTTCGAGGCGCTGTTTGACGGCGGCGTGTTTTCCGAGGTGCAGGTGCCCGTCCCGGTCCCCGATCCGCTGCATTTCCGCGACCAGAAGAAATACCCCGACCGCATGAAAGCCGCCCAGAAGGGCACCGGAGAGTTCGAGGCAATGCTGGTCGCAGAGGGCGAGATCGACCGCACCCGTATCGTCGCCGCCGCGCAGGACTTCACCTTCATGGGCGGGTCCATGGGCATGTATGTGGGCAATGCAATTATCGCCGCAGCCGAACGCGCGGTGGAACGCAAACTGCCGTTGGTTCTGTTCTCTGCCGCCGGGGGCGCCCGCATGCAGGAGGGCATCCTGTCGCTGATGCAGATGCCGCGCACCACTGTCGCCGTGCAGATGCTGAAAGAGGCGGGCCTGCCTTACATCGTCGTGCTGACCCACCCGACCACGGGCGGGGTCACGGCCTCCTATGCCATGCTTGGTGACGTGCAGATCGCGGAACCCAATGCGCTGATCTGCTTTGCCGGTCCCCGCGTGATCGAACAGACCATTCGCGAAACCCTGCCCGAAGGTTTCCAGCGGTCCGAATACCTGCTGGATCACGGCATGCTGGACCGGGTGACGCATCGCAAGAACATGAAGGATGAGCTTGTGACCATCCTGCGCATGCTGACCGGCCAGCCGCCTGCCGTGAAGGGCGACCTGCCCGCGCCCGAACCGGAAGCTGAAACGACCGCGCCCGAGGTGTCCGAAGAAGAGGCTGCCGACAAGAATGGCTGAGGCCCGTTCCGACATCCTCCTTGACCGGATGATGTCGCTGCACCCGAAAATCATCGACCTGACGCTCGACCGTATGCACCGGCTTCTGGCTGCGCTTGGCCATCCCGAGGCGAAACTGCCCCCGGTCATCCACGTGGCAGGCACCAATGGCAAAGGCTCCACGTTGGCGATGCTGCGTGCCGGGATCGAGGCGGCAGGCCAGTCGGCCCATGTCTATACCTCGCCGCATCTGGCCCGGTTTCACGAACGTATCCGCCTGGCTGGCGATCTGATCGACGAGGATCTCCTCAGCGACATTCTCGACGAATGCCTTGCCGCCAATGGCCCTGACGCGATCACCTATTTCGAGATCACCACCGCCGCCGCGCTTCTGGCCTTCACGCGCGTATCTGCCGACTGGACCCTGCTGGAAACCGGGCTTGGCGGGCGGCTCGATGCCACCAATGTGGTGGACCAGCCCCGGCTGACGATCATCACGCCGGTCGATCTCGACCATCAGCAATATCTGGGCGAGACCCTGGCAGAGATCGCGACCGAGAAAGCCGGAATCATGAAGCGCGGCGTGCCCTGCGTGGTCGGCCCGCAACAGGATGAGGCGCTGGAGGTCATCGAGGCCCGCGCCGCCCGGCTTGGCGCACCCCTGCTGGTCTATGGCCAGCACTGGCATGTGTGGGAAGAACGCGACCGCCTGATCTTCCAGGATGAAACCGGCCTGCTCGACCTGCCGCTGCCCAACCTCGTCGGGGCCCATCAGGTGATGAACGCGGGCGCCGTCCTTGCCGCCCTGCGCCATCTCGGCTTCGCCGAAGCGGCCTGCGAGGCCGCCGTCACCCAGGCCGAATGGCCCGCCCGGATGCAGCGGCTGAAATCCGGTCCGCTCGTTGACATGGCCGAGGCCGCAGGCAGCGACCTCTGGCTCGATGGCGGCCACAACCCCGCCGCCGCGCTGGCCATCGTCGAATCGCTCTCGCGCCTGCCGGTGAAACCCACACATCTCATTTGCGGGATGCTGAACACGAAGGATGTGGGCGGCTTCATGCGCCCGCTGGCCGGAGTCGCTGAAAGCCTCCACGCCGTTTCGATCCCCGGACAGGCCGCGACTCTCTCGGCCGAAGACACCGTCGCCAAGGCCCGCGCCGCCGGGCTGAGCGCCGAAACCGCCAAGGACGTGCAATCCGCCCTGTCCGCGATCCTGTCAGAAGCCCCCGGTTCCCGCGTTCTCATCTGCGGCTCCCTCTACCTCGCGGGCGTGGTGCTCCAGACACACGGCTGATCCGCCCGGCCCTTTCATCTTGGCACCAAATACCTCCGCCGGAGGCTCCCGAAGCCCGCTCAACGGCGAAATGCCCGTGACTCCCGACCCACGAATCCGTGGCAACGCGGCCCGACGAGGGCCCCGAAGGGGCCTGAGGAGGGCCGCTCCCCGGTCGACGCCGGCAGGCGGCGAAACCGGCTTTTGTCTGTACGGGGGGTGCACAGGGGGTGTACGCCCGGTGTACGGGGGGCACCCCCCTGATTTCCCCCCATTGACCACAGCTTCCATCCTGCGCAATGTGACCCCGATGGTTCCCCAAGGCGACGCCTCCGAGGGGATGAAAAGGGAATGCGGTGCGGGGTTTCCCCAAGGCCGCAACTGCCCCCGCAACTGTAAGCGGAGAGCGCCCCCAATCGCGCCACTGGTTCAGGGACGAACCGGGAAGGCCGGGGACAGCATCGACCCGCGAGTCAGGAGACCTGCCATCCGTATTGAAACCTGAAGGCGGGGTGTCCTTCGAGGGGGTTTTCACAGCCCTCCCGACCCGTCTGATCCCAAGCGCGGAGGGCGCGATGATCATGACCGAAGACGGCTATTCCTATAGCTGCACCACCTGCCCGAAAACCGGCCAGCCCTGTGCCGCCGGCCTCAGGCTCGCCCGTCAGCTTGGGGCGGCCCTGCGAGCTGGCGAGGGCACGATCCAGGAGGATTTCGAGATGACCGGACATGGGCAGCTCAGTGGCGACTGCGGACGGGACTGTGGTGTTGTGTATAGTCTCTATAACAGCGGATTTCGTGTCTTCTGCGGAGTGTCGCAAGACACCGATCCCGAGGCGCTGATCCGGTTCTCCGATGCGTTTCTGGGCGATGGTCCTATCGTTCGCGGACCAGTTCCTCGCGCCATGGTCGTAGGCTCTCGCATTGCTCGGCAGCCCGCTGCGACGGCCCGGGTCTGACCCTCAGCCCTGCGCGCCACCCCGCGCGGGGCCGAACAGGGCCGCAAGCCCAAGGACGATGCCTGACATGGTCGCAATCATCCCTGCGGCGCTGACCGAATCCTCTGCGCCCAGCCAAAGCGGCCCGTAGCCTGCCAGCACATAGCCAAGCACGGCGGACAGCGTGGCGAAGACCACGCTCCACCCCACCTGCGCCCCAAGCCGGTCGGTCATCAACCGCGCCGCGGCAGGCGGGCAGATGAACATCGCGATCACGATGATCGACCCAACCGCATCGAACGCCGCCACGGCAGCCAGTGCGGACACCGCCACAAGCGACAAGCCGATCAGGTTGGTCCGCATCCCCATGACCTGCGCAAAGCCCTCATCAAACGTGGAAATTTTCAGGGGTCTCCAGAACAGCCAGATAAACGCAACCACGCCAATCATGGACAACCCCATGCGAAGAAGCTCGGGCGGCAACCCGGCCAGCGCCTCTGGATCAAGCAACGAACCCCACCCGAACGCATCCAGCCAGATCAGGCTTTCCAGATTGCCCATCAGCGCATGTTCCACATCGAGGTGAACGGTGGAGGTGTCCGACCTTTCCAACAGCAGAACACCGCCCGCGAACATCGTCGTGAACACCACGCCCATGGCGGCCCCCGGTTCGATCCCTCCGAGCCGTCGAATGGCTTCGATCAGCAGCACGGCAAGCAGGGCGGCGGCGGCAGCGCCGATCATCATCGGCCAGGCCGTCACCGTTCCGGTGATCAGGAAGGCCACGACGATGCCGGGCAAGACCACGTGGGAAATCGCATCTCCAATCAGGGCCTGCCGCCGCAGCACCAGGAAATTGCCCGGCAGCGCGCAGGCAATCGCCGCGAACACACCGATCAGGATGGGTGTCAGGCTCAGGGGAACGAACTCTGCGCCGCTCATGCCGGGACCTCCTGCGGCGCGGCCAGATGCGTGTCTATTTCGGCCAGTTGGTCTCGTGTCACCACGGTTTCAATCGGGCGCATCCCGTCATAGAGCGCCGCTGCGGCCTCGTGATCGGGCATGGCGCGCAGGATCTCCCACCGTTTTTCGTCCAGCAGGGCCTTGGCGGCGCGGGCGCGACCGGCCTCGGTCGCCACGCCATCGGGACGCGACAGGCCCGCGCGATGCAGAAGACGAACAGTGTAGCGTTCATAGATCGGCTGACCATGCGCCAATGCCAGCAGCCCCTGCCGAACGTGAACGCGCCTCTGAAACGCGACGTGGCGAATGACGGCGGCCAGAACGCCCCGGTTGGGCGCAAGGAACAGGGAGGCGGCAAAGACGGAAAACCCGGTCAACACGATGATCGGGCCGGTTGGTAGTGCCGGGGCAGAGGCGGATATTGCCGCACCAACAAAGCCCGACAGCCCGCCGATAACGCCCGACAACAGCCAGACGCGCTCGGTCCTGTCCGTCCAGAACCGGGCCGTCACCGGCGGGATGATCAGAAGGGCAACGATCAGGATCAGCCCCACCACTTTCAGCCCCACGACAGTGACCGCCATGACCAGACCCATTGTCGCCAGATCCACCTGCCGAATGTTCAGCCCCAGCGCGGCGGCATAGTCCTCGTCGAAGGCCACCATGATCATCGGTCGCCGCAGGATCAGCGTCAGGATCAGGGTCAGCGCCCCTCCGACCGCGATCAGCAGCGCGTCAGAGCGGAGCATTCCAGCGGTGGAACCAAGCAGCAAGCTGTCCAACCCCGCCTGACGCCCGGATTCCATCGTCTGGATGACCGTCAGAAGCACCACGCCAAACCCGAAGAACACCGACAGCACTGCGCCAATGGCGCTGTCCTCGGCCAGCCTGGTGCGGCGCGTCAGCCATTGCACGGCCAAAAGGCCAAGGGCGGCTGTCACCGCCGACCCGGCCAGCAGCCCCGCCAGGTTTCGCCCGTCGCCACCAAGCGCCACCATCACGATAAAGGCGAGCCCTACACCGGGTAGCGTCGCGTGGCTGATGGCGTCGGACACAAGGGCTCGGCGGCGCAGAAACAGGAAGGTTCCCGTCACACCGGCGGCAAACCCCAACAGGATTGCGCCAATGGCGACAAGCGTGGCGTTATAGCCAAGCTGAAGGGTCAGCGCCTGCCACAGCATAGCTTACCCCGCGGCCGGGATGCCCGCGACCTGCGCGGTTGCCAACCGACCGCCATAGGCGGCTTGCAGATTTGCCTCGGTGAAAGCATCCGCAACGGGGCCTTCAGCGATCTTGCTGGTGTTCAGAATCAGGACACGGTCGAAATAGTCGCCTACGGTCGAAAGGTCGTGATGGACCGAGACGACCGTCTTTCCCTCGGCCCTGAGCGTCTTGAGCACGGCAATGATCGCCTTCTCGGTCGCGGCATCAACGCCCGCAAAGGGCTCGTCCAGCAGGTAGAGGTCCGCCCCCTGGGCCAGCGCGCGGGCGAGAAACACGCGCTGTTGCTGTCCGCCGGACAGCTGTCCGATCTGCCGATCCGCAAATTCTGCCATGCCCACACGGGTCAGACAGTCCAGCGCACGGGCGCGGTGGCGGGGCCGCACAAGGCGCAGCAAGCCAAGTTCGCGCGACAGGCCCATCAGAACCACGTCCAGAACCGTTGTCGGGAAATCCCAGTCGACGCTTGCACGCTGCGGGACATAGGCGATGCGGTGGCGCTGGCTGTTCAGGGGGCGGCCAAAGACGGTGACGATACCGGACAGAGGGCGCAAAATGCCCAAAGAGGCCTTTAACAGGGTCGATTTTCCGGCCCCGTTCGGCCCGATGATCGCGGTCATGGAGCCTTCGGGGAAGGTGGCATCAACGGAAAAGACCACCGGCTTCTGCCCATAGGACACGGTCATGCCCCGGATCGACATCGGGGCTGTTTCGGGGCATTCACCCGTCATGGTCTGTCCGTTCGTGCTGGCCAGTGCAATCCGTGTCATCACATGCCCGCGGAAAGCTGACCGGTCATCCCGCGTTCCGGGGCGGAGCCGCCGAGCGACCGGGTGATTGTGGTGACGTTGTGGTCGATCATGCCGATATAGGTGCCTTCGTAGCTGCCCGGTTCCCCCATGGCATCGGAAAAGAGCTCTCCCCCGATTTGCACTTCGTGCCCATGGGACGCCGCGCCTTCGATCAACGCCCGGATATTCCGGTCAGAGACGGAGCTTTCGACGAAGACAGCACGGATATTGCGGGTCACCAGCAGATCCACAAGGTCTGCGATCCGGGCGAGTCCTGCCTCGCTTTCGGTGGAAATGCCCTGAATCCCCAGAACCTCGAACCCGTAGGCATTGCCGAAATAGTTGAAGGCATCATGGGCGGTCAACAACACGCGCTGATCCTGCGGCACGGTCGCCAGAGCATCGGTGGAATAGGTCGAAACAGTCTCTAACTCGGCCAAAAACGTCTCTGTATTGATGGAGTAGGTGTCAGCATTTCCGGGATCGGTAGCGATCAGGGCATCACGGATGGTTTGCGCCACGTTCCGCCAAAGGTCTGGCACCATCCACACATGCGGGTCAAAGCGGTTGTCATAGTCCTCATGCGCCAGCAGCAGGTCGCGCGGCAATCCCTCGGCCACGGCGATAACGGTGCGGCGGCGGGACAGATCCTCGAAAAATTCTTCCATCTGCGCTTCGAGATAGAGCCCGTGCCACAGCACCAGATCGGCGCGGGTCATGGCGACGATATCACTACGGGTCTGGCGATAGGCATGCGGGTCAACGCCCGGCCCCATCAACGCCTGCACCTCCACATGATCCCCACCGATCTGGCGGGTTGTATCGGCGATCATGCCTGTCGTGGCGACAACGGTCAGTTGCGCCGCTGCCATCGTGGCGGAGGTCAGGAAGATTGAGAATGCCGTTGTCAGGCGGGTCAGCATTGCTGCACCTCTTTGATGATGTCAGAATAATAATGAGAATGATTTGCAAGAAGTCAATGCAGTTGCGAGTCATTTGCATCTTTCCGGCACGTTTCGACTGGACAGCCTAGTGATGCGCGGCAAGCCTAGGCCATCGAACCATCGGGGGGCGACATGACCAACACGCGCATCGAATCGGTGGAGAAGGCCATGTCGATCCTGTCAGCCTTTTCCAGCCAGCGGCGTCGAATGAGCCTGGCGGAACTGGCCGAAGAGACCGGGCTGCACAAAAGCACGGTGCTGCGGCAGGCCAATTCCATGCAGCTCTATGGGTTCCTCACCCGTGACGCAGACGGGCGCTATGGTATCGGCGCGTCGGTCTGGCGCCTTGGGCTTCTGTTCCGGCAGGACTACCAGAACGGTGCCACGATCCGGCCCGTTCTGCGCGATCTGGTAGAGAAGACCGGGGAAACCGCATCGTTCTACGTGCGTGCGGGTGAGGATCGGGTATGCCTATACCGCGAAAATTCCCCCAACCTGATCCGCTATCACCTGGAGGAGGGGATGCGCCTGCCGATGGATCGCGGTGCGGTCGCCATGGTGCTGCGTCGGTCTGCGGGCGAACCGGTGCCCGACACGATTGCATTTACCGATGCAGGCTCTGCCAACCTGGCCGGCGGGCGAAACCCGAATATCTCCTCGGTCGCAACGCCGGTTCTGTCTACCGACGGACAGTTACTGGGGGCGCTTGCGGTTTCAGGATTAAGTGCCCGGTTTGATGCCTCTCGCCGGGACGCCGCGTTAGCGCTTGTCGAGGCTCATGCCAGGGCGTTGCGGGACCAGACAGCGCCGTAGTTCGTGAAAAACGTCTCTAACAAAGGGAGATCGACACTACTCAGAGGCCCAATCAGCGCTTTGCATCTCTCGCAACCGCGAAGCAGTACGCTCGAATTCGAAACTGCCGGATCCTTCGAGATAGAGCCTTTCCGGCTCCTCTTCTGCCGAAATGATCACCCGCGTGCGCGCTTCATAGAGAGCATCAACAAGCGTAACGAAGCGCTTGGCTTCATTAAACTTCGAGCTATCGAGACGCGGTACGTTTTCCAGCACCAGCAGTTTCACCGCCCCGGCCAGCGCCAGATAATCGGCCGGGCCAAGCGCCTGCCCGCAAAGGTCCCAGAACTCCGCCCGCGCCATACCAGCCCAGTAGCGGGGCAAATGTACCTCGCGGCCCTTGACCTCCAGCACCAGTTCTTCGCTTTTGCCGCCCGTCAGGTCGCGCCAGATTTCGTCGATCGCCCGGCGGGACTCCGCGTTGGCAGGGGCGAAATAGGTCTTTTCCCCTGCCAGGCGGTGCTGGCGGTAGTCGGTCAGGCTGGTGATCTCGTGCACCTCCAGCTTGTCGTTCAGAATGTCGATGAAAGGCAGGAACAACTGCCGGTTCAAACCGTCCTTGTAGAGATCCTCAGGCGGACGGTTCGAGGTGGTCACCACGACGACCCCGGCATCGAACAGCATCTGGAACAGCCGCCCGACGATCATTGCATCGGCAATATCTGTGATCTGCATTTCGTCGAAGCACAGCAGGTCCACGTCGCGGATCACCGCCTCTGCCACCGGTTTCAGCGCATCCTCAGCCCCGGATTTGCGCGCCTCATGCAGACCGGACTGAATCTCTTGCATGAAGGCGTGGAAATGCACGCGCCGTTTGCGGGCCACCCCGGCATGGGCATGGAACAGGTCCATCAGCATCGACTTCCCGCGCCCGACCCCGCCCCAAAGGTAAAGCCCGCGTGTTCCGTCCGGCACCGCTGGTTTGAAGAACCTGCCCAGGAACCCTGTAGGCTTGGCGGGCCGCTCCTCCAGCTTGTCGCGCAGGTCTTCCAGAAGCAGGAGAACCTCCCGCTGTGCCGGGTCTGGGCGCAGTAGCCCTTCGGATACTCGGGTGTCGTAGATGGCTTGAAGATGCTGAGACATATCAGGTTGGTAGCGCGAAGCCGCGCCGGTGATCTACAGGAAAACTGACGTAACGGATCAAGAAATCTGATTTGACAGGGCAGGAGTGCTGACCCACTGTCACCGGACGCGACTTTGGACCCTTGCCATGCCCCAGAAATCCCCCCTCGTCACGCCCGTTCTGATCGGCGGATGCCTGATCATCCTGCTGTCCTTTGCCGTCAGGGCCAGTTTCGGCGTGTTCCAGATCCCCATTGCCGAAGAATTCGGCTGGCCGAGGGCAGAGTTCAGCCTGGCCATCGCGATTCAGAACCTGGCCTGGGGTATCGGGCAGCCGATCTTCGGGGCCATCGCGGAACGGTTCGGGGATCGCAAGGCGCTGATCCTGGGGGCCCTGATGTACGCCATCGGGCTGGTCCTGTCGGCAGGCGCGACCCTGCCCATTCAGCACCAACTGCTGGAGATTTTGGTGGGGTTCGGCATCGCGGGCACCGGTTTCGGCGTCATCCTGGCCATTGTGGGTCGGGCCACTTCAGATGAAAACAGGTCGATTTCCCTTGGAATCGTGACTGCTGCGGGGTCCGCCGGGCAGATTGTGGGGGCGCCCTTCGCGGAATTTCTGCTCGGGCTGATGACCTGGCAGGCGGTGTTCCTGATCTTCGCCGGGATCATCCTTCTGACCGTGCTTGTGCTGCCCTTGCTCAAGGCCCCGCCCATGGCCAGCAAGGCTGAGATCGAGGAAAGCATGGGCCAGATCCTGAAGAAGGCGTTCAAGGACCCGTCCTTCACGCTGATCTTCGTTGGCTTCTTTTCCTGCGGGTATCAACTGGCCTTCATCACCGCCCATTTCCCGGCATTGGTAACCGAGATGTGCGGGCCGATCGTGCCCGGCTCGATGCTGCACAATATCGGGATCACCTCGACCTCGACCCTTGGGGCAGTCGCGATTTCGCTGATTGGGCTGGCGAACGTGGTGGGCACTATTATGGCGGGTTGGCTCGGCACGAAATTCCCCAAGAAATACCTGCTGGCGCTGATCTACACAGGCCGCACCATCGCGGCGGCGATGTTCATCCTGTTCCCGATCACGCCGCTGACTGTCGTCGTATTCTCCGTCGTCATGGGGTCGCTGTGGCTTGCCACCGTGCCGCTGACCAGCGGGCTGATCGCCTATCTCTACGGTCTACGCTACATGGGCACGCTTTATGGCATCGTCTTCTTCAGTCACCAGTTGGGCGGGTTCCTGGGCGTGGTCCTGGGCGGCTGGATGTATGACCTTTACGGCGATTACAGCGCGGTTTGGTGGATCGGCGTGGGGGTTGGCGCGCTGTCGGCGGTGGTTCACCTGCCGATCAACGAGAAGCCCTTGAACGACCGCGCGGCGGTGGCTTAGGCGGGGCCGATGGCCTCGGCCACCTGTTCCGCATGGGTGTAGGTCAGCCGATGATCGGCTTCAATCAGGGTAGTCTGCCGGGCAGAGGGGTTGAGCGTCTCCAACCGGTCCCGGCAGGTGATCGGAATGACGGTATCCTCCGCACCCCAGATCGCAGTCACGGGCAGCTCGGACTGTGCGATGTCTCGATGCAGGCCGGATTGATCATCCGACAGGATACCGCGCTGTGCGGACAGGATCGCACGCAGGGTGCCCTCGACCGCCAGCTCGTCCAGCGCGCGGTTGGTGATTGCGTCGGCCACCGGGTCTGACCCGTCGCCCTCGCCATAACCCCCGCGCAGCTTACGGGCGCCCAGAACCTCCATCATCCAGTCCCCGACAAGCGGGCTTTTGGCGACGATGTCGGAAAAGCGCCCAAGGGCGAGGCCCAGACCCGCCGGAGCGAGCAGGATCAGGCGAGAGACCCTCTCAGAACTGGCCGCTGTGAATGCCGCGGATATCGAGCCACCCATGGAATATCCCATCAGGGTGAACGGGTCGCTCACCCCTTCCGCATCCAGCAGGTCCTGTAGCTGTCGCAGGAAGAAATCCGCATTCTGCCGCCCGGTGAGACGATCAGAGTAACCGCGCCCATAGAGATCATAGGTCAGAACGCGATAGCCCAGGCCGGTCAGGTGCGGCAGCAGCGGACCCCAAACGAAAGACGGGGTCGACAGGCCATGCACACAGACCAGAACCGGGCCACCCTCTGGCCCGTGCCATTCGGCGTGTGTGAGACCCTGAGACAGCGGCACCAACCGTCCGGGCATCTGGCCGCGCAGATCCTCGACCCGCCGCCGGTTCAGCCGCGCGCCCAGATAGCTGCCACCAAGGGCCAGCGCCGCAGCGCCTGCAATCAGCGGGATTGCCATGCGTCGAGGATGTAGCGGCTTGTCATCAGGTCCAGATGCGCGCCGCCACCGTTCTTAAAGAGCGTGATCTCGTCGTCGCTGCGACGGGTCATTTTGCCAGCCTCCAGATCGTAGAAGTCCGAGAGGATATTCTCCTCGGTGATCAGCCCCCGGTCAATCGGGTCCTGTATCTCGCCGATATGACCGATCGTGGTGTCGCGACTGTCCACATGGATCGCACTGCGCAGGATCGCCGCGTCGTTCACCTCGCGCATATCCGGGCGATAGGCCCCGATGATGTCGATATGCTGGCCGGGCTGGAACCAGTCGCCGTCAAGGATGGGGTCCGTCACCATGGTGGCGGAAGTCACGATATCGGCCCTGCGTACGGCGGTTTCCAGATCGGGGGCGACCTCTGTTCCCGGGTATTCGGCGGCGAAGGCCTCGGCCTTGGCGAGGGTGCGGTTCCAGATCTGGAAGCGGGCATCGGGGAACAGCGCGCCATAGGCTTCGCGCAAGGAATGGCCAACAGCGCCCGCGCCGACGATCAGGATCGTTTCGCTGTCCTTTCGCGCCAGCTGTGCCGCGCCAAGCAGGCTGCCGCCTGCCGTCTTCCACTTGGTGACCAGCTCAAAATCCACCAGCGCCAGCAGCCCGCCATCCTCATCGGAATAGACATTCACCGCACCAAGGATCAGCGGTTTGCCGTTGCCGGGATTGCCGGGGAAGATGTTAGCGGTTTTTACGGCCGATCCAACCCCGTCGATCCAGGCGGCGCGGGACAGGAGTGTATCCTCATCGCGATAAAGCAGCGTATCGCCGATCTCGGCCTTAGGCAGTTTATGCCCGGCACGCAGGGCATCCATCAGGCCGTGCCATGTCAGATGCGCCTCTGCCTCGGGTCCGATGATGTCGATGCTCATGGGCGAGTCTCCTTCTCGGTCAGCAGGCCATGAGCGATGAGCGTCCTAGCCCATCCTTCCGGCCCTTCGAACAGATGCGTGTGCCAGCCGCGTGCTTGGGCGGCGTCGATATTCTCTGAACGGTCGTCGGTAAACAGAAGCGACGCGCCGGAAAGACCGGAATCAGTCTCTAACACGGCATAAAACGCAGGGTCCGGCTTGATCAGCCCATGGTGAGCCGAGATATAGGCCCGGTCGAACTCGGTCAGGAATTCATACTCTGCACAGGCGACATCGAATGTTTCCCGACCAAAATTGGACAGGGCAAAGACGGGAATGCCTTTGGCGCGCAGCTTGCGAAGCAGGTGCACACTATGGGGGATGGCGGGGCTGGCCATGTCCAGCCAACGGTCATGCCAGAGCCTGATTTCGTCTCTGTACAAGGGATTTTCATCCGCCAACGCATAGACGGATTGCCGGAATGGATTGCCCTTGTCGATACCGAGATTCATAGCCTCCAGATCGACGGCGGCGAAAAGCTCTCGCCGCCGGTATTCACCGAAAAGCCTATCATAGAGCCGTTCCGGCGCCCATTCGATCAGGACGTTCCCGATATCGAAAACGACCGCCTCGACGCTCATGCACTGACGCCGTAGAGCGCTTCGGCGTGGAAGCTGATGTGATCTTCGATGAAGGTCGAGACAAAGAAATAGGAATGGTCATAGCCCGGCTGCATGCGGATCGTGCCGGGCTGGCGGCGGGCGGTCATGGCCTCGGCCAAGGCTTCGGTCTTCAGCAGATCGCCAAACTGGTCGGCGGTGCCCGTGTCGATCAGGACCGGGCCGGGGAAGCCCTTGGCGCGCATCAGCATGGTCGCGTCATGCGCCTCCCACAGGGCGGTGTTGTCGCCCAGATAAGCGCCAAGCTGCTTGCGGCCCCAATCGCTTTCCATCGGGTTGCAGATGGGTGAGAAGGCCGACACGCTGGCAAAGCGGTCGGGGAAACTCATGGCGATGGTCAGCGCGCCGTGACCGCCCATGGAATGGCCGGTGATGCCCTGTCGACTGGCATCCAGCGCGAAGCGGTCGAAGACGAGGTTTGGCAAATCCTCGGTTATGTAATCCCACATCTGGAAATGCTCGGCCCATGGGTCTTGCGTGGCGTTCACGTAGAACCCGGCGCCCTGCCCCAGATCATAGGCGTCATCGTTTGGCACGCCTTCGCCGCGCGGGGACGTATCAGGAAAGATCAGAGCGATGCCCTGCTCGGCGGCCCAAAGCTGTGCGCCCGCCTTCACCATCGCGTTTTCATGGGTGCAGGTCAGACCCGACAGATACCACAACACCGGAACCGGGCCGTCCTCTGCCTCTGCGGGCAGGAACAGGCCAAAGGTCATGTCGGTGCCGGTCGCGCTGGAGGCGTGGCGATAAACGCCCTGGGTGCCGCCGAAACACCGGTTTTCTGAAATCGTTTCCATGGGTCGTCCTCCGCAAAAGCTTTCGCCAAGGCGTAACGCGGGAGGGGCGATGCAGCAAGCGGCTAGAGCAGCGGCGTGACCCAGGCGATGACGAGAGAGACCGTGACGATGGAAATCGCGGTAGACACGAGGATCGCCGCCGACACCCGCTGTGGCGCGACGCCATAGTGCTGCGCAAGGATGTAGACATTGCCCGCAACGGGCAAAGCCGCCGCCGAAATCATCACCGCCGCGTCAGAAGCCGCGACCGGGAAAAGCCACAGCGCCGCAATGGCGACCGCACCGGGGTGCAACACCAGCTTGCAGAAGCTGAGCCACCCGGCGACCGACATCCGTTCCGCCGATTTGCCTGCCAGCGAGGCCCCGATGGCGAACAGCGCGCCGGGGGTTGCGGCGGCCCCGAGGATACCGAGGAATTCATTGGCAACTTCGGGAATGGGCAGCGACAGGCCCGACCAGATCAGGCCAAGCGCGATCGAGACAATCATCGGGTTTTTCAACAACCCCTTGCCGACCGTACCGAGAATGGCTACGGACATGCGCCCGTCGCGTGACCCTGTGATCAGGATGGTGATCAGGCTGGAAAAGACGATGAGATCCATGGCAAGGACCATCAGGACCGGGCCAGCTGCGTTTTCGCCCAGAAGCACCACCAGCATCGGCACGCCCAGAAAGCCCGTATTGCCGATGACCGAACACTGTGCCTCAACCGCCGCTTCCTGTATCCCGACCCCTCGAAAAAAGGCGACCGCCGTAGCCAGCAGGTAGACCACCCCGCAGCCCCAGAGGTAGGCCGCGACGAACCACCAGTCGAAGACCTCTGACAGCGACAGGTTAGCGGCAAATCGGAACAGCATGGCCGAGAGGGCGAAGTAAAAGACGAACTTGGTCAGGTAGGCCGTCGCCTCTGCCGTAAAGAAGCCGGTGCGTCCCGATTGGAAGCCAAGCGCGATCAACGCGAAGAAGGGCAGGGTCTTGAGAAAGATCTCGATCATGTGGGCATCGCTAGGGCAACATTCATACCCTGTCCAGCGCCTGCTTTGCTTGATGAACTAAACTGGTCAGTCTATTGTACCAATGTCAGCAGGAGGAAGCATGAACATCAGCGTACCGCTCAAGAAAGGCCGGAAATTCGATCAGGTCATCGCCGGGGCGAGAGAGGTGTTTCTGCGCGAAGGGTTCGAGGGTGCCAGTGTCGACCAGATCGCCCGCGATGCCGGTGTATCGAAGGCGACGCTGTACAGCTATTTCCCTGATAAACAGGCTCTGTTCATGGCGGTTCTGACGTCGCAATGTCAGATGCAGTCGGAACAGGCCATGGGAATCGAGATTTTGCAGCGCCCGGTGCCAGAGGCGCTTTATTCCATCGCGCGTTCGTTCCTGAACTTCCTGATGTCAGATTTTTCGATCCAGGTGTTCCGGGTCTGTGTGGCCGAATCGAACCGCTTCCCGGAACTTGGCCGCGCCTTCTATGACAGTGGCCCCAAGCAGGCGCTGGACCAAATCGCCGCCTATCTGGGCAGCGAGAAGGTGGCGCGGGAGCTGAAGATCGACGATCCCTATATGGCCGCCGACCAGTTCCTGCAGCTTTGCCGGGCCGACATGCTGCTGCGCCGAATCCTCAATGTCGATACCGATGATTCACCCGATAAGATGGATCGAATTGCACGGGAAACGGTGGCGACCTTCCTCGCCCGCTATCGCCGCGCCTGATCAGTCCACGCGTCGCACGAATAGCTGGTTGTTCTCGGCCCGCCGGGTTTCCAGCGTTTTTACATCCGCCACGATATCGGACAGCTTCTTCTTTCCATAGCTGCGCGTGTCGAAATCGGGGTTCGCGGCCTGAATCTGCTGGCCTAGCGTGCCAAGGTTGAACCAGTCGCTGTCCTGATCAATCGAATCCATAGCCCGGTAGATCAGGTCGCGCACTTCGGTCAGCTTGGCGGCAGGCTTGGCGGCGCCATCGGCGGGCTTGATCGTCTCGCCCTCGATATTCTCGATGAAGATGAACCGCTTGCAGGCCTGTCGGAACGCATCTGGGGTCTTTTTCTGGCCAATGCCATAGACCTCCAGCCCCTGTTCCCGGATACGGCTGGCAAGTCGGGTGAAATCGCTGTCGGAACTGACAAGAACGAAGCCATCGAAACGTGCGGTATGCAGCAGGTCCATCGCGTCGATCACAAGGGCGATATCGCTGGCGTTCTTTCCCACGGTATTGGCGGGCTGATGGAAGGGAACCAATCCATGCTCCGCCTGCACCCGGTTCCAGCCTGCCATCTGCTGAGACGAGAAATCCCCATAGATGCGGCGCACACTCGCCTCTCCGAACCGGGCGATTTCATCGAAGATCGCCTTGGCATGCTTGGGCGAGGTATTGTCCGCATCGACCAGAACGGCCAGCAGGGGGATTTGCGATTGGGTCACACCACGGTCCTTCCTGTGCGGGCCGGTCTGGCCCATGGGCTGTCAGAATGACGCCACCCGCTGTGGATGTCGAGCGCGGTTCAGATCAGTTGCAGGAGATGGCCGAAGTAATGTTCTCGGCAATCTCCATGGCGCGCACCTGATCCGCGCCGATCGGGAAGGCTAGGATACCTTCGGTAAAGGGGTAAGGGATGGGTCCGGTGATCAGAATGTCCCCGCAGGTGGAGATCTGGATTTCCGACCCGATATTTCGCGTCGTCGCATCGGCCATCCAGGCCGTTGCCCCGGGTCCGAGTTCGATCTCCAGCGTCAGAACATCCGTCCCTTCACTGCGCAGCAAACGCGTGCGGGCGATGCCGGGGGGCCAAGCATAGTGCTCTTCCCCCGAAACGGCGAGGTGCAGCCCCGGATTGGCGGGCGGGGCCGGATTTTCGGCGGGGGACACTGCCGCGGGTTCGACCTGCGGCAAGGCAGCAGCATCGCAGCCAATTTGCCCCTGCAAAACGGACACCGCGGCCTCTGCAAATGCAGCGCTGGCGGTCGGAACCTCGATATATCCGTTAGAAACGGGGGCTGGCACGGTGAAGGGCGCAAGCGCCACATCACAGATCGACACGCTGATGGCCTGATGCGGGGCGTTTGCCGTGTAGTCGGCAATGACCGGTGCGAACCCCCTGTGCGCGAGCAGAACCAACATGTCCCCACGGGCTTCCACAGACGTGAAGGCCGAGGGCGAGATCATCACGGTATCGCCGGGAATGCCAAGCTGCATGACCGGCCCTGACTGTGCAAAAACGGGGGTGGCCAGCGCGGCGGAAACAACCCCCCAGTGAAATAACCGGGTCATCATCGAAATCCTTTTCAACTCATTTACTTTGTCTCGGCAACCGGATCGCAGGGAATGCTGCCTGAAATCTGGTTCGCGTAGCGAGACATCTCATCTTGGGTGAAATTACCCGAAACCACGATCTGCCCGCCCAGAATGGGCTCCTGGATCACCGGCGCCATCAGGACCTGATCGCAGACAACAAGCTCCATCTCCTGACCCTGATGGGTCGTGGTGATTTCTGCAAAAAGCGCCGCGGCGCTGTCGTCAAAGGTCAGTTCCAGCTGCGGCCACCCCACTGTGTCATCCAAACCGGACAGCACCCCGAGGATATGCTCCGGCGCGATGGTGTACTCCTGACCAGAGACCCGCAATTCGATGACGGCCCCACCGGGCTGCGGGACGATGGGGTCGGGTGGCGGCGCTGCGTCGGGCGCTCCTGCCAAGCCGGACAGGGCCGAGACAAAGCCGGACAGAAACCCCAGTCCTTCGGGTTCCATGACAGATCCTCCATGTCTGAACGGGACGGCGCGTCGTGCCTATTTGCCCGGTGTCGGCGGTGCGTAGGTGCCCGCCACCTGCTGATCCCAGATCTCGTTCAGCCGGTCGGCCACGGTTTCGCGTGCGTCATTATCGGAATCGGTGTTGAAGACGATGAGGAACGGCGCCGCGATGCCTGCCTCGATCGGGCAGATGATCAGCGCATCCACCACCTCGCCCCGCAGGTCATAGCCGCCGATGGTCCATTCGCTGCGTCCGGTGAAACCATCGCCGCCATAGGTCGCGCGGTAGGCGTCGATCGTGGCTTCGGCCAGGCGCATGCATTCGGCCCGTTCATCGACAGACCCGAGGTCGGACACCGTCCAGCCTTCGGCCTGCGCCATGCCCGCCGCAAACAGGATGCCAAGCCCGGAAATAAGAGCCATGGTCTTCATCTGGAAAACTCCTTTCCTGAAACCAGCCGATCCCCCGAAGGGAACCGGCTCTGACGTTACTATAGCACGTTTAGTACACGACGACGGACCGGATC
>NZ_MNBL01000165.1 GCF_001879695.1 Nioella sediminis
CAGTTCAGAGGGGGCATTCCAGCCTGATGACCGGCGTGCGCGACTATCCGGTCGCGGAACTCAAGCACAATGTGGTCGGGCTGGCCAAGGCCGCCAAGGCCCTCGGGCTGCCGATTGTCACCACCACCACCTCTGCCGCGACGCTCTGGGGCCCCGCCTTTCCCGAGCTGGCCGCGGCGTTGCCCGGACACGAGTTCATCGACCGGACCTCGGTCAACGCCTGGGATGACCCGCGCGTCGCCGCGGCGATCGAGGCGACCGGGCGCAAGAACCTGATCTTCGCCGGTGTGTCGCTCGAAGTCTGCGCCGCCTTCCCGGCGATGACCGCGCAACGCAAGGGCTACAACGCCTATGTGGCGATGGATGCCTCGGGCACGTTCAACCAAACCAAGCGGGACACCGGTCTGCTGCGCCTGTCGCAGGCGGGCGTGGTCGTTGCCGACGGGGCCAGTCTGATGGTCGAGATCCTCGCCGACAATGCCCGTCCGGTCGCCCGCGAGGTCTATGGTGCTCTCCACATGGATTGGGCGGTGCTGGTCGGTCAGGTCCGCAACGGCGCGGAACCCGCCGACAGGGCGGCCTGAACCCTGTCAAAGCCACACCCGCTGGCAAGTCCCGGCAGAAAGCACGAGGCGGCGCTTCCCGTCCGTCGGACCCGCAAAGCGGATGCCGCCTCGTGATGGCCCAATTCAATTCAATCCTCCGATCCAGATAGGAGAATACCCATGAAAATCCTGGCTTTCGGCGCAAGCAACCGCAAAACCTCCATCAACAAGACCTTGGCGCGGTTTACTGCCCAGTTGGTCCCCAATGCCGAGATCGAGGTCCTGGATCTAAGTGACTACGACCTGCCGATCTTCAGCGAGGATCTCGAAAGAGAGATCGGTAAACCCCAACCGGCAATAGCGTTCTTCAACAAGATCGGGGCTGCTGACGCGGTGATCGTCTCCTTCGCGGAACATAACGGCTCCTATTCCGCCGCCTACAAGAACCTCTTTGACTGGGCGAGCCGGATTGATCTGAAAGTATTTCAGGACAAGCCAACAGTCTTCCTGTCGACCTCACCGGGGCCCGGTGGCGCGGGCAGCGTGCTGGCGTCCGCGAAAGGCTCTGCCCGGTTCTTCGGGGTGGACCTGAAGGCGGCGGTTTCCATTGCCAATTTCCACGACGTCTTCGATGCCGAGTCCGGGCGCATCACGGAGCCAAACGCATTGGCCGACCTGACCGCCGCGGCCGAGGCCCTGGCCCTGCAGGAGGTCGCTTGACATGATGGATCGTCGGTACCTTCACAGGCTTTCGGGCTCTCTGGTCATGTCGTCTTTCATGTCCATGGCTCTGTCGGGTGTGTTCAGCCTTCTTGAACTCGGGGTCTCATGGTCGTGGCTGCTGGCTTGGGGACAAAGCATCCTGATCGCCCTGCCGATCGCGTTCTCGCTGGACATGATGTTCGGAGACAAGCTCCGTCTTCTGTCGGGCAAGCTGGCCGAGATGGCGGCAAGAGCCTGGCCATGATCGTTCTGGCTCGGACAGGTGGCATAGGCTTTCCAAGCTTGGTGCAGTCCACAAGGCGTCCACCTCCGGTCCAAACAATGGATCGCACCGTCAGAACACGCGTCGAACGGTCAGCGCTCGGGATTACCAGCGCGGGTCGTCGATTCCACCTGAGAAGCGGCGCGGCATCAGCCCCGCTTGGAACCAGCTGACGAAGCTGTAGATCGACCAGACCGGCAGGCCGGTGGCGGCGCGGATATCGGCGGCGTAGGGCACCATGTTGGTGCATTCCAGCACGATGCCGCCCACATCAGGGTGGCGCTGCACAAGCGCGCGCGCGGCATCGAGCAGGTCGAGCCGGCAGGCCTCGAAATCGATCTCTGGCGCATCGCCGAGGATATCGCGGGTGAAAGCACGCCCGTTTTCGGTGCCCATCACGGGCGTATCCAGCGCCACACCCGCCGCTTTCAGGTGGTCAGGGCTGAGCGTGCTGGCGGAGACTGTCAATATGCCGACCCGCTTGCCCGGCGGCAGCAGCCGTTCCACCAGCGGCACCTGCATCAGCGAGGACGTGGCCACCGGCACGCCAAGGGCTGCTGCCATGTCACCCTGCAACAGCGACAGGAACCCGCAATTCGTCGTGATCCCGTCGCAGCCCATGGCCACCAGATCCTGCGCGGCGGTGATGAAATCCTGCACCCGGTCCAGCGGCGCACCGCGTACGATATTGTCGGGCGTTGCCCCGCGCACCACCCGGAAATGCACCGCGAAGGGCCATGTCAGCGCGTTGCCGATATCGCCGGGGATGCGGGGGAATTGCGTTTCCAGCATCAATATGCCGACGCTTGCCCCGAAAACCGTTTTGCCGCCGCGTGTGGTCATGTCAGCCTGCCTGTACGTAGATATGTGAAAAGGCCTCACGCACGGCGCGGGTCGCGTCTTCCTTGCGCAGCTCGATATGGGCGCGCAGGGTGGCCAGGGCGCGGCGCTCATCACGGTCGGCCAGCGCATCGAGGATGGCGCGATGCGCCGACATACGGATGGCCGCGCCACGTTCCATGTTCAGCCCGATCATCCGCACATAGCGGATGCGCCCGTTGATATTGTCGAGCATATTGGTCAGTTCGGCGTTCCGCGACAGTCGCGTCAGCGCCATGTGAAACGCCTCGTCCATCTTCAGCAGCGCGATCCGGTCGGTGGCGGTTTCATAAAGCGGTTCGGTGCGGTCCAGATCATCCTTCAGCGCGCGGATATCGGTGTCTGATGCGCGGGTCAGTGCCAGCCGCATCGCCTCGCATTCCACGGCTGCGCGCGCCTCGTAGAGGTCGAGGATACGTTCCGGCGTCAGCGAGCGGCAGAAGAAGCCCTGACCGCCGGTGAAGGTCAGGAAGCCCTCTGACACCAGCCGGTTCAGCGCCTCGCGTAGGGGAGTACGGCTGACCGAGAGGCGCTTTGCCATCTCGCCTTCGCGAATGCGTTCATCTGGCTTGATCTCGAACTCCGCCGCCATGCGCCGAAGCTGCGCGGTGATGCGGTCGACATTGCTTTCGGGTTTGGGGGCGGGGTCGGTCATTTCAGCGGCTCTTTCCGGCGATCTGTCGGCACAGTGATATTTCGGGTTGAGTTTTGCAAGATATTTTGAGCTGTATACAGCATGAAATACGAATCCGGGGAGGTGGAACAGATGACCAACCAGATGAACGGGGCCGAGGCGCTGGTGAAGATGCTGGAGGCGCAGGGGGTGCGGCATGTGTTCGGGCTCTGCGGGGATACGAGCCTGCCGTTTTATGACGCCATGCGCGGAATGGATCACGGCATCACCCATGTGCTGACACGGGATGAGCGGTCGGCGACCTATATGGCCGATGCTTATGCCCGCGTGACGGGGCGGCCCGGTGTCTGCGAGGGGCCATCTGGCGGCGGCGCGACCTATATCCTGCCGGGGCTGATCGAGGCGTCGGAAAGCAGCTATGCGGTGCTGGCGATCACGTCGGATATCTCGGTTGGGACCTACGGGAAATACCCGCTGACCGAGGTGGATCAGGAGGCGCTGATGCGGCCCTTGACCAAGTGGAACACGGTCATCAAGCAGGCGGTCCACATTCCCCGCATGGTGAGGGGCGCGTTCCGGGCGATGACCACGGGCCGCCCCGGCGCGGCGCATCTGGGGCTGCCCTATGACATCCAGTATGACCCGGTAGACCCCGCCGATATCTGGGCCGACCCCGCGACCCATGCCTTCCCCGCCTACCGGCAGGGGCCAGAACCCGGCGCGGCGGAGGCGGCGGTCGACGCGATCCTGTCGGCGAAACAGCCCCTGATCGTCTGCGGCGGCGGCGTGGTGATTTCCGGCGCGTGGGAGGAACTGGCGCGGCTGGCGGAGCGGCTGGATATCCCGGTGGCGACGTCGATCTCCGGGCAGGGGAGCCTTGCGGACAGTCACCCCAATATGCTCGGCGTTGTCGGGTCGAACGGCGGCACCGATGAGACGTGGGAGGCGATGGAAGCTGCCGATCTGGTGGTGTTCATGGGCATCCGGGCGGGCTCCACCACCACGGCGAGGTGGGAAGCGCCGAAACCCGGCACGCGCATCGTGCATTTCGACAGTGACCCGATGGTGATCGGCGCGAACTATCCGACCGAGGTGGGCGTCGTGGGCGACCTGCGCCTGTCGCTGGCCGAGGTGAACGCGGTTCTCGATAAACGCGGTGCGGGAGAAGTCTTTGGCGGCGCGGCGGCGGTGGCCGAGCGCAAGTCGCGCAAGTTCGACCGTTTCCTGGAGCTGGCCGAAAGCGATGCCGCCCCGATCCGGCCTGAGCGGGTGATTGCCACCCTGAACCGGCTCTTGCCGCCGGATGCCACCATCGTCTCGGACCCGGGGACCAGCTGCCCCTATATGTCGGCCTATTATCAGCAGGAGCTGCCGGGGCGGTTCTTCATCACCAACCGGGCGCATGGGGCATTGGGATATTCATTATCCGCGTCTCTGGGCGCGTGGTACGGGCGGCCCGCGTCCAAGACCGTGGCGCTGATGGGCGACGGGTCTTTCGGCTTCACGGCGGGCGAGCTGGAGACGGTGACGCGCCATCGCGCGCCGATCACCTTCGTGGTCTTCTCCAACGCCAATTTCGGATGGATCAAGGCCAGCCAGATGGCCGACAAGGGCGCGCGCTACTACAACGTCGATTTCGAGCGCGTGGACCATGCCGCGGTGGCGGCGGCCTATGGGGTCAAGTCCTGGCGGGTGGAAGACCCTGCCGAGCTTGACAAGGTGATGGCCGAAGCGATTGCCCATGACGGGCCGACGCTTGTCGATGTGGTGGTGCAACCGCTGGAGGAAGCCGCCGCGCCTGTCAGAAGGTGGATGGGCTGAACCGGGCGGGGGGAAGCGGCTTGAAAGCCGCTTGAAAGGGCCTTGCAAGGCCCTTCCCCCGCGCCCAGATCAGCCGTTTGCGCCGGGGCTGCAATCGTAGGGCTTCAGCTCTTCCAGCAGCAGCGCAAGGAACTCCTGCCCGACCGCCGACATGGGCCGGGTGCGCGAGGTGATCACTGCCATGTCCATCAGGATGCGGGGCCGGAACGGCCGTGTGATGAAGCCGCCCTCGAAGTCGAAATGCAACGCGAACGGGTCCAGAACGGCAACCCCCATGCCCTCTTTCACGAAGCTGAGCAGGTTCTTGAACAGGTGCGAATGCACCCGTGTCCGCAGGGGAATACCCGCGTTGTGAAACGCCTCGCGCGTGCGCCGGTGGGTCATGTGTTCGGGCCCCATGACGATGAAGGGCGTACCATCCAGCAGTTCCGGCGTCAGCACCTCGTGTTGTGCCAGCGGGCTATCCTCGGGCAGGGCCAGCAGGGTTTCGATCTGCAGGGGATGCACATTCAGCGCGTCATGCAGAAGCGGCAATTCGCAAATCCCGATCTCAAAGAGGCCCGATTGCACCCATTCCTGGATCTTCACCGAATATTGCGACTGGAACGAGATCGACATGTCGGGCCGGTCCCTGGCGAAACGGGCAATCAGCCGGGGCATGAAGCCGAAGGACATGGAATGCTGCGAGGCGACCTGAAGCTGCCCGGCCTGCTTGTTCTGCAGATCGACAACCGCCTGGCTGACATGGTCGAGACCGCGCACCACGGTGTCGACCTCCTGGTACAGCACCTCCGCTTCGGGCGTCGGCACCAGACGACCGCGCACCCGTTCAAACAGTTTGAACCGGGTCTGGCGTTCCAGTTGCGCCAGCAGGTTCGAAATGCCGGGCTGGGAAATGCCAAGCTGATCGGCGGCGGCGGTGACCGTGCCGGTCTCAACTATGGCGTGAAAGGCCTGAAGCTGGCGGAAGCGGAGGGACATGTCTCGTTTTATCATTTTTTCTGATGAAGAATAGATAAATGAATATTGGAAATGATGGAATAGGGGCGGCAGGGTGGACCAAGGGAAATATGGGGACAGCATGTCGACCTGGGACCAGACGATCACGGGAATGGACCTGTGGCATCTCGCGCTGCCGGTGAATGCGCGTCGCGACCATGGCATCGGCTCGGTGGAGCATGTCGTCGATATCGTTGTTCTGCGGCTGGTGACCGAGGGCGGTCTGCAAGGCTGGGGCGAGGCGAGCCCCTGGGTTGTCTTTACCGGCTCTGCCGAGGCGACCTATGCGGCGCTGGACCGCTATTTCCGGCCCCTTGTCGTGGGGCGCAAACTGTCGGACCGGGCGCGGATCATGGCGGACGCTCAGTACGCGGTGGCCCATTGCACTGAGGCCAAGGCGGCGCTGGAAACGGCCCTGCTGGACCTGATGGGCAAGGCGGCGGGGCTGCCGGTGTCGGAACTGCTTGGCGGCACCTACCGGGCGCGCATTCCGCTGTCCTGTTCCATCGCCGACCCCGATTTCGACCGCGACCTTGTCCTGATGGACCGGCTGCGCGCCGATGGGGTGCGGATCATCAAGCTGAAGACCGGGTTCAAGGATCATGCGTTCGACATGATGCGGCTGGAGCGGTTGCGCGCCGATTACCCGGAATTCGACATCCGCGTGGACTACAATCAGGGGCTGCACCATGACGTGGCTTTGGCCTGCGTGCGGGATGTGGCGACCTTCCGGCCCACCTTCATCGAACAACCCGTGAAGGCGCATTTGCGCGAGTTGATGGCGCGGATCAGGGGCGAGATCGATGTGCCGTTACTGGCGGATGAAAGCGTTTTCGGGCCGGAGGACATGGCGCTTGGCCTGTCCATGGGGATTGCTGACGGGGTCTCCATCAAGATCATGAAATCGGGCGGTCTAAGCCGCGCGCAGACCGTGGCGCGGATGGCGGCGGCCTCTGGCCTGTCGGCCTATGGCGGCGACATGTTCGAGGCGGGGATCGCCCATCTGGCGGGTGCCCACATGATCGCGGCGACGCCGGAAATCACGCTTGGCTGCGAGTTCTATCAGGCGAGCTATTTCCTCGTGGAAGATGTGCTTGCCAGCCCCTTCCCGGTCGAAAACGGCGAGGTGGTGTTGCCGACCGGCCCCGGCCTTGGCATCGACCCGAACCCGGATGTGCTGGAGAAATACCGGCGGAGGGCGGGGGGATGAGCCTAGTAGGTCGTCGCGGCGCGGGCCGCCTGATCGTATTGCCCGGACATGAGACGCAAAAGCGTGCTCAGCCGCGAAATCTGCTCGGGCTCGAACCCAAGCTCATGCACCGCGCGCAACAAAAGCGCCTCGCGGATATCCCGGTAGCGTTCGCAGGCCGCCGCACCGGCCTCGGTCGCCGTCACGGTCTTTTCCTTGCCCTGCCGACCCTCGCGCACCAGCCCCGCCTTGGCGAGCTTCTTGATCGCGTAGTTGACCGTGTGGGTGTCCTCGATGCCAAGGCCAAGGCAGAGATCTGCCAGCGTCTTGGCGCGGCCCCGGTGGTGGACGGAGTGCATCACCTGCACCTCCAGCGCCGACATGTCCGGGTGGCCCGACGCCGCCATCGCGCGCATCATCCAGCGTTGGAAGGCGTTGTTGGCCAGCGTCAGCCCATACTCGAATTCCGAGATCTGGGGAAAACTGCCATCGGCGAGATGGGCAGAGGAAACAACGGGGCCAAGATCAGTGTGTGACATGCCTTCAAACTGCGCCTTTCTGATAAATTGTCAACAAAATGTTGACGTATTATCAATTAAAGGCAAAGCTGACCTTAGGGAATCGCCTGAAACCGGCGATCTTGCCCGCAACCGGATGGGAGGATGTCCCGCATGAGCGGTCGCATCGTTGTCATAGGCGCAGGTATTGTCGGGGTCTCCGCCGCGATCTGGCTGCGCCGGGCCGGGCGCGAGGTGATGCTGGTGGACCGGGGCGATCCGGGGCAGGGAACGTCTTACGGCAATGCCGGGGTTCTGGCGTCTTGCGCCATCGTGCCGGTGACCACGCCGGGGCTGATTGCCAAGGGGCCGGGTTACCTGATGGACCCCAATTTCCCGCTCTTTATGCGCTGGTCCTATGTGCCGCGGATGATCCCCTGGCTGGTGAAATATCTGGGCCATGCCAATGACCGCGACACAAGGCGCATTGCCGGAGGGATCAACGGCGTGATCGGTGACAGCGTCGATCAGCATTTGGCTTTGGCGCGGGGCACGCGGGCCGAGGAATGGGTGGTCGAGAGCGATTACACCTTCGCCTATGCCGACCGCGCGGCGTTCGAGAAGGACAGTTATGTCTGGACCCTGCGCCGCGAAGGCGGCTTCGTGCCCGAGCTGATCGAAGGCGCCGCCGTTCATGAGTATCAGGACTGCTTTTCCGACAGGGTCGGGTGCCTCGCGGTCATGAAGAACCATGGCTTCATCCGCGATCCGGGCGGTTACGTGGCGGCGCTGGCCGAGGAGTTCAAGGCGCTTGGCGGCACGTTCCGCAAGGCCGATGTCAAGGACTTCACCCTGACGGATGGCAAGGTCAGCGCGGTGCAAACCACGGAAGGCGAGATCGCCTGTGATCAGGTGGTGTTGACCACGGGTGTCTGGTCGAAACCCCTGATGAAGAAGCTCGGCATCACCGTGCCGATTGAAACCGAACGCGGATATCACATCGTGTTCGAGAACGCGACCGGCGGGCCGACAGTGCCGGTGATGGTCGCGAGTGGAAAATTTGTCGCCACACCAATGGCTCAGGGCGTAAGATGCGCGGGCGTGGTGGAATTTGGCGGGCTGGACGCGGGGCCATCGAAAGCACCGTTCGAGCTGCTGAGACGGCAGGTGGCAGAGACGTTCCCCCAGCTCAAGGCCACCGACGAGATCGAATGGCAGGGCCATCGCCCGGCCCCGACCGACAGCCTGCCGCTGATCGGTGAGGTGCGGGGGACCGGCGTCTTCGCGGGCTTTGGCCACCACCATATCGGCCTGACGGGCGGGCCGAAAACCGGGCGCTGGCTGGCGCAGATGATCACCGGCCAGCGGCCCAATACCGATATGACGCCTTACGACCCACAACGGTTCGCAGGGTGACCCGAGATAACAAGACCAAGAATGCAGCAACCAACAAGGAGACTGACATGAAGACCTTCAAACTGACCCTCGCCGCTGCGGCGACCGTGCTGGCAGGACCGGCGCTGGCCGATACCTGGGATATGCCGATGGCCTATTCCGGGTCCAACTTCCACTCGGTGACGGGTGCGGAGTTTGCCCAGTGCGTGACCACGGGTACTGGCGGCGAGATCGAGATCGTGACCCATCCGGGCGGCTCTCTGTTCGCAGGTGCGGACATCAAGCGCGCGGTGCAGACCGGACAGGTGCCGATCGGCGAGCGTCTGCTGTCTGGCCACCAGAATGAAAACGCGCTCTTCGGTGTGGACTCGATCCCCTTCCTCGTCTCCTCTTTCGAAGAGCATGACGTGCTGTGGGAAATCGCAGAGCCCTATATCACCGACCTTCTGGCCGAACAGAACCTCGTGCTGCTCTATTCCGTGCCGTGGCCGCCGCAGGGGCTTTACTTCAACCAGGAAGTGAACTCGGTCGCCGACATGGAAGGCATCCGGTTCCGGTCCTACTCGAACGCCACGAACCGTCTGGCGGAACTGACCGGCATGCTGCCGGTGACCATCGAAGCGGCTGAAATCAGCCAGGCCTTTGCCACCGGCGTGGCCTCGTCCATGGTGTCCTCGGGCGCGACCGGCTATGACCGCCGCGTGTGGGAAAGCCTGAGCCACTTCTACGAAGTCGATGCATGGCTGCCGCGCAACTACGTCTTCGTGAACGCCGATGTGTGGTCCGACACCTCGGAAGCCAACCAGAACATCGTCCGCGCCTGTGCCGGCATGGCAGAATATGCGGGTTCCTGGCGCGCGCGTGAATACACCGGCTTCACCCTCGCGGGTCTGGCCGCCGGTGGCATGACCGTGCAGCGTGCAGGCGATCAGCTGGTTGCCGACCTTCAGGAAATCGGTGCCGTGATGACCGAGGAATGGCTGGCCGATGCCGGTGAAGACGGTCAGGCGATCGTTGATGCCTATCGCGCGGCGATGGCTGCTCAGCAGTAACGCTGTCTTTCCCGCCTCGGGGGCACTGTGACCGTGGTCCGATGCCCCCGAGGGTCTTCCCCTTCCGAAAAGAGGCTGATCCATGACCGGAACTCTCGGAGTGCTGCGCAGATTGCTTGACGGGTTATACAAGGGCTCCGGTGTTCTGGCCGCCCTGTGCCTTGTCACCATCCTTCTGCTGATCGTCGCCCAAATGGTGGCCCGCTGGACCGGCGAGCTGTTTCCCGGCGCGCCCAATTACGCGGGCTATGTCATGGCCGCTGCAAGTTTCCTGGCCTTTGCCAGTGCCCTCAATGGCGGCGCGCATATTCGCGTGTCGATCCTGCTGAATGCCGTGCCGGTACGCATAAAATGGCTACTGGAAATCTGGTGCTTCGGGGTCGCCACGGCCATTTCGGCCTATTTCGTCTATTACGCTTACTGGTTCGTCTACTGGTCGTGGAAATTCAACGAGGTCAGCCAGGCGCAGGACGCCACGCCGCTGTGGATTCCGCAGTCGGTCATGGTGATCGGTGGGGCCATCCTAACCATCGCCTTCCTCGATAACCTGATTTCGGTCCTCTTCAAGGGGCAGAGCCGGTTGGGCAGCAACATCGTCGATCAAAGCTTCGGGGAGTGATGACATGACCGAACTTCTTGCCATCATCATCTTCCTTGCGGTTCTCTTCTTCCTGCTCGGCACCGGTGTCTGGGTCGGCGTCGCCCTGATGGGCGTGGCCTGGGTCGGGATGGAGCTGTTCACCTCGCGCCCCGTGGGCGACACCATGATCACCACGATCTGGGCCTCGTCCTCAAGCTGGACCATCACTGCCTTGCCGCTCTTCATCTGGATGGGCGAAATCCTATACCGAACGCGGCTGTCAGAGGACATGTTCCGCGGGCTGTCGCCCTGGCTGGCGCGGCTGCCGGGGGGGCTGGTGCATACCAATATCGTGGGCTGTACGGTTTTTGCGGCGGTGTCGGGGTCTTCTGCCGCGACGCTGACGACCGTCGGCAAGATGTCGATCCCGGAACTGCGCGCGCGCAAGTATCCCGAACATATCGTCATCGGCACGCTGGCAGGCGCGGCCACGCTCGGCCTGATGATCCCGCCCTCGCTGGCGCTGATCGTCTATGGCGTGGCCGTGAACCAGTCCATTACCGAGCTGTTCTTCGCGGGCGTCTTCCCCGGCCTGGTGCTGGCGCTGATGTTCATGGGTTATGTCGCCGCCTATTCCTTCATCTCGAAGGGCTGGCAGCCGACGATGGAAACGGCCATGGGCTTTGCCGAGAAGGTCCGCAATTCCCGGTTCCTCATACCCGTCATGGTGCTGATCTTCGTGGTGATCGGGTCGATGTATACCGGCACGGCCACCGCCACAGAGGCCGCCGCCATCGGCGTCATCGGGTCACTGGTTCTGGCGGCAAGCCAGGGATCGCTGAATTGGGACAGCTTCCGCGAAAGCCTGATGGGGGCGACGCGCACCTCGGCCATGATCATGCTGATCCTTGCCGGGGCGGCCTTCCTGAAACTGTCCATGGGCTTTACCGGGCTACCGCGCGCGCTGGCAGATGGCATCGCAGCGATGGAGCTGAGCCGCTTCGAACTGCTGATGATGTTGCTGGTCTTCTACATCATCCTCGGCATGTTCCTCGATGGCATTTCATCCGTGGTGCTGACCATGGCGGTCGTGGAACCGATGGTGCTGGAGGCCGGGATCGACCTGATCTGGTTCGGCATCTTCGTCATCGTCGTGGTCGAGATGGCCCAGATCACGCCGCCCATTGGCTTCAACCTCTTCGTGCTGCAAGGCATGACGGGCCATGAGATGAGCTATATCGCCAAGGCCGCGCTGCCGATGTTCGCGATCATGGTTCTGATGTGCTTCGTGCTGATCTGGTTCCCGGAGCTGGCGCTGTGGCTGCCGGAATCGATGCGGTCGGTTCCGCAGTGATGCAGGCAATCGGGCGGGCGCTGGAGATCTGCGCCCGCCACGGTCGCCTTGTCCTTGTTGCGGGGCTGGTGGCCGGGATTTCCCTTCCCGATCTGGCGCAGGCCATGCGGCCCCATCTTCCGTGGATGGTGGCCGTTTTGCTGTTCTTCTCGGCTTTCCGTATTGGCCCGGCCGAAACGCTTGGCCAGTTGACCCGACTTTGGCGACCCTTGCGCGACGTGGTGGCGCTGCAATTGCTGATGCCGGTTCTGGGCTTTGCGCTGTTCACGCTGGCAGGGGTCATCGATACGGTGCCCGCGCTGGCGGTTATGCTGATGCTGTCGGCGCCCTCGATCACCGGGGCACCCAATTTCATGGTGCTCGCGGGCAAGGACCCGGCACCCGCGATGCAGATCCTGATCTTCGGCACGGCGCTGTTCCCGCTGACGGTGCTGCCCATCCTGTGGCTGATGCAGGGCGCGATGCCGGGGGCGGGGGACGTGCTGGCCGCTGCGGGGCGGCTGGTGCTGGTCGTGGCGCTGGCGGTGGCCCTTGGCTTTGGCGCGCGGGTGCTGGTCCTGCCGCGCCCCGATGCGGCGCAGACCCGTCAACTGGACGGGGTGGGGGTGGTCCTTCTGGCCATCATCGTCATCGGGCTGATGGCGGGGGTCGCGCCGCTGATCGCCACGGGCTGGCAGGCCGTGGGCTTCTGGCTGGCCGTGGTCTTCGCCGCCAATTTCGGGCTGCAACTGGCCGTGTTCCTGGCCTTGCGCGCCCGCACGTCGCAGGAGGTGGCGCTGTCGATCATCGCGGGCAACCGCAACGTGGCGCTGTTCCTCGTGGCGCTGCCAGCGGCCACGGTTGACGCGCTTCTGCCCTTCATCGCCTGCTATCAATTCCCGATGTACCTGACGCCGCTATTGCTCGGCTGGCTGCACAAGCGGTCAGAGATCTGAGCGCATCGCGCGGCGTGACCTTGCGCGCGTTCTCTGCCAAGCTTGCGCATCATTGGGAAGGGACAGGGGATGACGCGCATGGGACGGGCAGTTGCGGGGCTGGTGTTTCTGGCCATGGCAGGCTGCGCTGCTGCGCCCATGCCACCCGATGCGATGGGGGCCGATCCGTCCCGGATTGTCGCCGGATGCTGTCAGGGCGCGGGGCCATACCCGGACTGGATGATCGCGCTGGCCGATGCCAATGTCGGGACGCTGCGCCAGCTTGGCTTGATCCAGTTCCGGCCCGGCCGCATGACCACGCAGCCAGAGGCCACGGCGTTGCTGCAAGGCGCTCTGCGTCCGATGGATCTGGTGTTCTTTCATTCCGACAACCGGGTTTCGGGCCTGCTGATCCCCGGTCAGTTCACCCATGGCGCGACCTATATCGGAACCGAACCGCAACTGCGCGCGGCGGGTCTGTGGCATCTGTCGTCGCTGGTGCCGTTTCACGATCAGATCAGGGCAGGGAACCTCTATCTGGAAGCGGTGGACGGAGGCGTTCGGCTGGCCCCCG
>NZ_MNBL01000166.1 GCF_001879695.1 Nioella sediminis
ATACCGATGCGGTGGTGGCCCTGCGCCCGCGCGCGGGCGACCGGGCCCGGGCCTTATCGCGCGGCATGGCGCAGATGGGCACGCCGTTTGACATGCGGTTCGACGCGGGCGACCCGTCGGAGCTGTTCTGCGCCGAGTTGATCGCGCTGATGTTCGCCGAGGCCGAGCTGCCCCGCACCCCGGTGCCGGGGCGCGAGACGATCCTGATCGACGCGATTGTGGCGGGTGCGTTGACGAGCGATCTGCCCTTCGATCTGGTGGGCTATGTCGAGGCGACGCCAGGGGGAGGGGCTCGTGTTGCGTCGGTCCGGGATCTGGCCTGGGACTTGCGCCGGAACTGGCCAGAGTGAGCTGCGCTTACAGGTCGACTTCGATGGCGACACCCTTTTCGACCGCCAGATCGACCAGGGCGGCGGAAACCGCCAGATCCTGAAGGCCGACACCGGTTCCGTCAAACAGCGTGATTTCATCCGCCGAGTGGCGTCCCGGATGGCTGCCGTTGATCACCGCGCCGATCTGGGAAACATCGGCTTCCGTGATCAGCCCCGCGGCAATCGCGTGCTGGCATTCACCGATGGAAATCGACTGCGCCACTTCATCCGTGAATAGCGTGGCGCGCGCGACCAGGTCGGCGCTGGCTTCCTGTTTGCCCTTGGTGTCGGTGCCCATGCAGGCGATATGTGTGCCGGGACTGACATGGTGTTCCAGCAGGATCGGGGCGAAGCTGGAGGTGATCGTGATGATCACGTCGGCCTCAGCCAGCCCGTCAAGGTCGACCGCCTCGAAGGGCAGGCCCGCCTCGGCGGCGACCTTTTCCAGATTGGCCAGCATCTCGGGGTGATAGTTCCAGCCGATCACCTTCTCGAATGGACGCTGCTCCAGTGCGGCGCGCAGCTGGAAGCCGGCCTGATGACCGGCGCCGACCATGCCCATCACGCGGGCATCTTTGCGGGCCAGATGGTTGATCGACACCGAGGACGCGGCAGCGGTGCGCAGAGCGGTGGAGTAGTTGCCGCCCACCATGGCGCGCACCATGCCGGTATCAGGATCGAACAGGAAAACGGTGGACTGGTGGTTGATGATGCCATGCGTGTCCAGATTGTGGGGCCAGTAGCCCCCGGCCTTGAGGCCAAGCGATCCGCCGACGCGGTCAAAGCCGCCCTTGAAGCCATAGAGCGCATCTTGATGGCCGATGGATTCGCGGATGACGGGGAAGTTGTAGGCATCGCCCGACGCCATGGCGGCAAAGACGTTTTCGACCGCCTTGTAAGAGGCGTCGCGCGTCAGCAGGTCGGGGATTGCGCGTTCTGGAACGATGATCATGGCAGGCACTTTCTCGGGAATGGGTGCGGGGCCGGTCGGGCCGGCCCCGTCTAAGTCGCTATGGGCAGAGATCAGAACGCCTTGCCACGGGCGGAGACGGGCCAGAGCGCTTCGACCTTGCCGTTCCGAACGCCCACATACCAATCATGGACATTGCAGGTCGGGTCGCAATGGCCGGGCACCAGCCGCAGCTTGTCGTTGACCTTAAGCACGCCTGCGGGGTCGCTGACGACGCCATGTTCGTCAGAACACTTCACGTATTCCACATCATCGCGCCCGAAGACGACCGGCAGCCCGCTATCAACCGACTGCGCTTTCAACCCTGCGTCCACAATCGCCTTGTCGGCCTTGGCGTGGCTCATGACGCTTGTCAGGATAAACAGCGCGTTTTCCCATTCGCCCCGGTCGATGCGCTGGCCGTTTTCATCGAGGATACGACCGTAATCGGCATCCATGAAGGCGTAGGACCCGCATTGCAGCTCATTATAAACGCCTGAATTGCTTTCGAAATAATAGGACCCGGTGCCGCCGCCAGACACAAGTTCCGGCTCCAGCCCGTTTGCCTTCAACCCCTGCACGGCATCCTCGACCATGGCAATCGCGGCATCCAGCTTGGCCTTGCGGTCCGCGTAGCTGTCCATGTGCTGCATGGCGCCCTGATAGGCCTGAATGCCGGTGAATTTCAGCCCCGGCGCGGCGTCCACGGCCTTGGCGATGGCCACCACATCCTGCGTGGTCGTCACGCCGCAGCGCCCGGCGCCGCAGTCGATCTCGACGAAGACCTCAAGCTCGGTGCCATGCTTTTCCGCCGCCGCCGACAGCTCCGCCACATTGTCCAGATCGTCCACGCAAACGATGATCCGGCTGCCCAGTTTCGGCAGCCGTGCCAGACGGTCGATCTTGGCCGGGTGACGCACCTGATTTGACACCAGCACATCCTTGATGCCACCGCGCACGAACACCTCGGCCTCGCTGACCTTCTGGCAACAGACGCCGACAGCGCCGCCCAGGCTTTCCTGCAGCTTCTGCACATCCACGGATTTATGCATCTTGCCATGGCTGCGATGGCGCATGCCGTGGGCCTTGGCGTAGTCGCCCATCTTCTTCACGTTGCGTTCCAGCGCGTCGAGATCGAGGATCAGGCAGGGCGTCTGGATATCGGCCTCGTTCATGCCGATGGCAGCGGGGATGTCGTATCCGACCTCATACTGGTCGAGGGAAACGGGTTTGTTCATGGTGCTTACTCCTTAGCCCTTGATCCAGGGCAGCTTGTCCAGATCGACGTTGCCGCCGGTGATGATGACACCGACGCGCTTGCCGGCATAGACGTCTCGGTTCTTCAAAATCGTCGCGAGCGGCACGGCGCTGGAGGGTTCCATCACCACGCGCAGCGCCTTCCAGGTCAGTTTCATTGCGTCGATGATCTCCTGCTCGCTGGCGGTCTGCACATCGGTCACGAAGCGGGACACGAAATGCCAGGTGTTTTCCTTCAGCGGCACTTTCAAACCGTCGGCGATGGTTTCGGGCGCGTCATCGGCGATGATGTGACCGGCGCGGAAGCTGCGGGCGGCGTCGTCGGCCTGTTCCGGTTCCGCCGCATAGATCGCGGTTTCGGGCGCGACGCTCGACAGCGTCAGGCAGGTGCCCGAGATCATGCCGCCGCCGCCAATGGGGGCCACGACCGCATCAAGCCCGCCGGTTTGATCCAGCAGTTCCGCCGAACAGGTGGCCTGACCCGCGATCACGCGCGGATCGTTATAGGGATGGACGAACTCGCCCCCGGTGCGCGCCTGAACCTCGGCAAAAACCGCCTCGCGGCTGCTGGTCGAGGGCTCGCATTCGGTGATGATGCCGCCGTAACGGCGCACGGCGTCCTTCTTGGCCTGAGGCGCGGTGCGCGGCATGACCACGTTGCAGGGAATGCCCCGCCGCCCCGCCGCGTAAGAGAGCGACAGCGCGTGATTGCCGGAGCTGTGGGTGCAGACGCCCGCCTCGGCCATGTCCTCAGACAGCCCAAAGACCGCGTTGCAGGCGCCCCGCACCTTGAAGGCCCCGGCCTCCTGCAGGTTCTCACATTTGAAGAACAGCTCGGCCCCGGTCAGGTCGTTCAGGAATTCCGACTGCAAGACCGGCGTCCGGCGGACATGGGGCCTGATCCGCTCATGCGCCGCGCGCATGTCGTCGATGGTCAGGGTGTCTACGGCTGTGGTTGCGTCCAGCATCTTGGGCCTCCTTATGCTGCCGATTTCAGGGTGCCGGCCCGGTTGGCGCGGAAATACTCCTGCGCTGCCGAAACGCCGGAGCCGAGCGTGATCGGATAGTCCAGATCCGCCATCGCCATCTCGATCGTCGCCAGCCCCGACAGCACCATGACATCGGTCAGGCTGCCCAGATGGCCGATGCGGAAGGCCTTGCCGTTCATCTGCCCCAGCCCGATGCCGAAGCTGACGCCATAGGCGTTGAAGGCATGGTCGGTCAGGGCGTTGCTGTCGAAGCCATCCGGCACATAGATCGCGCTGACGGTGTCGGAATAGAGGTCTGGCGACTGCGCGACCAGCTTCAACCCCCAGGCATCGACGGCCCGACGCACGCCCTCGGCCAGCCGATGGTGGCGGGCATAGACATTCTCCAACCCTTCCTCGAACAGCATCTTCAGGCTTTCGCGCAGACCGTAGATCAGTTGCAGGGGCGGGGTATAGGGGAAGCCGCCCGAGGCATTGGCCTTCATCATGTCGCGGAAGTCAAAGAAGGTGCGGGGCAGGGTGGCCGTGTCCATCGCCGCCAGCGCCTTGGGGCTGACGCAGAGGATCGCCATGCCGGTGGCCAGCATGAACCCTTTCTGAGACCCGGACACCGCGATATCCACGCCCCAGGCGTCGAACTCGAAGGGCATCGAGGCGAGCGAACTGACGCAATCGACGAAAAGCATCGCGGGATGGCTGGCCGCATCCATCGCCCGGCGCACGGCGGCAATGTCCGAGACGACGCCGGTTGCGGTTTCGTTATGGGTAACCAGAACGGCCTTGATCTTGTGGGCGCTGTCGGCGGTCAATGCGGCCTCGAACGCATCGGCGGGCGCCCCTGCGCCCCAATCGCAGTCGATCACCTGAACCTCCAGCCCGTGGCGCTGGCACAGGTCGATCCAGCGATGGCTGAACATGCCGTACCGTGCGACAAGAACCCGGTCGCCGGGCGACAACGTGTTGGTGACCGAGGCCTCCCACCCACCAGTGCCGCTGGCGGGGAAGGTGATGATTGTGCCCTCCGTGCTGCCGAACACACGCTTCGTGTCCTCCAGCACCGGGGCGAAGGTCTCGACGAAATCGGGCGCGCGGTGATCCTGCGTCTGCACATGCATCGCAAGGCGCAGCCGGTCGGGCATGTTGGTGGGGCCGGGAATGAAGATCGGGTTCTGGTTCGACATGGGGGTATCCTCCGCTATGCCCACAAGATCGGGCACGGCGCAGGGTTTTGCAATTTTCTCAGAAAAGGTTTTTGAAGGGGATGAGAGGCACACAAACCATTTGTATTACATGGGAAATTATTTATCGCAAAAAATGGAAAATAATTCCATAATGTAGGGAAGGGGTGCCACGCGCGCCTCACACCACCCGGATTCGCACCCCAGAAAGGCCCCGATATGGCAGATCAGAAACGCGCCCGCGGGCGGCCCAAGTCGCAGTTCAGGGAAAGCTCTGCCAGTACGCTCAATTCGCTCGACCGGGCGCTCGGGCTGCTGACCACGCTGGCGCAGGCGGAACGGGCGACGCTGACCGATCTGGCGCTGTCGGCGGGCGTGCCCACGGCCACCACGCACCGCATCCTGACCACCCTGCAAAAACGCGGTTTCGTCAGTTTCGACGAGGACCGTCAGGACTGGATGATCGGGCTTGAGGCCTATCGCACCGGCGTCTCTTACCTCTCACGCAACGGCATCGTGGAGGCGGGGCAGGTGATCCTGCCGCAGCTCATGCGCGAAACGGCAGAGACCGCGAACCTTGCCGTGCCCGACGGGGCCGAGGTGGTCTTTGTCGGGCAGGTGGAAACCAAGAACCCGGTGCGCGCCTTCTTCCCGCCCGGCGCGCGCACCCCGATGCACGCGTCTGGCACCGGCAAGGCGATTCTGGCGGCGATGGCAGAGGATCAGGCGCAGAAGCTCTTGCAGGGGGCGGGGTTGCAGCGGTTCACCGAGAACACGCTGGCGACCCCCGCTGCCCTGTTCGAAGACCTCGCGCTGACCCGCGCGCGCGGTTTTTCCTTTGATCGGGAGGAACGGTTCGAGGGCATGTCCTGCGTGGGGGCCGCGATCTTCGATGAAAACGGGTTGCCCTGCGCAGGCGTTTCGGTCTCTGGCCCCGATGCGCGGTTTGATGCGGGCAGCGTGGCAGGGTTCGGCGCCGCCGTTGCCCGTGCGGCGCGAGAGATCACCCGGATCAGCGGCGGGCGCATGCCCGGCTGATCACTTGGTGAGCAGCAGCTTGCCCGCCCGCGTCAGGCGCAAGGTGTAGACCTGATCCTCCAGCGCGATATAGGCGACGCGGCTGTCGCCGAGCAAGTCATCGGCACTGTGGACCGGCGCGGATTGGGCCAGGCTTTGGGGCAGGGGGATCTGGGCGGTCATCTTGGGGCACTCCTGTTTCCGGGCAGCTCGAATGCTGCGTCTGTCGCGGTTCCTGTTGGCGTCAGTGGCTGCGGGAGGCTGGCTGGTGACGCGCTTAATCTGATTAAAAGAGTCGGATATGTCAAGCCCGACTCGGCGCCAAGAAAATCAGGAATGCGCGGGATTCCCCGTCATTCGGGCCATCGGCCCCGGCTTTGGGCTTGCATGCCCGCCCCCGCCACCCTAGAAGGCCACAGATTTTCTTATCCCGTCGCGTCCCCATGGATGCCACGGGCCCGGCGAACGAGGAAAAACATGCAGGTCAATGAGACCCTGAACGAAGGGCTGAAGCGCGGTTACGAGATCACGATCACCGGGGCCGAGCTGGAAGCCAAAGTCAACGAGAAGCTGGAAGAGGCCCGCCCCGAAGTGGCGATGAAGGGCTTCCGCAAGGGCAAGGTGCCGATGGCGCTGCTGAAAAAGCAGTTCGGCCCCCGCGTCATGGGCGAAGCCATGCAGGAATCCGTCGATGGCGCCATGCAGGCCCATCTGGAGGAATCCGGTGACCGCCCGGCGATGCAGCCCGAGGTGAAGATGGTCAATGAGGACTGGAAAGAGGGCGACGATGTGGTCGTCTCCATGTCCTATGAAAAGCTGCCCGAAATCCCCGAGGTCGACTACAAGGCGCTGAGCCTTGAGAAACTTGTCGTCGCCCCGGCAGAGGATGACGTTCAGGACGCGCTGAAGAACCTGGCCGAGTCGGCGCAGAACTTCGCCACCAAGAAGGGCAAGGCCGCCGATGGCGATCAGGTCGTGATCGACTTCGTCGGCAAGGTTGACGGCGAAGCCTTCGAAGGCGGATCGGCTGAGGATTACCCGCTGGTTCTGGGCTCCAACAGCTTCATCCCCGGTTTCGAGGAACAGCTGGTCGGCGTGAAAGCCGGTGAAGAGAAGGCCGTCGAGGTCTCCTTCCCCGAGGAATACGGCGCCGAGCATCTGGCCGGCAAGGCCGCTGTCTTTGACTGCACCGTCAAGGAAGTGAAGAAGCCCGTCGCCGCCGAGATCGACGATGAGCTGGCCCAGAAATACGGTGCCGAAGACCTCGCCGCGCTGAAAGGCCAGATCGAAGAGCGTCTGAAGGCCGAATATGCCGGTGCGGCCCGCGCGGTCATGAAGCGCAAGCTTCTCGATCAGCTGGATCAGGCGGTGAAATTCGACCTGCCGCCCTCGCTGGTCGAGGCTGAAGCCAAGCAGATCGCGCATCAACTGTGGCACGAGGAAAACCCCGACGTTCAGGGCCACGATCACCCCGAGATCGAGCCGACCGACGAACATAACGGTCTGGCCGAACGCCGCGTGCGCCTTGGCCTGCTGTTGGCCGAGCTTGGTCAGAAGAACGAGGTTCAGGTTTCTGACGCCGAGATGACCCAGGCGATCATGAACCAGGCGCGTCAGTATCCGGGCCAGGAACGTCAGTTCTTCGAGTTCATCCAGCAAAACCAGGCCGCTCAGCAGCAGCTGCGCGCGCCGCTGTTTGAAGACAAGGTCGTCGATTTCGTCTTCGAAATGTCCTCCGTGACCGAAAAAGAGGTCACCAAGGACGAGCTTCAGGCGGCTGTCGAGGCGCTGGAAGAAGAATAATCCCGACCCAACTGGGCCGAAACAAGGGGCTGCGCTACGGCGCGGCCCTTTTCTTGTTGCGATTTGATGCGCGCAAAGCCCCGATTGGGAAACAATATTTTTGCCAAATGGTCCGAGTTTTCATTGGCCATGCCGCGCATAACCCGGTTATGCTTTGCTCGAGCCATAATCCTGTGCCATGCTGGTGACGATTTTTTTGAACCTTTAGCGCCGCTTGCGGCACCTACACCCAGATGGGCACGCGTCCCGTCGCACGTCGGAAAGCGGATTCGGCCCGCCATAGGCCTGACCGGTTTCACAGGTGAAACGGCCCAAGCGGCCCCCGAATGTGCTGTAGGGAACCAAAGGGAGGAAACGGACATGCGATCGGTTCTGCCGATGAACATGATCCATACGGGACTGCTTCCAGCCATCGCGGCAGGTCTCTTTATCCTTGTTCATATCCTCGCCGCCCCCCTGATCCGTCTTGATGCACGACCCGTTCCGGTCCGCGCCACGCGCGATCACCACCCGACCCGGAGGCCGCGATGATCCGGGAATGCCAATCAGTTTTTGCGAATGACAGAGGCGCGCGCCGCCTCTGTTCAACGGTCCTGTCCGAACGGGCAGGGCCGAGCCGGTCGGAAAAGATCATGACCGCCCGGCGCTTTGGGACACATTCTGTTCATGATCATCACCCCCGTATCTTTGGAGGAAAACCCGTGAGATACCTAGCAACGGCCGCATTCGGCCTCATCGCCATGACGACGGCGGCGGCAGCCTGTCCGACATATAGTCAGACCGGCGCCAGCTATACCTATACCGGAGATCAGCTCTATACGCCGCAAAGCTTCGGCGTTGTGGCCGGTGGACAGAACAACATTGCCAACTGTGGCGTGCCGGGCGTGAACCGCACCGGCTGGGTCACCAGCGCACCCGATTTCAGCTTCTACCTGTCGGGCATGGACCAGTATTACCTCGTGGCCGATGTGGTCAGCCAGTGTGATGCCGTCCTGCTGGTGAACACCGCGAACACCACCTGGATGTTCGACGACGATTCCAACGGCAACCTTGACCCGCGCCTGGAAATCCGTGGCGCCAACAATCTCAATGGCCGTCTTGACGTCTGGGTGGGCACTTATAACGGCACCTATTGCGACGCGACGCTGAACATGGAAACTTGGTACGCGCAGGCCCCTGCACCCGCTCCGGCCCCTGGCGGCGGTGGCTTCCAGCCCGCACCTGCCCCCGCACCGGCCCCGGCCCCGACGCCCGCACCGGCCCCGCAGCCCGCTGGCGGATGCCCGACCTGGGCGCAGCCCGGCCAGATGGTCTACATCACCGGCCAGCAGCTCTACAGCCCGACCAGCTATAACGTGCAGGCCGGTGGCAACACGAACATCTCGTCCTGTGGCGTGGGTGGTCGTGGCTATGCCAACCCGACCCCGCATTATTCCTACATGCTGTCGGGGATGGAGAACTACGGCCGTCTGGAAATCGAAGTGACCAGCGCGTCCTGCGACACCACGCTTCTGGTGAACACGCCGGATACCACCTGGTATTTCGACGATGACAGCCGGGGCAACCTGCAGCCGCTGCTGAACATCCCGTCCTCGGCGTCGCTGAACGGTCGTCTGGATCTGTGGGTGGGCACCTATAGCGGCAACTCCTGCCCGGCCACGGTTGAGCTGGAAACCTGGCACAACGCCGCGACTCCGGCACCGGCCCCCGCACCGGCCCCGGCCCCGACGCCCGCACCGGCCCCGCAGCCCGCTGGCGGATGCCCGACCTGGGCGCAGCCCGGCCAGATGGTCTACATCACCGGCCAGCAGCTCTACAGCCCGACCAGCTATAACGTGCAGGCCGGTGGCAACACGAACATCTCGTCCTGTGGCGTGGGTGGCCGTGGCTATGCCAACCCGACCCCGCATTATTCCTACATGCTGTCGGGGATGGAGAACTACGGCCGTCTGGAAATCGAAGTGACCAGCGCGTCCTGCGACACCACTCTGCTGGTGAACACGCCGGACACCACCTGGTATTTCGACGATGACAGCCGGGGCAACCTGCAGCCGCTGCTGAACATCCCGTCCTCGGCGTCGCTGAACGGTCGTCTGGATCTGTGGGTGGGCACCTATAGCGGCAACTCCTGCCCGGCCACGGTTGAGCTGGAAACCTGGCACAACGCCGCGACTCCGGCACCGGCCCCCGCACCGGCCCCGGCCCCGACGCCCGCACCGGCCCCGCAGCCCGCTGGCGGATGCCCGACCTGGGCGCAGCCCGGCCAGATGGTCTACATCACCGGCCAGCAGCTCTACAGCCCGACCAGCTATAACGTGCAGGCCGGTGGCAACACGAACATCTCGTCCTGTGGCGTGGGTGGCCGTGGCTATGCCAACCCGACCCCGCATTATTCCTACATGCTGTCGGGGATGGAGAACTACGGCCGTCTGGAAATCGAAGTGACCAGCGCGTCCTGCGACACCACTCTGCTGGTGAACACGCCGGACACCACCTGGTATTTCGACGATGACAGCCGGGGCAACCTGCAGCCGCTGCTGAACATCCCGTCCTCGGCGTCGCTGAACGGTCGTCTGGATCTGTGGGTGGGCACCTATAGCGGTACGTCCTGCCCGGCCGTGGTGGAACTGGAGACCTGGCACAACGCCGCGACTCCGGCCCCTGCGCCGACTCCGACCCCGACGCCCGCACCCGCTGGTGGATGCCCGTCCTGGCAGCAGCCCGGTCAGATGATCTACATCACCGGCCAGCAGCTCTACAGCCCGACCAGCTACAACGTGCAGGCCGGTGGCAACACCAACATCTCGTCCTGTGGCGTGGGTGGCCGTGGCTATGCCAACACCATCCCGCACTACTCGTTCATGCTGTCCGGTATGGAAAGCTATGGCCGCCTCGAGATCGAAGTGACCAGCGCCTCCTGTGACACCACGCTTCTGGTGAACA
>NZ_MNBL01000167.1 GCF_001879695.1 Nioella sediminis
TTGGAATTGTCACCTGATCAAAGCCATTTATCTAAATAAAGGAAGGGCAGTTCATGAAGGTCCTTGTCATCGGTAACTCGCAATCAGCCGCGCTGAAAAGAGCTTATGAGCAGCGTGCAGAGAACCTCCGTGCCAAGGGTTTTGATTGCCATTTTTATGTCATTCCTGGTGGATCCGGACCTGATTTCCTGGTGGAAGACGATCGGCTGGTACCTGGCAAGATTGTTAAAACCCATCCACCGTTCATGTCTCCCGCCGGAACCAACGAAATTCCTCTGAAGGAATTTGATGCTCTTCTTGTCAGCGCGCTTGGCTATTTCGATGGAGGCTTTCGGCACAAGAATCTTATCACTCGAGCGGGTGTTCTGGCGGACTGCAGGCCTCGCGGTGAAGCGCTGAAACGTCCTCCGGTTTCGCATCCCTGCATGGCTGAAATCATGGCGACAGCGTTAGAGCGTCAGAATGGCATTCGCACCCTGCGCCGGATTTGCGAGACATATGTCGGCCCTGTATTCGTGCAACGTTGGCCCCAACTATCCGAAGCAATTCTTGACCATCAAGAATGGGGCCTGCGGCTTTGGTATGAGGCCCCGGCAAAGGCGTACCGGATCCTGGCGGAGTTGC
>NZ_MNBL01000168.1 GCF_001879695.1 Nioella sediminis
TACGTCCTGCCCGGCCGTGGTGGAACTGGAGACCTGGCACAACGCCGCGACTCCGGCCCCTGCGCCGACTCCGACCCCGACGCCCGCACCCGCTGGTGGATGCCCGTCCTGGCAGCAGCCCGGTCAGATGATCTACATCACCGGCCAGCAGCTCTACAGCCCGACCAGCTACAACGTGCAGGCCGGTGGCAACACCAACATCTCGTCCTGTGGCGTGGGTGGCCGTGGCTATGCCAACCCGACCCCGCATTATTCCTACATGCTGTCGGGGATGGAGAACTACGGCCGTCTGGAAATCGAAGTGACCAGCGCGTCCTGCGACACCACTCTGCTGGTGAACACGCCGGACACCACCTGGTATTTCGACGATGACAGCCGGGGCAACCTGCAGCCGCTGCTGAACATCCCGTCCTCGGCGTCGCTGAACGGTCGTCTGGATCTGTGGGTGGGCACCTATAGCGGTACGTCCTGCCCGGCCGTGGTGGAACTGGAGACCTGGCACAACGCCGCGACTCCGGCCCCTGCGCCGACTCCGACCCCGACGCCCGCACCCGCTGGTGGATGCCCGTCCTGGCAGCAGCCCGGTCAGATGATCTACATCACCGGCCAGCAGCTCTACAGCCCGACCAGCTACAACGTGCAGGCCGGTGGCAACACCAACATCTCGTCCTGTGGCGTGGGTGGCCGTGGCTATGCCAACACCATCCCGCACTACTCGTTCATGCTGTCCGGTATGGAAAGCTATGGCCGCCTCGAGATCGAAGTGACCAGCGCCTCCTGTGACACCACGCTTCTGGTGAACACGCCGAACACCACCTGGTATTTCGACGATGACAGCCGCGGCAACCTGCAGCCTGAGCTGAACATCCCGTCCTCGGGTGCTCTGAACGGTCGTCTCGACCTGTGGGTGGGTACCTATAACGGGACGTCCTGCCCGGCCGTGGTCGAGCTGGAAACCTGGTACAACTAAGACCAGGCACAGATAAGGGCAGGGGCCACCTTTCGGGGTGGCCCTTTCCCCCTAAGGGCTCCGACGCGGATTTCATGCAGATCGGGGCAGACAGACACACCGGGGCAATTATTGCCTGCCATACCCGGAGATTGACGATGAAACCTCTTTTTCTAGCCGCAACCCTGACGCTTGCCGCCGCCGCCGCGCAAGCCTGTCCGGATTATCGAATGGGGGGCGATGTGGACTACGGCTACACTGGCGATATCCTGACCCATGCGCGCGAATACAGCGTGCAGGTCGGCACCGACTATGCACTGGCGAGCTGCGGCATTCAGTATCCCGGATACGTTTCTGCCGCGCCGACCATGTCCTTCCGCCTGGCCCGAATGGATCATTACCCGCTGGAGATTCGGGTCGAGGCCCCTTGCGATTCCGTCCTGCTGGTAAATGCCGCGGACGGGAGCTGGCACTATAACGATGACGGCCCTTACGGCCACAATCCAGAGATCAACCTGCGCGGATCGGCCTTGTTGAACGGGCGCGTGGATATCTGGGTCGGCAGCTATGACGGGCAGACATGCTATGGGGATCTGATCCTTGAAACCGATGGCTGACAAAAAAATCACCGGATCGGCAAAAAAAGTGTAGACACGACACTAAGACTGATCTATACAGACTGTGCATGACAAATTAAGGAGTTATCCAGATGCGCACCATTCTTTCAGCTTTCCTTGTATTGATCTCGCTGACGGCAGCCGCCTCGGCGTGTCCGACCATCACCCAGGGCCGCCAGTCCTTCTCGGTGACCGGTCAGTACCTGTACACCCCCCGTTCCTACGGCGTGATTGCCGGCGGTGGCCAGTACCTCCGCAACTGCGGGTTCAACCACACCGGCTACGTGATCTCGCAGCCCGACTTCTCGTTCTACACCTCGGGCATGGCGCCTTATGGCCGTCTGGAGATCGAAGTGTCCCAGGCTGCCTGTGACACCGTCCTGCTGGTGAACTCGGCCAACGCCTCCTGGTTCTTCGATGATGATTCCGGCGGCTACCCGAACCCCCGCATCAACCTCTACGGCACCTCCAACACCCAGGGCCGCATCGATGTGTGGGTTGGCACCTACGGTCCGTCGACCTGCTCGGCCACGCTGGAAATGGAAACCTGGTACAACTGATCCAGGCTCTCCTCTGAGTTGAGATTGGAAAGGCCGTCCCGCTGCGGCCTTTCCGCTTTCCCTGGCCCGCGCCCCGTTCGACGCCCGGCCATTTTCCCAAGCCCCGTTCACTGCCGATATGGGAGTTTCCCGACATGAAAACCCTGCTGACCTCTGCCGCCATCCTGCTCGCTGGAAGCGCCGCTGCGCTGGCTTGCCCCAGCTTCATGCAGCCCGGCCCGTCCTATGAATTCACCGGCGACATGCTGACCACGCCGCAGACCGCCCCGACGATCGCGGGCGGCCAGTTCTCGGTCCAGGCCTGTGGTCTGCCCGGTCTGGGCTATGCCAATGCCGTGCCGACCTATTCGCTGATCCTGAGTGGCATGGACAACTACGCGCTGGAAATGAGCGTCGTGTCCGAATGCGATGCGACCCTTCTGGTCAACACCGTCAATACCACCTGGCTCTTTGACGACGATTCCAACGGCAACCTCGATCCGCGCATGACCGTGTCCGGTGCTGAAAACCTCAATGGCCGCGTGGATGTCTGGGTCGGGACCTATGGCGGCAACAGCTGTAACGCTCAGCTGACCATCCAGACGATGCCCGTCGCAGGCGGCGCTGCCCCCGCACCGGGTGGCGGCTTTGCCCCGGCTGATACGCCTGCACCTGCACCTGCACCGGCACCTGCGCCTGCTCCGGCACCCGCGCCCGCGCCTGCACCCGCGCCTGCACCCGCGCCTGCGCCTGCGCCTGCACCGGCCCCTGCGCCTGCACCTGCACCTGCACCCGCGCCGGCACCTGCGCCTGCTCCGGCACCCGCGCCTGCTCCGGCACCTGCGCCTGCGCCCGCTCCGGCACCTGCACCTGCACCTGCGCCTGCGCCTGCTCCGGCACCTGCACCTGCACCGGCCCCTGCACCTGCACCGGCCCCTGCACCGGCACCGGCACCTGCGCCTGCACCTGCTCCCGCTCCGGCACCGGCTCCGGTGGACGACGGCAAGTAAGCCCGCGCGGACACACCACACCGAAAGGTCCGTCCCATCCGGGGCGGGCCTTTTTCTTTGCCGCGTCCGGCACAAAAAAACCGCGCCCCGAAGGGCGCGGTCATCACTGTCCCCGAAAGGGGGGTACGGATCAGGCCTCTTCCGAGCCTTCTTCCGATGCGTCTTCGGCAGCGGGGGCAGCGTCGCCCTCGCCATCGAGATCGTCCAGTGCGGCAGAGCCGATATCGTCGAACAGTTCGGCGATTTCGAACTCGGCAGCGGCTTCCGCTTCGGCAGCCAGTTCCTGGATCGACTTGCCGGAGGCCTGAAGCTCCGCTTCTTCGACCGAGCGGGCCACGTTCAGTTCGATCTCAACCTCGACCTCGGGGTGCAGGTTCACCAGAACGGTGTGCAGACCCAGTTCCTTGATCGGGCGGGTCAGGGCAACCTGCTTGCGATCGAGCGAGAAGCCGGCTTCGGTGGCGGCATCGGCAGCGTCACGGGTGGTGACGGAGCCGTAGAGCGCGCCGGAATCAGAGGCCGAGCGGATCACGATGAACTGCTGACCACCCAGGCGGCCCGCCAGATCCTCGGCTTCCGCCTTGGTTTCCAGGTTGCGCGCTTCGAGCTGCGCTTTCTGGGCTTCGAAAGCATCGATGTTGCTTTGGTTGGCGCGGAGCGCCTTGCGCTGCGGCAGCAGGTAATTGCGCGCGTAGCCTTCCTTGACGGATACTACATCGCCCATCTGACCAAGCTTGGCCACGCGTTCCAGAAGGATAACGTCCATTGGTCAGCTCTCCTTACTTGACGGCGTAGGGCAGCAGCGCCAGGAACCGGGCGCGCTTGATGGCGCGGGCCAGTTTACGCTGGTTCTTTGCCCCAACGGCGGTGATGCGGGACGGCACGATCTTGCCACGCTCAGAGATGTAGCGCTGCAGCAGACGGGTGTCCTTGTAGTCGATCTTCGGCGCGTTCTCGCCCGCGAACGGGTCGGTCTTGCGGCGGCGGAAAAACGGTTTTGCGGCCATTTTGAAAGTCCTTCCCTATGGGTTAGCGGCGCTCGCGGCGACCGTCACGGTCGTCCCGCTTCTGCATCTGGGCCGAGGGGCCCTCGTCATGGGCGTCGACCTTGACGGTCAGAACGCGCATCACGTCGTCATGCAGGCGCATCAGGCGTTCCATTTCCTGAACGGCGGCCGACGGGGCGTCGGTGCGCAGGAAGGCATAGTGACCCTTGCGGTTCTTGTTGATCTTGTAGGCCATGGTCTTGACGCCCCAGTATTCGGAGCCGACGACAGAGCCGCCATTGTCCGACAGGATTGCGCCAAAATGTTCGATGAGCCCTTCGGCCTGCGCGTTGGACAGGTCCTGACGCGCGATCATCACATGCTCGTAGAGAGGCATGTCATCTCCAGTCTTGTTTCAAGGCGCGTTTCAAAGGCCGGGGCGTTGTCCTCCGCCCCCCGGACCACGAGAGACCACGCCGGTGCATAGGCAACGGCGGAGGAAGCCCGCCTTATAGACGGTTGGGGCAGGGGATCAAGGGGGATTCGGCTGCTGACGGCCCGGGGGTGTCCTGTCCGCGCGGCAAAGCTCGGATTGAGCGTCCTGGCACGGAATGACCATCGGAGCGCCGCATTTTGTACCCGGTTAGATGGGTAAATTCGCCGATACAAGTTCATTTCAGCGTTCAGTGGCTCGGATCATGCGTCGTGTGAAGCAATTTGTCAGGAATGAAGGCGGGGCCGTGACCGTAGACATGGTGCCGCTGGTTTTCTTGACCGTGGCCCTTGCGCTGGTCGTTTCGGGCGAAATCATCTCCGGCGTTGCGGACGCATCGCGCGACACGGCGGATCATCTGGACGGCAATTCCATCATCGTGACCTCGTTCAATACGGGCGGACAGGATCAGGGCGCAGGCGATTCCGACGAAGCAGCGGGATCCGGCGGCTGGACTGGCGGGTCGAGCGCTGCGCAGGACGATGATTCCGATGCGGAGGAGGATGGGTCCGGGTCCGGGCAAGACGGGGCAGAGGGCGATGGCTCCGAGTCCGGGGCAGACGGGGCAGACGGGGACGACGCGGGCACTGGCGCGGAAGACGCGGCTGGCTCGGGCGATGCGGCTTCGGACGGGGCCGGGGGGGATGGCGCCGGTGGCGATGGCGGCTCGGGCGAGTCCGCTCAGAGCGGCGGCGACCAGAATACTGGTGGCGGAAGCTCCCATGGAAACAACGGATTCGGTAATGGAGATCAGGAGGCGCCGGGGAATTCCGGACCGAATAACAATGCCGAGAATGCTTCTGATGGTTCCGGTGGCTCTGGTGGGCAGGGCAACGGAAATGGCGGTGGTAACGGCAATGGCAACGCAGGGGGCAACGGCAATGGCAACGCGGGCGAAGGGCTGACAATCACGTCCGGTTCCAGCGACAATGACGATCCGGTCCTGATCATCACGGACGGCTCCGGTGACGGGTCCGGGGCGGAGCTGGTCATTACCTCCGGCGGTGACTCGGGGCAAAGTGGCTCGGGCGGAGGAACCCTGATTTCCGGATCTGGCGGAGACACTGGCGGATTGACGATCACGACTGGTTCGGGAAGCTCTTCCGGCAACGGCAACGGCAACGGCAACGGCAACGGCAACGGCAACGGCAACGGCAACGGCAACGGCAACGGCAACGGCAACGGCAACGGCAACGGCAACGGCAACGGCAACGGCAACGGCAACGGCAACGGCAACGGCAACGGCAACGGCAACGGCAACGGCAACGGCAACGGCAACGGCAACGGCAACGGCAACGGCAACGGCAACGGCAACGGCAACGGCAACGGCAACGGCAACGGCAACGGCAACGGCAACGGCAACGGCAACGGCAACGGCAACGGCAACGGCAACGGCAACGGCAACGGCAACGGCAACGGCAACGGCAACGGCAACGGCAACGGCAACGGCAACGGCAACGGCAACGGCAACGGCAACGGCAACGGCAACGGCAACGGCAACGGCAACGGCAACGGCAACGGCAACGGCAACGGCAACGGCAACGGCAACGGCAACGGCAACGGCAACGGCAACGGCAACGGCAACGGCAACGGCAACGGCAACGGCAACGGCAACGGCAACGGCAACGGCAACGGCAACGGCAACGGCAACGGCAACGGCAACGGCAACGGCAACGGCAACGGCAACGGCAACGGCAACGGCAACGGCAACGGCAACGGCAACGGCAACGGCAACGGCAACGGCAACGGCAACGGCAACGGCAACGGCAACGGCAACGGCAACGGCAACGGCAACGGCAACGGCAACGGCAACGGCAACGGCAACGGCAACGGCAACGGCAACGGCAACGGCAACGGCAACGGCAACGGCAACGGCAACGGCAACGGCAACGGCAACGGCAACGGCAACGGCAACGGCAACGGCAACGGCAACGGCAACGGCAACGGCAACAATGGCCATGGCAACGATGCGGATGGGTGCGATGCCTCGAACCCCGGCAATGCGCCTCAATGCGTGGGGGACACGACTGATGACGATGGCCCCGCAGGAAACGGCAACGGTAACGGGAATGGCAACGGTAACGGGAATGGCAACGGCAATGGCCGAAATTGACCTGCCCCGGAACGCTGCATGGCTGTAACCCGTCGCCCTTGGGCATGAGCGGCCCAGACTGATGGGAGTGCCGCGTCCGGCCCGAAAAAACACTCCACATGACCGGAAATGTTTACTTTCTCCCAAATTGACCTAAGGTAAACCTCTGCAGGCGTCAGGGTTTTCTTTTGACGTAATCAAGGAATCCCTTAACCTTCTGGGGGTGAAGATATGGGGCCGACGGCGATGCTGGATTGGAACCAGACCAAGCGATTGGCGCGCAGCCTGAATCTGCCGAATGTCCACGAGGACATGCGCGGTGACGGGTTTGCTTGTCTGCATGCCCATGGCCGCCTGTGGACCTGGTGGGACAGCCGGGTGGATGCGCCCGGATTTCGCCTGCCCGCGGGGGAACGCGACTTCCTGATCGCCGCCGATCCCGAAATCTTCTTCGTGACCGAGGCGGAGGCGCCGTTTAATCACGTCCTCGCGCATCCCGCGCGGGTCAGTCCGCGATGGATTCTCGGCAATCTGAGTCTCAGCTGGCGGGCCCTGGCCCCCTCGATCTTCGTGCAGCTCTTTCCCGGAGAGGGGCCTCCCGTTCCGCATTTCATGGAACATTAGCGATCCGGTCGGGGAGCTTGGCAATTGCGCCGGACCAGCGGTTGCGGTAGCCCCTTGGGCAACAATAGCTTGAAACGGAGCGCTGACGCGGATGACACGAGCCTTCCTCTTCCCGGGCCAGGGGGCCCAGACCATCGGCATGGGCAAGGCCCTGGCAGATGAATACCCGGCTGCGAAAGCGGTGTTCGACGCGGTGGACGAAGCCCTGGGCGAGAAACTGTCGGCGCTGATCTGGGACGGCACGCAGGACGAACTGACCCTGACCGCCAATGCGCAACCGGCCCTGATGGCAACCTCCATGGCTGCGATGGCGGCGCTGGAGGCCGAGGGTGTGACGGTCGAGGCGGCGGCCTATGTGGCGGGGCATTCGCTTGGGGAGTATTCGGCGCTCTGTGCGGCGGGGGCGCTGTCTCTGGCGGATACCGCCCGGCTGCTGCGCATTCGCGGCACGGCCATGCAGGAGGCGGTTCCGGTGGGCGAGGGCGCGATGGCGGCGCTGCTGGGGCTCGACTTCGAAACCGCGATGCGCGTGGCACAGGTCGCGAGCCAGGGGGCCGTCTGCCAGGCCGCGAATGACAACGATCCGGGTCAGGTGGTGGTGTCTGGCCACCGCGAGGCGGTGGAGCGGGCTGTCGAGATCGCCAAGGGAGAGGGCGCGAAACGGGCGGTGATGCTGCCGGTCTCTGCCCCGTTCCATTGTGCGTTGATGCAGCCCGCGGCAGACGCCATGTCCGAGGCGTTGAGCCATGTGGAGCTGAGCGCACCGCGCGTGCCGGTGGTGGCGAATGTGGTGGCGGCGGCGGAAAGCGCGGCCCCCGTGCTGCGCGGTCATCTGGTCGATCAGGTCACGGGATCTGTCCGCTGGCGCGAAAGCGTGATGTGGATGGCCGCCAATGGTGTGACCGAGACATGGGAAATTGGCGCGGGCAAGGCGCTGACCGGCATGATCCGGCGCATCGACCGGTCGTTGGCGACCCGGCAGGTGGGCACACCAGACGAGGTCCGCGCTGCGGCGGCGGCATTGGCCGAGGGCTGAGCGGGGCGAGAAGGCTCTTGCAAGAGCCTTGCAAATTTCTTCGAAGAAATTTGGCGCCCCTGGCGGGCGTCACGACATCAGGGAAGGACGGGACATGTTTGATCTCACAGGGAAAAACGCGCTGATCACCGGCGCATCGGGCGGCATCGGCGCCGATATCGCTCGCGCATTGCATGCTGCGGGCGCCACGGTCGGCCTGTCCGGCACGCGGGTGGAGCCGCTGGAGGCACTGGCCGCGGAGCTGGGCGCGCGCGCGCATGTGCTGCCTTGCAACCTGTCGGACCCGGAGGCGGTCGAGGCGCTGCCCAAGCAGGCGGCCGAGGCCATGGGGTCGGTCGATATCCTGGTCAACAACGCGGGCATCACGCGCGACAACCTGTTCATGCGCATGTCCGACGAGGAATGGCAGTCGGTGATCGACGTGAACCTGACCTCCACCTTCAAGCTGTGCAAAGGCGTTTTGCGCGGCATGATGAAAGCGCGTTGGGGCCGGATCATCAACATCTCGTCTGTCGTGGGGACCACCGGCAATCCGGGGCAGGGCAATTATGCCGCCTCCAAGGCCGGCATGATTGGCATGTCGAAATCGCTGGCCTATGAGGTGGCCAGCCGGGGCATCACGGTCAATGCGGTTGCGCCCGGTTTCATCGAGACCGCGATGACCGACAAGCTGACCGACGATCAGAAATCCAAGATCCTGACGCAGATTCCGGCGGGCCGCATGGGCAGCCCGGCAGAGATCGCCAGCGCGGTTCTGTTCCTGGCCTCACCTGAGGCGGGTTACCTGACGGGCACGACGATGCATGTGAATGGCGGCATGGCGATGGTTTGAGCGGCCAAACCGTGCCGTTACGATCCGCCACAAGCGGCGGCCGGGATGCACCCCGAGCCGCCGTGCGGCGCGAGCCAGGGCGATTCCCATCAGGAACGCCCCGATGCCGAAGATCAGTGCCTGCAGCCCGGACATGTGTTGCAGGGCGCGCCAGAGCAGCGCGATATAGCCGATGAATTCTGTCAACGTATCCTCCAGCCCATTGTTTATTCGGGTCATCTGGGGCCAGTGTACCGAGCGGATCATTCCGAAAGGTTAAGGCGGGGGGCTGCGGGAAATGGCAAAAACGGATCAAACCCCGTTGCCTTCGATTGCGGATGTGCTATAGGCGGCGCAGATTTTGCCGGGGGGCGCTTGCGCCAGACGGTATGGGGCCTTTGCCGGTCCCGTCAAACCGCCGATACCGGCGCATTACAGATCGAGGGCTGGAAAATGGCTTTCGACCAAACTGGATGAGGATCGAAAAGATGAGCGACATCGCAGATCGCGTGAAGAAAATCGTTGTCGAGCACCTGAGCGTGGAAGAAGACAAGGTGACCGAGAACGCCTCCTTCATCGACGACCTGGGCGCAGACAGCCTGGACACCGTTGAACTGGTCATGGCCTTCGAGGAAGAGTTCGGCATCGAGATCCCCGATGATGCGGCCGAAACCATCCAGACCTTCGGCGACGCGTGCAAATTCATCACCGACGCCTCCTGAGCCCTTCGCCTCAGGTCCAGAATTCGCAGACGGCATCCTGATAGGGTGCCGTTTTGCATTGGCGGCAGGTCGCGGGGTCGGGGCAAAACCCCTGTCAAGGGATTGCCCAAGCCCCCCGCTTGACGTTATCAAACCGCGATAAGCTCTCATCCGGAAGGGGCAGGAATATGCGTCGAGTTGTTGTCACGGGTCTGGGGATCGTGTCCCCCCTGGCCTCTGGTATCGAGGAAACCTGGAGCCGCCTGTTGGCCGGGGAATCAGGGGCAGGGACGATCCAGCGCTTCGATGCCTCGCATCTGGCCACCAACTACGCCTGCGAAGTGCCGCTCGGCGATGGCTCTGACGGGACGTTCAACCCCGATGACTGGATGGCGCCCAAGGAACGTCGCAAGGTCGATGATTTCATCCTTTTCGGCATGGCTGCCGCTGAACAGGCCGTGCGCGATGCGGGCTGGATGCCCGAGGATGAGGAAAGCCGCCTGCGCACAGGTGTGCTGATCGGGTCCGGCATTGGTGGCCTCTCGTCGATTGCCGACACGGCGATTCTGCTGAAGGAAAAGGGCCCGCGCCGGGTGTCGCCTTTCTTTATCCCCGGCTCGCTTATTAACCTGATCTCGGGTCAGGTCAGCATCCGCTACGGGTTCAAGGGGCCGAACCATGCGGTCGTGACCGCCTGTTCCACCGGCGCGCACGCGATTGGCGACGCGGCCCGTTTGATCCAGTGGGGCGACGCGGATGTGATGGTTGCAGGCGGAGCCGAGGCTGCGATCTGCGAGATCGGTATCGCGGGGTTCAACGCCTGCAAGGCCCTGTCCACCAAGCGCGCGGACGATCCGCAGCGCGCCAGTCGCCCCTATGACGCGGACCGCGACGGGTTTGTCATGGGCGAAGGCGCGGGCGTCGTGGTGCTGGAGGATTACGAGCATGCCAAGGCGCGCGGGGCCAAGATCTACGCGGAAATCCTCGGCTACGGCTTGTCGGGCGATGCCTATCACATCACCGCACCCTCCGAGGATGGCGACGGCGGCTACCGCGCCATGGAAGCGGCGCTGAAGCGCGCGGGCCTGACGCCGGATGCGGTGGATTACATCAACGCCCACGGCACTTCGACCATGGCCGACACGATCGAACTGGGCGCGGTGGAGCGTCTGTTGGGCGACAAGGCGGGGCTTGCCACCATGTCTTCGACCAAATCCTCTGTCGGGCATCTTCTGGGGGCTGCGGGTGCAATCGAGGCGATCTTCTCGATCCTGGCGATCCGCGATCAGGTGGCACCGCCGACGATCAACCTGGATAACCCGGCGGTGGAGCCAAAGCTGAACCTCGCCGCCAATGCCAAGCATGAGCGCGAGATCAACGTGGCGCTGTCCAACAGCTTTGGCTTTGGCGGCACCAACGCGTCGCTCGTTATGGGTAAGGTCACCGACTGATGTGGAAACATGTCGCTGCCAACGGGATGAGCCTGCTCATCGTCGGCTTCATCGCATTCGCGGGGGCCGTGGCCTGGGGGCAGCGTCAGTTCACCTCTGCGGGGCCACTGGCGGAACCGACCTATTTCGAAGTGTCGCGGGGGGAAAGCCTGGCCTCGGTCTCGGAAAACCTGGAAGCGGCGGGGGTGATCTCCAGCGCCACCATCTTCCGGCTTGGCGCGCGCTATACGGAGCGGGCCGAGGATCTGCGCTTCGGGAACTATGAAATTCCCGCGGGCGTGTCGATGGACGAGGTGATGGAGATCCTGTCCTCCGGCGGGCCGTCCACCTTCCGTTATACGGCCACTTATGTGATCCGTGGCGGCGCGGGCGGCGGCGAGATGCGGCTGCGTGAACGGGTGCCGGGCACGGGCGAGCAGGTGGAACTGGCGACCTTCGAGGGCGGCGCGGAGCTTCCTGCCGAGTACGTGGCGCTGGTCGAGGCGGGCACGCCGATTGTCTACCGGGTGTCGGTGCCGGAAGGGCTGACCGTCTGGCAGATCGTCGAAGGGCTGCGCGGTGCGGATTTCCTGGAGGATGATGTCGAGGATCTGCCCGCCGAGGGCACGCTGGCGCCCGACACATACGAGGTGGCGCGCGGCACGCTGATTTCCGAGATGCTGACCGATATGGCCGATGCGCAGACCGGTATCCTGCTGGCGGCCTGGGCCGGGCGGGCCGAGGACCTGCCCTATGATACGGTCGAGGAGGCGCTGATCATGGCCTCGCTTATCGAGAAGGAAACCGGGGTGGCCGATGAACGCGGCGAGATCGCGGGGGTTTTCGTGAACCGGCTTGAGGCGGGAATGCGGCTGCAGACCGACCCGACGATCATCTATGGCGAATCCGAGGGGCGGGGCTTCCTTGGCCGGGGGATCCGGCAAAGCGAGCTGATCAATGACAACAACCCGTGGAACACCTATCGCATCGACGGGCTGCCGCCGACGCCAATTGCGAACCCCGGTCGCGCGGCCATTGAGGCGGCGGTGAACCCGGCCAGCACGGACTATCTGTTCTTCGTGGCGGATGGGTCGGGGGGCCATGCCTTCGCGACGAGCCTCGCCGAGCACAACGAGAATGTGCAGGCCTGGCGGGCGATCGAAGCGGCGCGGGCAGCGCAGGAAAACTAGGGGTTTCGCCGCCTTCGGCGTC
>NZ_MNBL01000169.1 GCF_001879695.1 Nioella sediminis
GTTAACTGTTTGTTGCCGTGAGGCTGGCGTGTTAACCCTTTGAAAGTAATAAAGTTATTGACTTACCGAACGGTCCCGTGTACACCTTGTGACATGCTGGAAGAACTGGGCAAGCGGCCCCGTGGGTGACCTCGGAGGTCGCTTTTTCATTTCTGCTCGTGCGGGTTCATTTTTGAAAGCACGGGGATTTTCTAATGACCGATCAATTGAACGAAGATCAAACGCCGTTTCAGGAGATGCTGGACGGCGCGCTGGAGGCGTTCGAGACCGCGCGGGAGGTTTTGAGGGACACGCTCAAGCGCTTGAAGGCCGAGGAACCGGTCGAGTCCACGGAGGTGCCGAAGCATATCCGGGAAATGAACAACGCGCTCATCCTGGCGATGGGCCTGGAAGGAAAGGCACGCGATGCGACAGGACAGCGGATGGGAGAGATCGGGGCAGGGCAGCTCGACCTCGATGCGGCCCGGGCTGAGATCGGGCTCCGCCTCGCTTGCCTGCGTGCCGCAGGAGGCGGTGGAACGGTTCCTGGCGGGGCTGAGTGACAATGCGCTGGCGGCGCTGCCCTGGCTTTTCGAGTTCTGGGCATTGCCGCATCAGCTGCCGCCCGATGGGCTGTGGCGGGCCTGGGTGGTGCTGGGCGGGCGCGGCGCGGGCAAGACGCGGGCCGGGTCCGAATGGGTGCGGTCAATGGTCGAGGGGGCGACGCCGCTTGCCCCCGGTCGTGCCCGGCGCGTGGCGCTGGTGGGGGAGACCTATGACCAGGCGCTGGCGGTGATGGTGAAGGGGGAGAGCGGGCTTTTGGCCTGCTCCCCCCCGGACCGGCGGCCACGCTGGGTGGCGGGCGAACGGATGTTGGTCTGGCCCAACGGGGCGGAGGCGCGGCTTTATTCCGCGCATGACCCGGAGGCGTTGCGGGGGCCGCAGTTTGATGCGGCCTGGGCCGATGAGCTGGCGAAGTGGCCCAAGGCGGAGGAGACCTGGGACATGCTGCAGTTCGGGCTTCGTCTTGGGGACCATCCGCAGGTTTGTGTGACGACGACGCCGCGCAATGTGGGGGTTCTGAAGGATCTGCTGGCGCGAGACAGCACGGGTGTGACCCACGCGCCTACCGAGGCGAACCGGGCGTTCTTGGCGGATTCGTTTCTGGAGGAGGTGCGGGCGCGCTACGGCGATACGCGGCTTGGCCGACAGGAGCTGGATGGCGAGCTGATCGAGGAGGCCGAGGGCGCGCTGTGGACGCAAGCGATGCTGGATGGCGCACGGGCGGATGCGGTGCCCGACGGCGCGCGGATCACGGTGGCGGTGGACCCGCCGGTGACGGGGCATTCCGGGTCTGATGCCTGCGGGATCGTGGTTGTGGGGGTCGTTCAGGAGGGTCCGCCGCGGGACTGGCACGCCGTTGTCATCGAAGATTGTTCGGTGCACGGGGTGTCGGCCTCTGGCTGGGCCGAGGCGGCGGTTGCGGCCTATCACCGGCATGGGGCCGACCGTATGGTGGCCGAGGTCAATCAGGGCGGCGACCTGGTGCTGGATGCCGTGCGGATGGTCGATCCGCTGATCAATGTGCAGTCGGTCCATGCGTCGCGTGGCAAGGTCGCGCGGGCGGAGCCGGTGGCAGCGCTCTATGAACAGGGGCGGGTCGCGCATCTGGGCGGGCTGGCAGATCTGGAGGACCAGATGTGCCGCATGACCATCACCGGCTACGAAGGCCGGGGCAGCCCCGACCGGGTGGACGCGCTGGTTTGGGCGCTGACCGACGGGATGATCCTGCCCGCGCGCGGGGCGTTGGCCAAGCCGGGCATCCGGCAGATCTGAATTTGTGACGCAAGGGGCGTTCATCCGCCCTATTCGGAGCGTTTTCGCGGGCTTCGCGGGGGCGCTCTTTTGACATGGACCAAGGAGACAAGCGGATGGTGTTGGATTTCTTGCGGAGAACGCAGCCGGAGGTGCCGGAGGCCAAGGCCTCGGCCACGGGGCGGGTGGTGGCCTGGGCGGGCGCGGGGCGTGTGGCCTGGAGCCCGCGCGATACGGTGTCGCTGATGAAAACGGGGTTTTCCGGCAATCCGGTGGGGTTTCGGTCGGTCAAGCTGATCGCGGAGGCGGCGGCGGCGCTGCCGGTGATCTGCCAGGACGTGGAACGGCGCTATGAGGTGCATCCGCTGATGGCGCTGCTGTCGCGGCCCAACGGGGCGCAGGGGCGGGGCGAGTTCCTGGAGGCGCTCTTTGCGCAGCTGCTGCTGTCGGGCAATGGCTATGTGGAGGCGGTAAGCCCCGATGGTGGCATGCCGGGGGAGTTGCATGTGCTGCGATCGGATCGGATGAGCCTTGTGCCGGGGGCCGATGGCTGGCCGGTGGCCTATGAGTATGCGGTGGGGACCAGGAAACACCGGTTCCATGTGCAGGGGGCGAGCCCGATCTGCCATGTGCGGCTGTTCCATCCGCAGGATGATCACTATGGGTTGTCGCCCATGCAGGCGGCGGCGAACGCGGTGGATGTGCACAACAGCGCCTCGCGCTGGTCTAAGGCGCTGCTGGACAATGCGGCGCGGCCCTCTGGCGCGATTGTGTACCGTGGAGCGGACGGCGCGGGCACGATGACCGCCGAGCAGTTCGAGCGGTTGCAGGCGGAGATGGAAAGCCACCATCAGGGCGCGCGAAATGCCGGGCGGCCGATGCTGCTGGAAGGGGGGCTGGACTGGAAGCCGATGGGGTTCAGCCCGTCCGATATGGAATTCCAGAAGACCAAGGACGCTGCCGCGCGGGATATTGCGCTGGCCTTCGGGGTGCCCCCGATGCTGTTGGGCATCCCCGGCGACGCGACCTACGCCAATTATGCCGAAGCGAACCGGGCGTTCTATCGCCTGACGGTGCTGCCGCTGGCCTCCAAGGTGCTGGCGTCGCTGGCGCATTGGCTGACGGGTTATTCCGGCGAGGTGGTGGAACTGCGGCCCGATCTCGACCAGGTGCCGGCGCTGGCCACGGAACGCGACGCGCAGTGGCGCAGGGTGGCGGAGGCGGAGTTCCTGACGGCGGCCGAGAAGCGCGCCATGCTGGGGCTGCCGCGGCTGGCGGAGGATGAATGAGCGACCGGGGGACGGCGGGCGGGTCGCGCTTTCTCTATGCCCCCTTCGACGCGGCCAATGCCCGGATCGAGGCCAATGAGCGTGTGGCCGAAGAACGCTGGCAGGCGCTGGAATACCGGCTGAACGCGATTGAGACGGCGCTGGAACGGGTCGAGAGACGCCTGTGGCTGGCGGTTTTCGGCGTGGTCAGCGTGGTGCTGGCACAGGCGATCAATGAGATCATTCAGATGAGCTCTGGTGGATAGGAGATTGGAATGTATGAACTTTCCTCAAGTGGCTTGGAGACCAAGTTCTGCCGCTTCGACGAGGCGCTGACGGTAAGCGACGGCCATGTGATCGAGGGCTATGCGAGCCTGTTCGGGGCCTGCGACCAGGGTGGCGACGTGGTGCAGAAAGGGGCCTATGCGCGCAGCCTGAAGGGGCTGTCGGACCAGGGCCGCCGGGTCAAGATGCTGTGGCAACACGACCCTGCACAGCCCATTGGCGTCTGGGACGAGATGCGCGAGGACGGCAAGGGCCTTTGGGTCAAGGGCCGCATCCTCGACGCGGTGGAAAAGGGGCGCGAGGCGGCGGCGCTGATCGGAGCGGGCGCGATTGACGGGCTGTCCATCGGCTACCGCACGTTGCGCGCGACCAAGGATGACAGGGGCCAGCGGCTTCTGAACGAGGTGGAGCTTTGGGAGGTGTCGCTGGTGACCTTCCCGATGCTGCCGCAGGCGCGGGTGGGCGCCCACAAGGCCGAGGAGGCCAAGGGCGACTTCCTGCATGAACTGGCGACGGTGTTCCAGGACGCCCGCCGCAAACTGGCGGCGCGTTAAGGCCCCGCATTTCTCTCAATAATCAGGACGATGTGATGACCGAGACCGAGACCAAGTCTTCGGGCGGCTCCGCTGTGCGCAATGCACCGGATGCCACCACCGAAGTGAAATCAGCGCTGGCGGGGTTTCTGAACGAATTCAGCCAGTTCCAGGACGACATGACCACGAAGCTTCAAAAACAGGAAGAGCGTATTTCCATGCTGAACACCAAGACCATGACCCATCTGCGCCCCGCGCTTTCCGCCACCACCGAAGACGGTGCCCCGCACAAGAAGGCCATCGGGGCCTACCTGCGCACCGGCGATGATGACGGGTTGCGCGGGCTGGAGCTGGAGGGCAAGGCGCTCAACACCGCCGTCAATGCCGAGGGTGGCTATCTGGTCGATCCGCAGACCGCCGAGATGATCCAGGGTGTGTTGCGGGGCGCCTCTTCGCTGCGGGCGGTGGCCAATGTGGTGAATGTCGAGGCGACTTCGTTCGACGTGCTGGTTGACCACACCGATGTGGGCGCGGGTTGGGCCACGGAAACCGCATCCACGACCGAAACCGACACGCCGCAGATCGAGAAGATCTCCATCCCGCTGCACGAGCTGTCGGCGCTGCCCAAGGCGTCTCAGCGGCTGCTGGACGATACCGCCTTCGATATCGAGGGCTGGCTGGCGGGCCGCATCGCCGACAAATTCGCCCGAGCCGAGGCGATGGCCTTCGTCAGCGGGGACGGGGTGGACAAGCCCACGGGCTTCCTGACCCACACGACCGTGGACGATGCAAGCTGGAGCTGGGGCAACCTGGGCTATGTCATCACCGGCACGGCGGGCGATTTCGCGGCGGTGAACCCGGCGGATGCGATTGTCGATCTGGTCTATGCACTCGGGGCCCGCTACCGCGCCAATGCGTCTTTCGTGATGAACTCAAAAACCGCCGGTGCGGTGCGCAAGATGAAGGATGCCGATGGCCGCTTCCTGTGGTCCGACGGGCTGGCTGCGGGCGAACCTGCACGGCTGATGGGCTATCCGGTGCTGATTGCCGAGGACATGCCCGATATCGCCAGCGACGCCATGGCGATTGCCTTCGGCGATTTCGGCGCGGGCTACACCATCGCCGAACGTCCCGACCTGCGCGTGCTGCGTGACCCGTTCAGCGCCAAGCCGCACGTCCTGTTCTACGCCACCAAGCGCGTCGGCGGTGACGTGAGCGACTTTGCCGCGATCAAACTGCTGAAATTCGGCATCGCCTGATCCCTCGTCAGAGGCACGAGACCCGTCCCGGTTCCTCGGGGCGGGCGGCATGGGCGGGCCCTTGCGGCCTCCAGCCCTTTAGTCCTCCGCCCGAGCGGTGCGGGGCCCGGCCATGCCACCCTTAAAGAGGCAGTCCTTTGCGGAGAAAAAACAACATGATGATGGTCGAAATGTCTTCGGTGTCCAGTGCCCTTCTGCCGATAACCGAGCTGACCGATCACCTGCGCCTGTCCTCCGGCTTTGCCGATGACGGCAGCCAGGACGCGCAGCTGGAAAGCTGTCTGCGGGCGGCGCTGGCCGCGATCGAGGCGCGGATTGGCAAGGCCCTGTTCCGGCGCGGGTTCAGCTGGCATCTGAGCCACTGGCAATCGGTCACGGCGCAGGTGCTGCCGGTGGCCCCGGTGGCGACGGTCGATACGGTCAAGCTGGTGTCGCGGGCGGGGGCCGAAACGGTGCTGGACCCGGGCAGCTATAGCTTGCGTGTGGACAGCCATCGCCCGGCCATCGAGGCCGTGAGCAGCCTGCCGAACCCGTCCTCGGGCGGGTCCATCGAGATCGAGTTTACGGCAGGCTATGGGCTAGATTGGCATGGCATTCCTGCGGATCTGCGCCAGGCGGTGCTGTTGCAGGCGGCGGAGCTTTACGAGGCGCAGGGCACCGGCGAAGCGGGCATGGCCTGCGGTGTGGCGGTGCTGATCGAGCCTTATCGGTCGGTCCGCATGCGGGGGCTGAGCGGATGAACGGGCATCCGAAACTGACGCGCCGGTTGCTGTTGGAGGGGCCGGTTCGGGTGGCCGACGGGGCGGGGGGCTTTACCGAAAGCTGGTCGCCGCTCGGCACGATCTGGGCCGAGGTGCTGCCGCGCACGGGGCGCGACGCGGCGGGGCTGTCGCGGATCGGCTACCGGATCACCATCCGGTCAGCCCCGCAAGGCGCGCCGTCGCGGCCCAAGCCCTCGCAGCGGTTCCGGGATGGGGCGCGGATCTTCACCATCGACGCAGTGACCGAGAGCGCCCCTGACGGGCGCTTTCTGACCTGCTTCGCCACCGAGGAGGAGGGCACATGAGCTATGGCATGACGGCGGCGTTGCAAACGGCGGTTTACGGGCGGCTGAGCGGCGATGCGACGCTTGCGGGGATCGTCGGAAGCAACGTGTTCGACGCGCTGCCCGAGGGGCCGCTGCCACCGCTTTACGTGACCATTGGGCCGGAAAAGGTGCGCGACCGGTCCGACGGCAGTTTCGGCGGCGCGCTGCATGATTTCAGCGTGACCGTGACCAGCAGCGCCGCCGGGTATCATCAGGCGAAACAGGCAGCCTCTGCCGTGTCGGACGCGCTCTTGAATGGCGGGCTGAGCCTGGCGCGCGGGCGTGCGGGACGGGTGCAATTCCACCGCGCACAGGCCGGGCGCAGCGGGGCGGACCGGCGGATCGAGATGTGGTTCAGGGCTCGCCTGGACGAGGATGACAGCTGAATACCGCTTCAGCTTTGACGTGCAATATTCTGATTTAACTGGAGAATGACATGGCAGCGCAAAACGGCAAGGACCTTCTGCTGAAGGTCGATCTGGATGGCAACGGGTCGTTCCAGACCATGGCGGGGCTACGCGCCTCGCGGCTGAGCTTCAATGCGGAGACGGTGGATGTGACAAGCCTGGAATCGACCGGCGGCTGGCGGGAATTGCTGGGCGGCGCAGGCGTAAAGACGGCGGCGATCAGCGGATCGGGCATCTTCCGCGACGAGACCACGGATGAACGCGCCCGGCAGATCTTTTTTGACGGGGAAGTGCCCGATTTTCAGGTGATCATTCCCGATTTCGGCACCGTGGAGGGGCCGTTCCAGATCACCTCGATCGAATATGCGGGCACCCATGATGGCGAGGCGACCTATGAGGTCTCGCTCGCCTCAGCCGGTGCGCTGACCTTCACCGCCGCGCTCTGATCATGGCGAACCCCTATGCGGGCGAAGTGGCGCTGGTGCTGGATGGCGAGGGCCATGTGCTGAAGCTGACGCTTGGCGCCTTGGCGGAGCTGGAGAACTGGTTGCAGACCGATAGTCTGCCGGCACTGGTCGAACGGTTTGAGGCCGGCGGCTTCACCGCGCGCGATGTGCTGGCGCTGGTCTGCGCGGGGCTACGGGGGGGCGGTTGGAATGGGGAGCCCGCTGATCTGGCCAAGGCCGAGATCGGTGGCGGGCCGCTGGAAGCCGCGCGGGTGGCGGCGCAGCTTTTGGCGCTGTCTTTCCGGCCGCCCCAATGAGCAGCAACACCCGCCCGTTCGACTGGCCCGGCCTGATGCGGGCCGGGATGCAGGGGCTTGGTCTGACACCGGCCGAATTCTGGGCGCTGACCCCTGCGGAACTGCTGCTGATGCTGGGTGAACCCGGCGGCGCGGCACCGATGGGACGGGCGGGGCTGGAGGCCCTGGCCGCCCGTTTCCCCGACCATAAGGACACATCCGATGGATGAGGAACTGAACGATTTCGACGCGGAACTGTCGGCACTCGAGGCCACTTTGGGTTCGACCAGTCAGATGGTGGCGACGTTTCACACGGAACTTCGGTCGATGCAGGACTCGATGCTCTACACAGGGCGCGAGGTGCAAAGCCTGAGCCGGTCTTTCGGCGGCGGGCTGCGACGCGCGTTTGACGGGGTGATCTTCGATGGGATGCGCCTGTCGGACGCTCTGCGGACCGTGGCGCAAAGCATGGTGGACGCGGCCTATAACACCGCGATCCGGCCCGTGCAGAACGCCCTTGGCGGCGCTTTGGCCAACGGGGTGAATTCGCTGGTGTCAGCGGCGTTGCCGTTTGAGCGGGGTGGTGCGTTTTCCGGTGGCCGCGTGACGCCCTTTGCGCGCGGGGGCGTGGTCAGCGGGGCGACACCCTTTGCCATGCGGGGTGGCATGGGGCTGATGGGCGAGGCGGGGCCGGAGGCCATCATGCCGCTGACGCGCGGCGCGGACGGACGGCTTGGCGTGCAGGCGCAGGGTGGCGGGCGTCCTGTTCATGTGACGATGAATATCACCACGCCCGATGTGCAGGGGTTCCAGCGCTCGAAAAGCCAGATCGCGGCGCAGATGAGCCAGGCTCTCGCCCGTGGGCAACGCAACAGGTAAAGGGGGCAAGAGTATGAATTTCCATGAAATTCGCTTTCCGGCCAATCTGAGTTTCGGCTCGGTCGGCGGGCCGGAGAGGCGAACCGAAGTGGTGCAACTGGCCAACGGGTTCGAGGAGCGCAACACGCCCTGGGCGCATTCGCGCCGTCGCTATGATGCGGGTGTGGGCATGCGGTCGCTTGACGATATCGAGACGCTGATTGCCTTTTTCGAGGCCCGGCGTGGGCAGCTGCACGGGTTCCGCTGGAAGGACTGGGCGGACTACAAAAGCTGCGCACCCTCGAAAGAGCCGGGGTTCCGTGACTGCGTGATCGGGACCGGGGATGGCGAGACGAGGGTGTTCCAGCTGGTGAAGACCTATCGGTCTGGTGACGAGGGCTATGCCCGCCCGATTACCAAGCCGGTGGCCGATACCGTTCGCGCCGGGTTCGATGCCGCTGAACTGGTGCAGGGCGTGCATTTCGAGGTCGATACGGTCAACGGGATAATCACCTTTGCGGACGCGCCCGATCTGGGGGTCGAGGTGAGTGCCGGGTTCGAATTTGACGTGCCTGTTCGGTTTGACACGGACAGCATCCAGACCTCGGTGGCCAGCTTTCAGGCGGGCGACGCCCCCGCGGTGCCGGTGGTGGAGATCCGGGTATGAGCGGGACGGAGCAGTTTGCCGCGCATTTGGCGGGAGGCGTGACCGAGGTGGCCCGCTGCTGGCGGGTGATCCGCCGGGATGGGCAGACCTTCGGGTTCACGGATCATGATTGCGCGCTGGTATTCGACGGGACCACGTTCAAGGCCGATACCGGGCTGTCGGCCTCGGCGCTGAGCCAGTCCACAGGGCTGTCAGTGGACAACACCGAAGCCATTGGTGCGCTGTCCGATGCCTCGATCACCGAGGCCGATATCGAGGCGGGTCGGTTCGACGGGGCCGAAGTGGAGGCCTGGCTGGTCAACTGGCGCGCGCCGGAGAACCGGGTGTTGCAGTTCCGGGGCAGCTTTGGCGAACTGGAACGGCAGGCGGGCGGCTTCCAGGTGGAGCTGCGCGGGTTGTCGGAAGCGATGAACCGACGCATGGGCCGGGTCTATCAGCGTGGCTGTTCGGCGGTGCTGGGGGACAGGGAGTGTCGGTTTGATCTGGCGACGCCGGGATATGCCCATGAGGGCGCGGCGGATCGGGTCTCTGACGGGCGGTTTCTGGAGTTCGACGGGCTGAACAGCTTTGAGCCGCGCTGGTTCGAGCGGGGGCGCTTGCGGGTTTTGTCCGGGGCGGCTGAGGGGCTGGTGGCGGTGATCAAGAACGACCGGTTCTCGGATGGCAACCGTCGGGTGGAGCTGTGGGAGGCTCTGCGGGCGGAGCTTTTACCGGGGGACGTGGTGCGGCTGGAGGCGGGCTGCGACAAGCGGATGGAGACCTGTCGGCTCAAATTCTCCAACCTGCTGAACTTTCAGGGATTTCCTGACATTCCAGGCGATGACTGGGTGATGGCCTATCCGGGGCGCGGGACGGCCAGCATGGACGGGGGCAGCCTGCGATGAGCGAGGTGGTTGCGGCGGCGCGGGGCTGGATCGGCACGCCTTACCTGCACCAGTGTTCTACCCGTGAGGCTGGGTGCGATTGCCTTGGCCTCTTGCGCGGTGTCTGGCGTGAGGTGATCGGGGCGGAGCCGGAAGCGATCCCCGCCTATACTCAGGACTGGTCCGAGCCGCAGGGCGAGGAACGGCTGTGGCGTGCGGCGCTGCGGCATCTGACACCGAAACCGCTGGCCGAGGAGGCCCCGGGCGATGTGCTGCTTTTCCGTATGCGGGAGGGGGCCGTTGCGAAACATCTGGGGTTGCAGGCCCGGACCGGGCCGGAGGCCAGCTTTGTCCATGCCTATAGTGGGCATGGCGTCGTGGAAAGTGCGCTGACGCCGCCGTGGGAACGGCGGATCGTGGCGCGGTTCGCATTCCCCGAAAGGAACTGAACACAATGGCAACCATCCTTCTTTCTGCCGCTGGCGCAGCGCTTGGCGGGCTGAGCTCGGGCACTTTCCTGGGGCTGACCGGCGCCGTGATCGGGCGGGCCGTGGGGGCCACTGTGGGCCGGGTCATCGACCAGCGGTTGCTGGGGGCCGGGTCCGAGGTGATCGAGCAAGGGCGGTTGGACCGGTTCCGGCTGTCGGGTGCCTCGGAAGGGGCATCGGTCGCGCGGCTTTTCGGGCAGATGCGCCTGGGTGGGCAGGTGATCTGGGCCACGCGGTTCAAGGAGCATGTGACGGTAAGTGGCGGCGGCGGCAAAGGCGCACCGCCAACGCCGAGAACCGCAAGTTATTCCTATACGGTAAGCCTTGCCGTGGCGCTCTGCGAGGGTGAGATTTCACGGGTCGGGCGAGTCTGGGCCGATGGCTCGGAACTGGCGCGGACGGATCTGACGATGCGTGTCTATCGCGGCACCGATGATCAGATGCCGGATCCGAAGATGGAGGCGGTGGAAGGCGCGGGGCAGGTGCCTGCCTATCGGGGCATCGCCTATGTGGTGATCGAGGATCTGGACCTTTCCCCCTATGGCAACCGTCTGCCGCAGCTGAGTTTCGAGGTCTTCCGTCCGGCGCGGCCCGAACATCTGGACAGCCCCCCGCAACCCTCGGAAGCCATCCGCGCGGTGGCAATGATGCCGGGCACCGGGGAATATGCGCTGGCGACGACTCCGGTCAGCCTCGCGCAGGGTTTTGGCCGCTCGGAAAGCGCCAATGTGAATACGGCCGCCGGTGTGGCGGATTTCGCGGTGTCGCTGGAGGCGCTAGAGGGCGAACTGCCCAATTGCGGGGCCGTGTCGCTGATTGTCAGCTGGTTTGGGGATGACTTGCGCGCGGGGCAATGCAGCGTCAAGCCGAAGGTGGAACAGCAGCAGGCGGATGGGGCAGAGATGCCCTGGACCGTGGCCGGGCTGACGCGGTCAGGCGCCGAGCTGCTGGCCCAGGTCGAGGGCCGTGCGGTCTATGGGGGCACGCCCACGGATCAGTCGGTGATCGAGGCCATTAAGGCGCTGAACGCGGCAGGGCAGGAGGTGATGTTCTACCCCTTCCTGCTGATGGAGATCCTTGCCGATAGCGGCAAGCCGGATCCCTGGGCCCTGACGGGTGATCAGCCGGCCTTGCCATGGCGCGGACGGATCACGGGGGAGAAGGCTCCCGGCGTGGTGGGCTCCCCTGACGGGACCGTTGCCGCCGAGACCGAGGTTGCGGCGTTCTTTGGCATGGCCAGCGCGTCGGATTTCAGCGTGTTTCCGGGGTCCGTCAGCTATTCTGGCCCGGCGGAATGGAGTTATCGCCGGTTCATCCTGCATAACGCGGCGCTGTGTGCGGCGGCGGGGGGCGTGGAAAGCTTCTGCATCGGGTCCGAGATGCGCAGCCTGACCCAGTTGCGGGGGGCGAGCGGCTTTCCGGCGGTGGACGCGCTGATTGCGCTGGCTGCCGAGGTGCGTGCGTTGCTGCCCGATGCGAAGCTGTCTTACGCGGCGGATTGGTCGGAATACTTCGGCTATCACCCGCAGGACGGGTCTGGGGATGTCTATTTCCATCTCGATCCGCTATGGGCGGATGCCAATATCGACTTCATTGGCATCGACAATTACATGCCGCTGTCCGATTGGCGCGACGGGCGGGACCATGCGGATATCGGCTGGCGGTCGATCTATGAGCTGGACTACCTACGCGCCAATATCGAGGGCGGCGAAGGGTATGACTGGTACTACCCGAGCGAAGAGGCCCGCGCGGCGCAGCTGCGCGCGCCGATCACGGATGGGGCCTTTGGCGAGGATTGGGTGTTTCGCTACAAGGATCTGCGCGGGTGGTGGGAAAACCTGCATGTGCATCGGCGGCGAAGCTTTCGGTTTGATGCCCCGGATGCGGTGAATCCCCAAAGCTGGGAGGTCATCGGCGGATCGGCCACGCTGGAGGTTGGGATCGTGGAAGAGACCTTCGATCACCCGATGCGCATCGCGTCCGCTGGCGCGACCTGGCATAGACTTCGGCGCATCGTCGATCTGAAGGCGGGTCAGGTTTATGACGTGGAACTGGTTTTCACCACGGGCAGTTCAAACAGGTTCCGTTGGTTCGTCTACTCTCAGGACGGGGCCTACCACTATGTTCAGGGCACCATCGGCAACTTGTACTTCGGAAATGGCGTTTTGGATCTCGAACAAACCGAGATCGCGCCCGATACATGGCGACTGCGATTCAGCTTTGTTGTCGCGCAAGATACGCCTGGGGCGCGGCCCTCGGTTGGGCCGTTCTCGGCGACGCCGGGCGATGACGTGATCCTGTGGGGCATGGCGGTGTTGCCGCGCGGGCAGAGTGCAACAGGGTGGATCCCAGGGTCGAAACCCATCCGATTTACCGAGATGGGCTGCGCGGCTGTGGACAAGGGGACGAACCAGCCCAACAAGTTCCTCGATCCGAAATCCTCGGAATCGGGCTTGCCCCATTTCTCGAACGGGCGGCGCGATGACCTGATCCAGATGCAGTATCTGCGCGCGATGACGAGTTATTGGCTGCACCCCGAGCATAACCCCGTGTCCGAGGTCTATGCGGGGCCGATGCTGGATATGGATCACGCCTATGTCTGGGCCTGGGACGCGCGGCCCTGGCCCGCATTTCCCAATGCGCTGGAGGTCTGGTCCGACGGGGAAAATCACTCGCGCGGGCACTGGATTTCGGGCCGGATGGGGGCGGAGCCCTTGGCCGATGTGGTGGCCATGATCTGCGAGGAGGCGGGGATCGGAGAGTATGATGTATCGGACCTCTACGGCTTTGTGCGCGGGGCCATGTCGTCGGACGTTGAAAGCGGGCGGGCGCGGTTGCAGCCCCTGATGCTGGCTTACGGGTTCGAGGCGGTGGAGCGGGACGGTGTTCTGGTCTTCCGGTCCCGCACCGGACTGCCGGATGCTGACGTGTCCGAGGACTGGATGGCCGTCGATGAAGATGGTGCCTCCGCCCCGCTGCGAACCCGTGCGCCGGAGGCAGACAAGGTGGGCCGGGTGCGCCTGACCCATGTGGAAGCCGCGGGCCAGTTCGAGGCGCGGGTGGCCGAGGCGGTGTTCCCCGATGACGGGTCCGACACGATCAGCGAAAGCGAGCTGCCGCTGGTGCTGACCGGGGCCGAGGGGCGCGGCATCACCGAACGCTGGCTGGCCGAGGCACGGGTGGCGCGCGATACGATCAGCTTCTCGTTGCCGCCCTCACGGCGGGATTTGGGCGCAGGGTCGGTGTTCGAGCTGTCCGACGGGTCAACCTGGCGGATCGACAAGCTTGACGACGCAGGCGCACGGAAGGTGGAGGCGGTGCGGTCGGAGGCGGAGATCTACGAGCCGTCCGACACGGTCGAAGAGGCGGTGAGCGCGGAGCCTTTCGTGCCGCCCCTGCCGGTGAGCCCGGTTTTCATGGACCTGCCCCTCTTGACCGGGGACGAGGTGGAGCATGCCCCGCATCTGGCGGTCGCGGCCGAGCCTTGGCCGGGGTCGGTGGCGGTCTATAGCTCGCCTTCGGACAGTGGCTACACGCTCAACTCCCTTGTCGATGTGGTCTCGGCGGTTGGCGTTCTGGAAACGCCGCTTTTCCGTGCCACGCCAGGGCTTTGGGACCGTGGCCCGGTGATGCGGGTCAGGATGAGCACCGGCAGCCTCAGCTCCGCCAGTATGGCGGG
>NZ_MNBL01000017.1 GCF_001879695.1 Nioella sediminis
ACCAGATAGCCGACGGAAAACGCCGCTGCGGTGAACAGCATCGCGATATGGCCAGGACTGATTTCCCGAAAGCCGGGGCGCAGGATGATCAACGCCCCGCAGAAGGCCACGACCACCGCCATGATCCGCCGCATCGCCAGACGCTCGCCCAGGAAGATGGCCGCAAGGATCGTCACGTAGATCGGGTTGAGGTAATTCATTGCCGTGACCTCGGCGATCGAGATCTGGGTCATCGCGTAGAACCAGCTGATCACGCCAAACGTATGGACGAAACCGCGCAGGGCAAAGAGCTTGATTGCCCGGCGCGACAGCTGCGCGTTCAGAATGGGCCGGATCATCGGCAGCACGAAAACCAGCCCGAGCGCGTAGCGCAGGAAGGCCGATTGCGCAGGCGGCACGGTTGGGCCGATGATCTTCACCACGGCTGTCACGGCCACGAAACAGGCCCCCGTGACCACCATCCAGAACACCCCCATTGCGGGGTTCTGGCCGGGCGGGCGCATGGGGGATGAATTGCTTGCCATGTGCAGTAAAGAACCCCAAAGCGCGGGGAACGGCAAGGCGATACGTCACGTCCCAAACAAAAGCTTCGCCGCTATCGCCCACATCACCAGCCCGATGACCCCATCCAGCAATTGCCACGCCCGCGGACGGGCAAAGACCGGCGCCAACAGCCGCGCCCCAAAGCCGAGCGAGAAGAAAAAGACGAAGCTGGAGGTGACCGCGCCCGCGCCGAACCAACGGGCATTCTCGCCATATTGCGTGGCGATGGACCCGATCAGAAGGACCGTATCCAGATAGACATGCGGATTGAGCCATGTCAGCGCAAGGCAGGTCAGCAGCGCCGCCCGCAGAGACCCCGCGCCGGTGTCCGCCGCTCGCAACGCTTCGCCCCCGCGCCACATGGCATGGAAACTGCGCGCGCCGTACCAGATCAGGAACGCCGCCCCGCCAAAACGCAGGGCGGGTGCGATCCAGGGTATCAGGTCAATCATGACGGAGAACCCGCCAACGCCAAGCGCGATCAGCACCGCGTCTGATATCGCGCAGGTCAGCACCACCGGCAACACATGGGCCCGGCGAAGCCCTTGCCGCAGGACGAAAGCGTTCTGTGCCCCGATGGCAAGGATCAGGCTGAAGCCCAGATAGAACCCGGCAGACACGGCGTGAAACATGGAAAACCCCTTTGACGACACCCCCTGCTAGCGCGTTCCGTCAATAAACTCGACTTACTTATTCTTCTGTATGATAAACAATACTTATGATTCTCGACTACGATGCCCTAAAGGCCCTTGCGGCCATCCTGAACACCGGCAGCTTCGCCGGGGCAGCGCGACAGCTCGGCCTGACCCAACCGGCCATCACGCAGCGCATCAAACAGCTGGAGGACCGGGTCGGCACCATCCTGATACGCCGCGGACGCCCCTGCACGGCGACCGAGGCCGGTGCGCGCCTGCTGCGCCATGCGGAAGAGGTGGGCCTGCTGGAAAAGACACTCGTACAGGATCTGGCAGGGTTTGGTCCCGACCCCGACCGCCCCCTGCGCATCGCCGTGAATGCCGACAGCCTCGCCACCTGGGCTCTGCCCGCGCTGGCTGCGGCGACAGGTTTCCTGTTCGATATCACCGTCGATGACCAGGACCATTCGGCGGACCTGATACGCGCCGGTGAGGTTACGGGGGCGATCACCTCGCACGGACGGGCCATCGCCGGGTGTGACCTGCATCCGCTCGGCGCACTTGACTATGCGGTCACCTGCACGCCCGCCTTCGCGGCCCAATGGTTTGCGGATGGAGTCACGGCGAAAGCGCTCTCGGACGCCCCATGTCTGACCTTCAATCGCAAGGACCGGCTGCAACGGGACTGGGCCGATGACGTGGCGGGCGCGCGGCTTGCCGTGCCCACGCATTACCTGCCAACCACCCACGGCATCACCGAGGCGATCCGGCTTGGTCTTGGCTGGGGGGCAAACCCGGTAGCCCTGTTCCAGCCGTTTCTTGACAGTGGCGACCTTGTAGAGCTGATCCCCGGCCGCCGATTTTCCACGCCCCTGTTCTGGCAGGTCAGCCGCCAGGCCAGCCCGGCCCTGCGCGACCTGACCCGCGCCCTGAAACAGCATGCTGCGACGCTGCTGATCTCGGCGAAATCCTGAACAATCAGCCCTGATTCTTCCGATTGGTGCCCCGTTGTCGCCATTTTTCTCTTTTAGCGTGATCCAAAGACCAATGGGCAAGGCATGAAAAAATGGACTGGTTTACCGATATCGTGACGGCTGTCTTCCGGGCACCGATCGACCCGGGCATCCGCTTCGCGCTGATCTATATCGCGCCGACGATCGCTCTGGCCTTCATCATCTGGCTGGCGCGCGGGCGGCCCGCGCCTTTCCTTTCCTGGCTGGTGCCCAAAGCGGTCTATACCCACAAATCGAACTGGGTGGACATCAAGCTGTTCCTTGCCAATCACATCCTCGGCGCCGTTGGGTTCTTCGGGGCCGTCGTGTTCATTCCCTTTGTGGCCTTCAAGGTCGTGGTGACGCTGGCGGCTTTTTCCGGTGACGGCTACGCCCTGCCGCCGGTGACCCTCGGGCGCACTGCGCTTCTGACCCTCATCATCGTGGTGGTGAACGATTTCTCCAAATACTGGACGCACCGCATCTGCCATGAATGGCAGTCGCTCTGGCCCTTCCATGCGGTGCACCATTCCGCCGACGTGCTGACACCCGTCACCGTTGCCCGCGTCCACCCGGTCGAGGTGCTGATCCGCAACATCATGGCCAGCGTCATCGTCGGCGTCGTGCAGGGCCTCGCGCTTTATGCGCTTGTCGGTCAGGCAAATCTTGTGACGATTGGCGGGGCGAATGTGTTCTACGTGGCGTTCAACGCGCTCGGATCGAACTTTCGTCACAGCCATATCTGGGTCAGCTATGGCCGGGTGATGGAGCATATCCTGATCTCGCCCGCGCAACACCAGATCCACCATTCGGCGGCGAAGAAACATTTCAACAAGAATTACGGCTCCATCTTCGCCCTCTGGGACTGGATGTTCGGCACGCTCTACATTCCCGAAAGCTACGAGGATCTGACCTATGGCGTTGCCGACCGTCAGGGCAACCTCAAGGACCAGCCCCACCCGACCCTGCGCGCGGCCATGGTGCTGCCCTTCGTGGAAAGCTGGCAGGCGTTGAAGGAGCGGTTCGGGGCAAAACCCGACGCCCCCGCCGACCCCGCGCCGTCGCAGCATCCGGCGGAGTAAGGCGCATAGATTGCCGAGGCGCATCTTCCTGGCTCGATGCGAGCCGGGAAGCCCGTGGAACGCTCCGCCAATCCCGATCTACAATGCGTAGAGACGATAAAGCGGGGTGCTCAGGAGTTCCGTCATCGGAGTCTCTTCAAGCGCCTCCAGTATAAGGCGGTGCACGGACATCCGGTTGGGGCAGACCGGGATCAACACCAAATCGGCATTCTCGATCCCGTGCAGGCCGCCATAGCTCCACGGGGCGGCACCGATCAGCGGGGGATGGTCGCCGAACAACCATAGCGGGCTGAGAAAATCAGCGACGAATATCGTCTGCCCCTGCGCCAGGTCGCGTTCTGCCAAATCGGCGGCAATCGAGGCAAAGAAGGCAGGGCTGATCAGGCTTTCGCAGGCAGGCTGCGCTTCGCCTTGGAACTCGACCGCCGCGGGGGCCTGTTGCCCGAAAAACGGTCTCTGACCATCGAAACCCAGATAGGACTGACCGGCAGACAAGGCTGCGCTGCGGTCCAGCAAGATGTCCTGATGTCGGGCGCTGCCGATCACCAGCGGCACGAAACCGGACCGGTCGGCCAGCGCCGCCCGCACCGGGCTCGTGGCCAGGTTGAACAGGTTCGGTGCCACCGCCACGCCGAGCCCAAGGCTGATAATCGTCAGGGCGACACGTCGGCCATCGCTCTGGCCCCGCCCCCATACCGGCAACAGCACAGCCAGGAACCCAAGGAAGAGCGGGTCGAAACCTGCATTCTGATCGCTGACATAGACCCCGGCCAGAAAAGTGCAGATCAGAAGCAGCCCCTTGCGTTGTCCCCCGCCCTGACACAGCACGACAGTTGCGGCAGCAACCAACGCCAATGGGGCCAGCATGCGAGGGCCGGTCATCATGCGCAGAACCCCGCCCCCTGCATTCGGTCGCGCATCGGCCCCGGCGACATACAGAAGATCCCCAAGATAGGCCTGCCAATAGTCTGTGCCCCAAAAGATTGTCAGCAGCACCGCGATGCCCGCCCCGGCTGCAAGCGCCAAGATCAAGGGCCGGGTCTGACCGGTCACGGCAAGACCAAGGACCACGAGGGGCAGGAAGGCCACGAAATAGGTGATCTTGATCAAGGCAAGCCCGGCCAGGGCAGACCCGATGAACACGCCCTCCCATGTGCGCACCCTGTCCGGTTCCAGCAGCGCTGCCAGCAAGGCGACAAAACCAATCGCCCAAGACCAGCGATTGTAGTGAACGTTGATGGACAGGCTGAATTCGGGGCGACCATGAACAAGGGCGCTTGCAGTGACGACAATTGCGCTGGCGAACAGAACCGCCCAGACCCAAGGCATGCGCCTGACGGCAATCGCCAGCCCGGCAGCCCCAAGCCCGCCGGCCAACAGGATCTGTGCAAGTAGATAAGCACGCCCCGTCGGCAGCCCTGCGGCCATGAGTGCCGAGATCGGGGAGAAGGCCAATTCCCCAAGGGGCGTGACGAAGTCGCGATGCGGCTGCTGCCCCTGTGACATCCGGTCGAGGATATCGACAAGATGCAGCGCGTCCCCCCAATGAGAGGTGATCACCACATTGCCGGGAACAAGGATGACAACCGCGAAGGCGGCCCAGACAATCGCCAGGATCACCCACGCCCGCCGGAGATCCGCGACCGGAGCGGTTTGGTCGGGGTGCAAGGGCTCGGTCGACATCTGCAGGTCCTGATCTGCGCTTGGGTCCAGTTCGTGGACTAGCTCAGCCTATGGCCCCACGCAAGGAAACACGTCTGCGGGCTACCCCGAACCGATCACCGGAAACAGGAAACGCCCGCCAATCGGCGGGC
>NZ_MNBL01000170.1 GCF_001879695.1 Nioella sediminis
GCAGTGGCGCCAATTGGGAGGTGATCCAGTTCGCCAATGCCACGCTGGTGGGAGAGGACCTGTGGGATATTTCATTGCGGCTACGCGGGCAGGCGGGGTCCGACGGGATCATGCCCGATGACTGGCCCATTGGGTCGCTCTTCGTGCTGCTGGATGGGCGGCCGGGGCAGATAGAACTGCCCTTGTCGGCGCGCGGATTGCAGCGGCACTATCGTGTCGGACCTGCGGGCAAATCCTATGACCACCCGGTTTATGCCCATGCGGCGCTGGCCTTCGACGGGGTAGGGCTACGCCCTTATGCCCCCGCGCATCTGAGGGCACCGAAGATCGGATCGGACCGGCAGATCAGCTGGATTCGCCGCACGCGGATCGACGGCGACAGCTGGCAAGGCACCGAGGTGCCGCTGGGCGAGGACAGCGAGGCGTATCTGCTGCGCATCCGCGATGCGGGGGGGCTGAGACGGGAAGAGACGCTCAGCTCTCCTGCCTTCACCTATACCGATGCCATGCAGGTCAGCGACTCCGTCACCCTGCCTTACACGATTGAAATCGCGCAGATTTCTGCGCGGTTCGGACCCGGGCCCTTTGCAAGGATCGAGATCAATGACTGACACGACAAACCTGACCCTGCCGCTGCTGGCCGCCAGCCAGGCGCAAAAACATGTGACCGTGAACGAGGCGCTGACGCGGCTCGATGGCGTGGTGCAGCTGCGCCTGCGGTCGCGCAGCCTGACCACACCGCCGGGCGCGGTGCTGGAGGGCGAATGCTTTGGCGTGCCGCCCGGTGCGGTGAATGACTGGGCCGGTCATGAGGGAGAGATCGCACAATATGCGGGCGGTGGTTGGGCCTTCTTCGCGCCGCAGCGGGGGTGGCGCGCTTTCGTGGACGATACGGGCAGTTGTGATCTGCATAACGGCAGCGACTGGCGCGCGGGCGGGTTGACTGCGTCGCCCGGTGGCGGCGGTGTCGCTGTGCACAGCGTGGAGGCCGATGTGCTGATCGGGGCGGGGCCGACGGTGGCATCGGGCCTCAGCTTCCCGGCGCGGTCCATCGTTCTGGGCGTCACGGGCCGGGTGACCGATACCATCACCGGTGCGCTGACCGATTGGCGGCTTGGCGATGCGATCTCGGATGACCGCTATGGCAACGGCTTGGGCAAGCCATTGAATTCCTGGGTCAGCGGCCCGGCAAACCCCTTCGTTGTCTGGGCGGATACGGAACTGGTTCTGACGGGAAATGGCGGTGATTTCGCCGGAGGTACCGTCAAACTGGTGGCGCATTACCTGAGTTTCGCGATTCCCGACGCGGTATAAAAAATCGTGATCAGCGGGATCAGGGGTTTCAACTTGGACCTTGGCCTCTATCTGCGGTAGAAAGGGCTACGCGAACGCAGGAGGCCACCATGGCAAAGACCCGCACACATCTGGCCGAGCTCGACCCGGTCTGGAGCCGCATCACCCGCGAAGCCGAAGAGGCGGTGCGGGATGAACCGCTTTTGGGCGGGCTTGTGCATGGCTGTATCCTGCATCACGCGACGCTGGAGGCAGCGCTGGCCTATCGCATGGCGCAGAAGCTGGCGTCTGGCGAAATGTCGGAACAGCTGATTCGCGAAATTGCGGATGAGGCCTATCGGTCCGACCCGTCACTTGGCGCGGCGGCACGGGCCGATATCGTGGCGGTCTTCGACCGTGACCCGGCCTGCCATCGCTTCATCCAACCTCTGCTGTTCTTCAAGGGATTCCAAGCGGTTGAGGCCTATCGCGTCGGCCATTGGCTGTGGCGACAGGGGCGCCGGGATCTGGCCTACATGATCCAGATGCGGATCAGCGAGATGTTCGGTGTCGACATCCACCCCGCCGCAAGGATCGGTAAGGGCATCATGATCGACCATGCGCATTCCATCGTGATCGGCGAAACCGCCGTGGTGGGGGACAATGTCTCGATGCTGCATTCGGTGACCCTAGGCGGCACCGGCAAGGAAGAGGAGGACCGTCACCCCAAGATCGGCGATGGCGTTCTGATCGGCGCGGGCGCCAAGGTGCTTGGCAATATCAAGGTGGGCTGCTGTTCCCGGATCGCGGCGGGCTCTGTTGTGCTGCACGAGGTGCCGCCCGCAACCACCGTCGCCGGTGTGCCTGCCAAGATCGTGGGCGAGGCTGGCTGCGATCAACCGTCCCTGTCCATGGACCAGATGGTACAGGGCTGCGGGGGCGGCAAGGACTGATCCCGAACCAATCGAGTTTCAAAGATGCCCGTGCCAGAGATGGCGCGGGTTTTTTCTGTTTGCGCTGAAAAAAAGCCCGTGAAACCAGGGGCTTCACGGGCAGTCCAACAGGGAGGAAGGAAAATGGATCAGGAGGAAAGGACGCGCACTGGGGCGGGCTTGGGCTCTTTGCGCAGGGCAATGCCGCCAAGCGCCATCAGGATGTAAAAGCCCTGGATCAGCGCGGCGCTGAGGTTGAAATCGGCCCAGAGGCTGACCATCACGCAGCTGGCCGCAGCAAGGACCATGACGAAATATTCAGGGCGTTTGCTGTCGAGGCGGCCAGTGCTGAGGCAGAAGAAAGCCGAAGCGTAGATCGCGAAGCCCAGAAGGCCGAAAGCGCGGCAGATGAACTGGGCATCGAGGGTTGTGAGGTCAAGGGAATGCATGATCTGTGTCTTACGCTATGGGCTGTTGAAACTGGGTCGTGACGGGGTTGCGGATCGTTCAATATCAATATGTGTAAATACAACACTAACAGAAGTCAATACACAATCGTTCGATTTGTTCTTTGCCGCGATCCCGCTTAGGTTGAGGCCAACGCAACAGGGAAGGACAGGGCCATGACACGCCAGACCGAGGGGCGCGGACGCCTCTATGACAGCATTCTCGACACCGTGGGCGACACGCCCTGCATCCGCATCAACCGGCTCGCGCCAGAGGGGGTGGAGCTTTACGTGAAAGCCGAGGCGTTCAACCCCGGCGGATCGGTCAAGGACCGGCTGGCGCTGAATATCATCGAGGCGGCTGAAGCCTCCGGCGCACTGAAACCGGGCCAGACGGTGGTGGAGGCGACCTCCGGCAATACGGGCATCGGGCTCGCCATGGTCTGCGCGGCCAAGGGCTATCCGCTGGTCATCACGATGGTGGAAACCTTTTCCGTGGAACGCCGTCGGCTGATGCGCTTTCTCGGTGCCAAGGTTGTTCTGACGCCCAAGGAACAAAAGGGCACCGGCATGTATCAGAAGGCCAAGGAACTGGCCGAGGCCAATGGCTGGTTCTTCGCCCGCCAGTTCGAGACAGAGGCCAATGCCGATATCCACGAGGCCACGACCGCGCGCGAGATCATGGCCGATTTCGGCGGCAAAGGCCCCGATTACTTCGTCACGGGCTATGGCACCGGCGGCACGGTCTCCGGCGTGGCGCGCGTGCTGCGCCGCGAAAGCCCGAACACCAGGATCATCCTGACCGAACCCGTGAATGCGGCCCTCGTCGGCAGCGGCCATGCGCAAGCGCGCACGGCAGATGGCGAGCCCGCCGAAAGTCACCCCGCCTTCAACCCGCACCCCATTCAGGGCTGGACCCCGGATTTCATCCCGCTGGTGTTGCAGGAGGCGCTCGACTCACATGGCTATGACGAGCTGATCCCGGTCGCAGGCCCCGACGGCATCGCAGCGTCCAGGGCGCTGGCGACGCAGGAAGGCATCTTCACGGGCATCTCTGGCGGGTCGAGCTTCGCTGTCGCGCTTGAGGTGGCGAAGACCGCCCCCAAGGGCTCGCGCATCCTCTGCATGTTGCCCGACACCGGGGAGCGCTACCTCTCCACCCCGCTCTTCGAGGGTGTCGAAAGCGAGATGACGGAAGACGAACTGGCGCTCATGCGCTCCACCCCCGGCTATCAGATGGGATGAGCCCTTCTTCTTGGCCGAAATACTCCCGCCGGAGGCATCCGACCCTGCCACCTGGCGCTGGCCTTGACCGGGCAGGACGAACCGCCCCAGCTTTCCGTGGCAACGCGGCCCGACGACGGCCCCAACGGGGCCCGAGGA
>NZ_MNBL01000171.1 GCF_001879695.1 Nioella sediminis
GCGCCGCAGGCGGCGAAATCCCCATGAAAAAAGGGCGACCATCAGGCCGCCCTTTCGCAATCCTCTGATCCGGTGCCTTACGCCAGCATGGTGAGCGGGTTTTCCAGGTTCTCGACGATCGCTTTCAGCAGCTCCGCGCCAAGTGCCCCGTCGATCACCCGGTGATCCACCGACATGGTGACCGACATCACGGTCGCCACGGTCAGCTCCCCGTCGTCTCCGACAACCGGCTTCTTCACGCCCGTGCCCACGGCAAGGATCCCCGCATGCGGCGGGTTCACGATGGCGTCGAAATTGTCGATGCCGAACATGCCGAGGTTCGAGATCGCGAAGGTGCCACCCTGATATTCGGCGGGGGCGAGCTTGCGGTCGCGGGCGCGCTTGGCAAGGTCCTTCATCTCGCTCGAGAGCGCCGAGAGCGACTTCATGTCGGCGTCTTTCAGCACCGGCGTGAAGAGCCCGCCCTCGATGGCGACCGCAACGGCCACGTCCGAGGGTTTCAGTTGCAGCACCCGGTCCCCGGCCCAGACCGCGTTGCAGGCGGGGACCTGTTGCAGCGCGTTGGCGACGGCCTTGATGATGAAATCATTCACAGACAGTTTCACCCCACGCGCTTCCAGCTGCTTGTTCAGCTGCGAGCGGAACTTGAGCAGCGCGTCGAGCTTGATATCCCGGCGCAGGTAGAAATGCGGGATGGTCTGCTTGGCCTCGGATAGCCGCGCGGCGATGGTCTTGCGCATACCGTCGAGCTTGATTTCCTCGTACTCGCGGCCTTCGTACATCTTGGCGACCATGTCGGCGGACGGCCCGGCGGGGGCTGCAGCAGCAGCAGGGGCTGCAGCAGGGGCGGCGGCGGCGGGTGCAGACGCAGCGGCGGGTTTGGCCTCAGCCGCTTCCACGTCGGCCTTGACGATGCGGCCATGCGGGCCAGAGCCGGTGATATCCGCAAGGTTCAGACCCTTTTGGGCCGCGATCCGGCGGGCCAGCGGCGACGCGAAGATTCGCGTGCCGTCAGCAGCGGCAGGCGCTGCCGGGGCCGGGGCTGCAGCGGGGGCCGGGGCGGATTCAGCCGCTTTCGGGGCCTCCTTGGCGGCGGTCTCTGCCGCGGGTGCAGCAGCGGCTGCGCCGATGTCATCGGCGCTTTCGCCCTCGGCCAGCAGCATCGCAATGGGCGTGTTCACTTTCACGCCCTCAGTGCCTTCGGCCACGAGGATCTTGCCGATCACGCCTTCGTCAACGGCTTCGAATTCCATCGTCGCCTTGTCGGTTTCTATTTCGGCCAGCAGGTCGCCCGAGCTGACCTCATCGCCTTCCTTGACCAGCCATTTGGCCAGCGTGCCTTCTTCCATGGTGGGCGAGAGGGCGGGCATCAGAATTTCGGTAGGCATCTCTCGCTCTCCTTACCGGTAGGTGACTTGTTTCACGGCGGCGATGACCTCGTCGGTCGTGACCAGCGCGTGTTTTTCGAGGTTGGCGGCGTAGGGCATGGGCACGTCCTTGCCGGTGCAGTTGATCACCGGCGCGTCGAGATAATCGAACGCGTTTTCCATGATATAGGCCGACAGGTGGTTGCCGATGGAGGCCACCGGGAAGCCCTCTTCCACGGTCACGCAGCGGTTGGTCTTCTGGACCGAGGCGATCAGCGTGCCGTAGTCGAGCGGGCGCAGGGTGCGCAGGTCGATGACCTCTGCCGAGATGCCTTCTTCGGCCAGCTTGTCGGCGGCTTCCAGCGCGTATTGCATGCCGATGCCGAAGCTGACGATGGTCACATCCGTGCCTTCGCGCCAGATCCGGGCCTTGCCGAAGGGGACGGTGTAGTCATCCAGCACCGGCACCTCGAAGCTGCGGCCATAGAGGATCTCGTTTTCCAGGAAAATCACCGGGTTGGGATCGCGGATCGCGGTCTTGATCAGGCCTTTGTAGTCGGAGGCCGAATAGGGCATCACGACTTTGAGGCCGGGGATCTGCGCGTACCAGGCGGCGTAGTCCTGGCTGTGTTGCGCACCCACGCGGGCGGCCGCGCCGTTGGGGCCCCGGAAAACCATGGGCGCGCCCATCTGGCCGCCGGACATATAGAGCGTCTTGGCGGCAGAGTTGATGATGTGGTCGATGGCCTGCATGGCGAAGTTGAAGGTCATGAATTCGACGATCGGGCGCAGACCGCCAAAGGCCGCGCCGGTGGCGATGCCGGCAAAGCCGTGCTCGGTGATCGGCGTGTCGATGACGCGCTTCGATCCGAACTCGTCCAGCATGCCCTGGCTGATCTTGTAGGCGCCCTGATATTCGGCGACTTCTTCGCCCATCAGGAACACGGTGTCGTCGCGGCGCATTTCTTCAGCCATGCCGTCGCGCAGCGCTTCGCGGACGGTCTGGGTCTTCATCTCGGTGCCTTCCGGGTAGTCGGGTTCGAGATTGACGCTGACCACCGGGGCGGCCGCAGCGGCGGGGGCGGCTGCCGGGGCAGGGGCTTCTTCGGCGGCGGGGGCCGCTTCGGGCGCGGCGGCGGCAGGGGCGGGCGCGGCGGAGGCGTCTTCGCCTTCCTCCAGCAGCACCGCGATGGCCGTGTTGACCTTCACGCCTTCTGTGCCTTCGGCCACCAGGATCGGGCCCATAACGCCCTCATCCACGGCTTCGAATTCCATCGTGGCCTTGTCGGTTTCGATCTCGGCCAGGATCATGCCGGATTCGATGGTATCGCCTTCCTTGACCAGCCATTTGGCCAGCGTGCCTTCCTCCATGGTCGGCGACAGGGCGGGCATGAGAATTTCAGTTGCCATATCGTGTGTCCCCCTCGGATCAGGCGTTTTCTTGCGGAACTTCAGCCGCGTAGATGTCGGTCCAAAGCTCCTCGAGCGCAGGCTCGGGGCTTTCTTTCGCAAATTCGGCGCTCTCGTTCACGACGGCCTTGATCTCCTTGTCGATGGCCTTGAGGTCATCTTCGGAGGCATGGCCGCCGGTCAGCAGCAACTGGCGCACGTGGTCGATGGCGTCGCGTTCCTCGCGCATTTTCTGCACTTCCTCGCGGGTCCGGTATTTCGCCGGGTCCGACATGGAGTGGCCGCGATAGCGGTAGGTTTTGACTTCGAGAATGTAAGGTCCGTTGCCCGCGCGGCAGTGCGCGACGGCCTTTTCACCGGCGGCTTTCACGGCCAGCACGTCCATGCCGTCGACAGTTTCACCGGGGATGCCGAAGGGCTCGCCACGGGTGTAGATATCGGCGGTGGAGGTGGAGCGGTTTTGTGCGGTGCCCATAGCGTATTGGTTGTTTTCAATGACGAAAATCACCGGCAGCTTCCAAAGCGACGCCATGTTGAACGTCTCATAGACCTGGCCCTGGTTCGCCGCGCCGTCACCGAAATAGGTGAAGGTGACGTTGTCATTGCCCCGGTACTTGTCCGAGAAGGCGAGACCGGCGCCAAGCGGCACCTGAGCACCGACGATGCCATGGCCGCCATAGAAATGCTTCTCTTTCGAGAACATGTGCATGGAGCCGCCCTTGCCCTTGGAATAGCCGCCTTCGCGGCCAGTGAGCTCGGCCATCACGCCCTTGGGGTCCATGCCGCAGGCCAGCATATGACCGTGGTCGCGGTAGGAGGTGATGCGCTTGTCGCCTTCCTTGGTGGCCGCTTCCAGCCCGACGACGACCGCTTCCTGACCGATATAGAGGTGGCAGAAACCGCCAATCAGGCCCATGCCGTAAAGCTGGCCGGCCTTTTCCTCGAATCTGCGGATCAGCAACATCTCGCGGTAATATTCCAGCAGTTCTTCAGGCGAAACGTTTGGTTTTGCGGCAGATTTCGCTGTGCTCTTGCGCGCGGCCATGCCAGCCCCTCCTCTCGGTCAACAGAATAGTTTAACGTTGAACTATCTTCTAGCAGAGGTGTCCGCAAAAATCACGCATTGATTTTCCCATGCGTCAGCTTGCGCGGGAAACCCCGGTATGCGTTTGGATCATGGGAAGGATCAGGGCAGGACGATTTCGTCGGGGCGCATGTAGCCAAGCCGCTGGCGAGCCTGCTGGTCCAGGAGGTCGAGGTCAAGGTAATCGTCGGACAGGCGTTCGGTCAGCAGCGCCATTTCGGCGGTCTCGGCCCGCAGTTCGTCCAGCTCGGCCTGATAGACATCGCGTTCGGCCTCGATCTGGATGCGGCGGAACAGCCCGTAATCCCCCTGCACGGCGGCAAAGGTGAAATAGGCCCCGATGAACAGGAGCCCCATGGGCAGGATAAGCCCTGAAAACGAGCGTCTTTTCTGCATTTAACTCTGCCGTGCCTCACGCTCCACCCGTCATTTCGCGGGCGGTTGCAGGGGCAGACTCGCATATCGCGGCGCAAAAGGGAATCCCCTGATTCGCAGCGTCGGACGTTGCGTCATTTCGGCAGGGTGGTTGAACCTGACAATCATCTTCTTAGATTCATTCTAAATAGAAAGCGAATTTGAAAGGACAGTCCCATGCCCCGCAACGCCACCAGCCTTCCCGCCCTGCAAAAAGCCCTGTCGATGGAACTTGCCGCGTCCCAGCAATACCTGCTGCATGCCCATGTGCTGGAGGATTGGGGTCTTGGCAAACTGGCCGCCACGATGCGCGAGGAAATGCAGGAAGAGCTTGGCCATGCGGGCCAGTTCATCGACCGGATTCTGTTTCTGGGCGGTGACCCCGAGATGGTGCCTGCGAAAACGCCGGTGCGGGCGAACAGCCTGAAAGAGATGTTCGAGATCGACCGCGCCGATGAGGCCGAGGCGATCGAGGTCTATTCCGCTGCCGCCGCCGAGGCGAGCGCCGCAAACGATATCGGCAGCCGGGTGCTGTTCGAAACGATTGCGCTGGATGAGGAAGGCCATTGGGGCTGGCTCGATCAGCAGCTTGATCTGTTGGAGCGGCTTGGCGAACCGGTCTTCATGCAGACCTATCTGGGGGCCGCCCCCGCCGCTGAAGCGTAACAAAACCCCCTCCCCGGACCGACCGGGGAGGGGGGTTCCTGATGACCTGACCTGCGCGGATCAGCCCGCGACAGACGCATCCCGGATCGACTGAATGGACGCGTCCAGCACGGCGTTGAACTGCTCATCCGTCTGCTGTGCCGAAAGACCCTCGGTCAGGGCGCGGCTGAAGCTCGCGATCATGCCGGTCTGACGCGACAGGCGGTCATTGGCTTCCTCGCGGTTGTACCCGCCCGACAGCGCCACGACCTTCAGAACGCGCGGGTGATCGACCAGCGGTTTGTAGAGGTTGTCGACCTCGGGCAGGGTCAGTTTCAGCATTACCATCTGGTCATCCGCCAGCGCGTCGAGATGGGCGAGGATCACGTCGCGCAGCATCTCTTCGGCTTCCGCCTTGTCGGAAATGGTGATGGTCACCTCAGGCTCGATGATCGGCACCAGCCCCTTGGCAAGGATCTGCTTGCCCACCTCGAACTGTTGCTCCACCACGGCCTTGATACCCGCAGGGTTCGCCGCCGAAATGACCGACCGCATCTTGGTGCCGTAGACGCCATTGGCCACGGCGCGGTCCAGCAGCGCGTCGAGATCGGGCATCGGCTTCATCACCTGGCAGCCGTTTTCCTCTGCCGCCAGACCCTTGTCGACCTTGAGGAACGGCACCACGCCGCACTCTTCCCACAGGAACTGGGCCGAGGGCTTGCCGCCGATCTGCCGGTCCATGGTCATCTCGAACAGGATCGCGCCGACCACCCGGTCGCCGTTGAAGGCGGGCGATTGCACGATCCGGGCGCGCATGGCGTGAACCAGATCGAACATTTCGGCGTCGTTGCTGTAGGCGTCCTCGCCAACCCCGTAAAGCCGCAGCGCCTTGGGCGTGGAGCCGCCCGATTGGTCGAGCGCGGCGATAAAGCCCTGTCCGTTGCGGATAAGGTCGGTCTGGTCCTGATTCGGCATGGGGAAATCCTTGGCAATCTGTCAAAGCCCGGGCCCGGGCGTCTTTCTGCCCGGTGATAGGACAGGCCCGGCGCGGCTTCAATTCTGGTTACGCTAACAGGGGGCGATGACCGCCCCCTGCATTCCGGTTTCACTCACTGGCGGGGCTGGCAAACCAGACCGTGTTGGCCCGGTCGTGGATGACAGCCAGCGTTTCGGCCCATTGGGTCGCGTCGGCGTCGGGCATCCGGTCGCCCATGGCTTCCAGTTCGTCGACGATCAGCGCCGCGCCGGCATCGCCGGAAGCCAGAGCCAGCAGCGCGTAGAAATAGGCATCGGAATAGCGGCGGGGCGCGCCGAGACCGGACAGCGCCGCTTGTGCCATCTGCCGCAGCTCGCGCCCCGTTTCATCACCCGAAAGGATCAGGTCTCCGCCGTCTTCCTCCTGCAGTTCCAGCACGTCGAGCAGGGGCATCGCGGCCTCCAGCCGGTCGAGATGGGCGAAGGCCAGCCGGTCGCCTCGGGCCGCCGCATCGCGGGCGATCCGGTAGGCGAAGGCGGGGTCGAGCGCGTCGAGCGTGCCAAGCGCCATATCCAGCGCGTCCGGGTTGCCGGTTTCCAGCAGCGGGGTCAGCAGTTCCATCGCAAGGCCCGGATCGCGCGGTGCGCCGATACCGGTCAGGAAGGCATGGGCATAGCGCATCAGGTCCGCGTCGCCAAATTCCACGTCGCCGCCGTCGATCCAGGTCTGAATCTCTGCGGCCTCATCGGCGGTGATACGGCTGTCGGGCCGATCCGCGTCGGTGAACAGCATCGGCGAGAGGGCGGCAACGAAAGGTCCGAATTCATCGAGCAGGTCTTCATTGAGGCGCACCGGGGCCTCGGGCGCGAATTCAAGCCGCAAGGTGCCGGGGTTCGCGGCAAAACGGGCGAAGGTGGCGGCGCTGGCCTCGATAAAGGCAAAGGCGGCCTCGTCCTCGGGGCTGTTGAGAGGCGCGGGCTGCGGTGCGGGTGCGGGGCTTTCCTCATCCCCTTTGCCATCGCTCGGCGCCTCCGGGGCCGGGGCAGGGGCAGGGGCAGGGGCCTCATCCGGGTCCATATAGCGGGGCAGCAGCTCATCCACCAGTTGCGGAACAATGACCTCGGGCAGCAGCATCATCGGCGGAATCTCGGGTGAGATGATCGACCAATAGCCCTGATCCGTCACCTCGATTTCGGCAAAGGCCAGATCGGCCACCGGCTCTTCCCGGTCGAAATTGACCGCGAAATAGCTGAATTCCGCATGGGCGCGCAGTTCTGCCAGCCCGGCGGTGTCAGCCAGAATGTCGAGGGTCAGGCCGGAACTGGCATAGTCATATTCCAGCCGGATCTGTCCCCGGTCCAGCACCATTTCGGTGATGCCGATCTCGGCCAGATCGCCACGGTCCCGTTCGCTCAGGCAGCCATCGCCCAATTCGAAGCCAAGAACGTCGATATCCAGCGCCCCATAGGCGATCTGCTCCAGCGGCGCGGTGGTGATCACCGCGCGATCGAGCGTGATCGTGCAGTCGGGCTCTTCATAGGGTGACACTTCAAGTCCGGTCAGGATCATGCGGCCATCCAGCGGGCGGATATCCATATGGGCATAGGTCACCTCGGCCACGCCGCGCAGCGCATTGATCACGATCTGGCCGCCCATGTTTGCCAGCCGGTCGACCGTCAGCAGGTCCAGCAGGGTGACAGGCTCGGCGCGGGCGGGGACGGTCAGCAAGGGGACAAGGGCGGTGGCGGAAAGCAGGAAACGGCGGATCATGGCAATATCTCCGGTCGGAAATGAAAGGGACTGGTGCAGACAGGAAACCCCAAATGGCCTGCATCTTGCAACCGGTTTGGGTGAAACCCCGGCGGCTCGCGACGCTCTATCCCGAGAGGGCATAGCGCTGGATCACGCGGAACCTGCCTTGCGCGTCTTCCCCCACAAGGGCGAGATCATCAATCCGGTAGGGTTGCGGCAGAACCGGCGTGAACAAATTGCGCAGGCGTTCGGCCACCCTGTCGGCGTCTTCGCCAAGCCGCCCCGTCAGCGTCATGTGAAAGCGGAACTCTTCCATCACGTAAGGGTAGCCCCATTGCACGAGGTTGGCCTCTTGCCGGGCAGAGAGACCCGATTTGCGGCGCCGGTCCAGCTCGGCCTGTGAAGGGGCGGCGCGGAACCTGTCGAGCCGCCTTACGGTTTCCGCCGCCAGATGCGCAAGCGCCTCTGCGGGGGTTGCTGGCACAACCGCGACGAACCCGCCAAGGCGGCGCAGGGTCAGGGCCGGAATCTCGACCGGTGCAAGGCCGGCGCACAGCGCCGCCGCGGCATCGCGCAAGGCCGTTTCGCTCATGCCGTCTGCCAGCCGGAAGGGCGGTTTCACCGTGCCGTGAAAGCCGTATTTGCGGGGCGTTGCGGTCATCTCTGCCACCGGACGGGGAAGGCCCTCGACCGTCGGGGGGGCGAGAGTACATCCTGCCACGCTGTCCCATCCCAGCCACGCGGCCCCCGTGGCGTAGAAGGCACCATGGGGCACGGCATAGATCCCGTAGCGGCGATAGGCGGTCATGGGCCTTTCCTTTCCAGCGGTGAAGAGGCCCCGTTCAGATGACAGAAGAGCCGATCCTTGCCAATGCGCGGGCGCGGCAGGTTTGCCGATCCGCCGCTTTTCAGCGGCACAAGGCCCCGCGCCACAAGAGAGTGGTGAGGGGAGTGAACCCAAGGGGCTATCGCTGCCGCTTGGCCCGATACCCGACCTGTCGTCCTGGATGCCGTCATGATGTGTTGCCACCGAGTCGATTTCAGATCATCGGCACATGCCACGGAAACATGACAGGTTTTCCCGGCCTCCGGGCCTGTGGGTGAATTCTTTGCAGCGAAAGCCCCCTGAACCTGTATCAGGCCCGGAGATCCGCGCCGTCACCAGCCCAAGCGGTCAGGGGGCGGTGATGGGCGGCGGTTTGCGCCGTTTGCCCGACAGTGCATTTCCCGCAATCGCCACCAGCAGAACGGCCCCGCCAAGCAGCGTGTTCAGGCTGGCCGTTTCACCAAGGAACAGCCAGACCCAGAACGGCCCGAGCAGCACCTCGGCCAGCGACAGCAGGGCCAGTTCCGCGGCAGGCAGGCTGCGCGACCCGAGCGTATAGAGAATCAGCCCCGCGCCGACCTGAAACACCCCCATCCCCATGGAGACCGCGCCATCCTGCGCGCTGATCACAATTGGCAGGCCCGAGAGTTTGCAGACCGCGACTGTCACGACGATTGCGAACAGGCCGGACAGAAAGACCGATGGCAACATCTCGCCCGTGCGTCCCCATCTGAGGGACACGGTGAACACCGCGAAGCCGAAAGCAGAGCCAAGCGCCGCGAGACTGCCATTCAGCGCGACGCTGCCGGACTTGTCGGCGACCATGATGGCGATCCCGCCGATGGCGATGGCAATCGCGATCCATGTTGCGATGCGCACGGGTTCTCTCAGCACGATCCATCCCAGCACCGCAGCCATGAAGGGTGCGGTTGCAAACAGAAGCATCGCATTGGCAACCGAGGTGTGCTGGATCGAGTAGATGCCCCCGGAAAAGGCCGCGACCAGCGACAGCCCGGCAATCACGGATGCAACGCCCATGCGGCGGATCTGGGCAAAGGGGCTTTCGCCCGATCGCAGCCGAATGACCACGTAGAGAAACAGCGTCATGCTGATGGAACGGTACAACAGGATCTGCCAGACGACCGCGTCTTCGATCATGCGGATACCAAGCCCGACCGTCGACCATAGAACCCCGGCCGCAAACACGAAGAGCACGCCGAACCTGTGGGCGCCCGCCGCTGAATTGGGGGAAGTCAAAGCTGTCATGTTGCGCCGGTCGGAGGTGACTTTTCGCAAGGCTAACCGCTTGACTCGCCCCCGTATGCGCCGAAAGCGACATGATCCCCGATCCGAAGGCCCGTTTGCGAAGTCTTTTCCCGGTGGCCGCGACATCACCCGCCGCAGTCCGCTTTCGCAAGCGAACCGCAACGATGCCCCGCGATGGCGGGTGGCTGCCAGACGATCGGGCGATCAGCCCTCCAGCGCGGCCACGCCGGGCAGGGTCTTGCCCTCCATCCACTCCAGAAAGGCCCCGCCCGCGGTCGAAATATAGGTAAAGCGATCCGCAGCCCCCGCCTTGTTCAGCGCCGCGACCGTATCGCCGCCACCGGCCACCGAAATAAGCTTGCCTTCGGCGGTCAGCCGCGCGGCCTCTTCTGCGGCGGCATTGGTGGCGGCGTCGAAGGGCTCGATCTCGAAGGCACCAAGCGGGCCGTTCCAAATAAGCGTCCTGCACTGACCGAACACCTCTTTCAGCGCCGCGACAGTTGCCGGACCCGCGTCGAGGATCATCGCATCTGCCGGGCATTGATCGGCGGGCAGGGTCTCGCTCGCGGCATTGGCGGCAAACTCCCGGGCCACGACAATATCTACCGGCAGATGAACGGCGCAGCCCGCGGACTTTGCCTTCTCGAGGATCTCGCGCGCGGTATCGGCCATCTCATGCTCGGCCAGCGATTTGCCCACGTCCACGCCCTGCGCGGCCAGGAAGGTGTTGGCCATGCCGCCGCCGATCACCAGGTGATCCACCTTTTCCACCAGATTGCCCAGAAGATCGAGCTTGGTGGACACTTTGGCCCCGCCCACCACGGCGGCGACCGGCCGCGCGGGCGAACCGAGCGCCTTGTCCAGCGCCGAAAGCTCCTCGGCCATCAGACGCCCCGCGCAGGAGGGCAGACGCCGCGCCACACCTTCCGTCGAGGCATGCGCCCGGTGCGCCGCCGAAAACGCATCGTTGCAGTAGATATCGCCCAGAGAGGCCAGGAAATCCGCCATCATCGGATCGTTCTTTTCCTCCATCGGCGTGAAGCGGGTGTTCTCGACCAGCACCACGGTGCCAGCAGGCAGCGCCTCCAACGCCTCGCGCGACGGCTTCTCGATGAATTCCACAGACTGCCCCAGCTTCTCCTCCAGCGTGGGCAGGGTGATCCGCAGGCTCATCTCCGGCACAACTTTGCCCTTGGGCCGCCCGAAATGCGCCAACAAAACCGGTGTGCCGCCATGGGCAAGGATATCCTTCACCGTCGGCACGATCCGCTCGATCCGGGTGGCATCCGTCACCCGGCCATTCTCCACCGGTACGTTGATATCGACGCGGGTCAGCACGATCTTGCCCGCAAGCTCCATGTCATCGAGCGTTTTCCAGCCCATGGAATCCTCCTGTCAAATGTTGCGCCGCTCATAGCATCCCGAAGGCAAAAGGGCAGCCGCCATCATGCCGCTGCCCCTTCTTCTTGGTCCAAATACTCCCGCCGGAGGCATCTACCCCCTCAACCGGCGCGGAGGGTCATGCCTGCAGACCGCGGCTTACCAACAATCCGTGGCAACGCGGCCCGACGACGGCCCCGCAGGGGCCCGAGGAGGGCCGCTCCCGGATCGACGCCGTCAGGCGGCGAAACCCCTTACAGATGCTTGCCCATCTCCACGGCGGTATCCAGCATCCGGCAGGAAAAGCCCCATTCATTGTCATACCAGGTGAGGATCCGGCACATGCGGTTTTCCAGGACCTTGGTCTGGTCCGTCGCAAAGGTAGAGCTGTGCGGGTCATGGTTGAAATCCATCGACACCAGCGGCTTGTCGGTCACGCCCAGAATGCCCTTGAGCGGCCCCTCTGCCGCTGCCGCGCGGATCAGCGCGTTGATCTCGTCGACCGTGGTGTCGCGAGCGGCCTCAAAGGTCAGGTCCACGACCGACACGTTCGGCGTCGGCACCCGCACGGCCACCCCGTCAAGCTTGCCCGCCAGTTCCGGCAGAACCAGACCCACGGCGCGGGCGGCGCCGGTGGAGGTGGGGATCATGCTCATCGCCGCCGCGCGGGCGCGGTAGAGGTCGGAATGCATCGTGTCCAGCGTCGGCTGGTCGCCGGTGTAGCTGTGGATCGTGGTCATGAAGCCCCGATCAATGCCGATCCCGTCATTCAGGACCTTGACCACCGGGGCGAGGCAGTTCGTTGTGCAGGAGGCGTTCGAGACATGCAGATCAGCGCTGGTCAGCGTGCCGTGGTTCACGCCATAGACAATCGTCTTGTCCGCGCCTGAGGACGGTGCCGAGACCAGCACGCGGGACGCGCCGTTTTCCAGGTGTACCTTGGCCTTGTCGCCCTTGAAGATGCCGGTGCATTCCAGAACGATATCCACATCGCCCCAGGGCAGTTCGGCGGGGTTGCGGATGGCGGTCACGGAGATCTTGCCGCGACCGGCGTCGATCCAGCCCTCGCCATGGGTCACCTCGGACGGGAAGCGCCCATGGACGCTGTCATATTGTAGCAAATGGGCATTGGTTTCGACCGGGCCCAGATCGTTGATCGCAACCACCTCGACATCGCTGCGGCCATTTTCGATGAGCGCGCGCAGCACCAGACGCCCGATGCGGCCGAACCCGTTGATGGCAACCTTCACACTCATGGCAGATCCTCTCGCTTTCTCCTGGCCCGGAGCCTCGCCCCGACAGCCATGTTAACGCTAACATGGCCGCTGTGTAGCCGATCCTCCCTCGAAAGGGAAGCCGGATTTCAGCCTGTGCCGGGGATCAGCGCCAGAACGCCACGATGTCCAGCAGGCGCAGCAACTGCCTGCCAAGTGCGATATGCAAGTCCCACCCGAAATAGAGAAAGTCGGCCGCGAAAACCGCCACGATCAGGACGGTCAGCCATAGCGCAATGATGTTGGTCATGTCGGTGCAATGCCCTGCTAGGAAATCGCGGTCAGTCTAGGCAAGCGGGCGCGGCTGCGAAACCCCGCCCGACAGTTCCGCAGTCAGAAATACCGCGTCAGGCCGAGCCGCACCATACCCACCCGATTGTCCGAAACTGTCCACACCGGGCCGGACAGTGTATAGCGCGTATCCTCGAAATCCATGTATTGCAGCTCTGCCCGGAAGGTCCAGCCATCCTGCAGCGGATGTTCATAGCCGATCCCGGCCAGCCAGCCGCCCAGATCACGTTCCTGCCGGGCAAACCCGACCGGGGCCAGGTCGACACGGCCCATTGCGAGGCCAGCAAAACCGTAAAAATGCCCGTCCCCCAAGCGCTGGCCCAGTTGTGCGCGCAAGGCCGCATAGCTTTGCAGCGTGGTTTCACAGCCCGCGGCGCAGCCAGCATAGCCCGTGCCATCCGCAGGGGTCACCGTGATGTCCAGCGCCAGGCCGAAATAGGTCCGCCCCGTTCGCCAGTTATACCCGACAATCGCCCCGCCACCGCGCCCGGCAAGGTCAAACACTCCGGTACTTGCGGGGGCAAGCGGGTCGGTCCAGTTGGACTGGCCGAATGCGTAGGTCATGGAAAACCCGGCATAGGCACCCGAGAAATCGAAGGCTGTGCTGCGGTCCTCGGCATGGGCGGCCATCGTGCCGGCCAGCATCGCCAGTCCGGTCATCGCAAGGCGCAAGTGTGACGTGAGTTTCCTGATCATCTGCTCCCCCTCGAAGATCGAATCTTCGTTATCCCCGAGGGCAGTAGAGGATAGAATTAACCATTTATCCAGAGATTTCCGCGACCGGTTGTCCCGCGTCTTCCACGGCGCTGTCATGGTCCATGATCTCTTCGATCAAAAGGCTCAGAAGCTCGCCGCGATTGCCCACGCCCGCCTTGCGATAAATGGCGTTGAGCTGCGATTTCACCGTACCTTCCGCCGATCCGCGCAGGCCCGCGATATCGGTGATCGACAGCCCCTTGACGCTGAAATGGGCCACGTCGCGCTCGGCGGCGGTCAGCGACCATTCCGTGAAGCGTTCCTCGATCACGTCGTGAAAGGCGCGGGCGGCCAGGCTGACCTGCCGTTCCAGATGCGCTTTACGCTGCAACAGCCGCATCAGCACCCGGATCTCGAAAGCGATGCCCGCGATCAGGGCCAGCGTGGCAGCAGTTTCAAGCACCAGCATCTGCTCGACCGGTCCACTGGCTGCGTTGCGCATGGCGTCGGTGATAACGTCCCACAAAAAGAAGGCCGCGCAGAGGGTCTGCGCAGCGATCAGGGCGATCACGATCGCCGGTTGTTCCGAATAGGGCCGCTTCATGGATCGACCTTTACCCCCTCGGGCACGGTTTTCACACCCGAAACCATCGCGCGGGGCAGATTGACGCCGGTGCGCAGGCTTTCCCAGATCACCGCGCCCACATGGGCAACGATGGAGATTTCGGCCCAGGTCACCAGCACCTCGTGCAGCTCCTCGACCCACTCGATGCCCCACCAGGCATTGGTGGTCATCATGTAGCCGGTCGCGCCGATGGCCAGAATCGTCAGCAAAAGGTTGTAGATCATCAGCGCCCCAAGCGGCGTGTGGCCCAGATGGGTCCGCTTGCGGCCCGTGGCGATGTCCGACAGCTGGTCCATGGCCCCCTTGGCCGAGGGCAGAAAGCTGGTGAACCGGGCATAGCGGCTGCCGAACAGCCCCCAGAGGATACGCAGCCCGATCAGGGCAACGACGGCGTAGCCGACCCATTCATGCAGATTGCTTTCCGGGTCCGTGAAAAGCGCATTGGCCGCGAAGGCAATGACCAGCGACCAGTGAAAGACCCGCACCAGGGGGTCCCATACTCTGTAGATCCGGGAACTCATCGGCCCGTCCTTTCCGATTGGCAAGAGGTGGGGGCAGCCCGTTGGCT
>NZ_MNBL01000172.1 GCF_001879695.1 Nioella sediminis
GATCTTGTTCTCGCCGATCTCGGGGTCACGGCCTTCCATCGCCGCCAGCGCGGAGCCCGCGATGATCGGGATATCGTCGCCCGGGAAGTCGTATTCGGACAGCAGCTCGCGGACTTCCATTTCCACCAGCTCCAGCAGTTCCTCGTCATCGACCTGGTCGACTTTGTTGAGGAACACGACCATGGCGGGGATACCCACCTGGCGGCCCAGAAGGATGTGCTCGCGGGTCTGCGGCATCGGGCCGTCAGCGGCGTTCACCACCAGGATCGCGCCGTCCATCTGGGCGGCACCGGTGATCATGTTCTTCACGTAGTCGGCGTGGCCGGGGCAGTCCACGTGGGCGTAGTGGCGGTTGTCGGTCTCGTATTCCACGTGAGCGGTCGAGATCGTGATGCCACGGGCCTTCTCTTCCGGCGCGCCGTCGATCTGGTCATAGGCCTTGAAGTCACCGAAATACTTGGTGATCGCCGCCGTCAGCGTCGTCTTGCCGTGGTCAACGTGACCGATCGTGCCGATGTTACAATGCGGCTTGCCGCGCTCAAACTTTTCCTTTGCCATTGCTCAGGCGCCTCATGCTAGGGGGGGCCGCCCGGCCCCGGTTCATCATCGCGCGCTCGTTACTGAGGCGCGGGGGAAAAATCAAGGGTGAGTTGGGGAAAACCCGTTACTCTGCCGCTTCTTCCGGCAGTTCTACGGGCTGCTCCACTTCCGCGACCTGCGCCTCAAGCGCGGCCTGGGCCTCGGCTGCGGCCTCCTCGTCGATCGAGAACCATTCCGGATGGGTCAGCATCCACAGCTGGATGCGCCGCGCCGCGTTGCGCGCAAGGATCTGCATCTGTTCCTCGCGTGACCGGGCAAGGCCCGACCCGATGATCATCGTTTCCGCCGCAGCACCTTCGAAAATCGTCAGTTGTTCAGGGTCATCATGCAGTTTCGCCTGCAATTCATCATCCCAGACATTGGCGCTGATCACGAGGATCGAGCGCGGCTGAAGCACCACGGGAATCCCCGGAGGTGCAAGCGCATAGGCATCTACATGGATGGCGATGTGATAGAGACGATCCCCTTCGTAGCCGCCAAAGCGGCGGTCGATCTCGGCGGTCAGGATTTCGATCCATTCCTCGCCAGACGCTTCCCGAGATGGCGGGACCTGCTGCATGTTGTCGGCCACGACGATGTTATAGGCCAGCCGGAAATCGCCCATATCGGGCAGGTCTTCCTCCAGCGGGTCAGTCGCGGCGCAGGCCCCGAGAATCAGGACCAGCCCCAAAAGGGCGAAACGGGACAGGGCGCGCATGAGGCTCCTCCTAGATGGCAGCCCGTTCGGGATAGCGCAGCCGGGCATGTCGCGCAATCGACCCGGCCAAGCCGCCGGAAAATCGGCAGAAAACCGTGGCCGAGTTGCCAACACGAGGACTCAGGTGAACCTGTTGTCCCTTGGGAAGCCGCGCGGGGCCATGCGGCCCGTGCCTGCGCGCTTTCCTTCCCATTCGGTCAGGTCAGTCTCTGTCCGGGTGCGCCCGGCGGGGTCTTTCCAGCTTAGCCCTTCAGCCCGGTTGAAACTGCGCGCATCCGACAGGCCGCCATCCTTGTATTTCTGGAGCCTTACGCCCTTGCCACGGCCCATCTCGGGCAGTTCGGCCAGCGGGAAGACCAGCACCTTGCGGTTTTCGCCAACGCAGGCGACGTAATCTTCGCCCTCCTGCACGCGGGTGCAGACCGCCGCCCGCACCGGGGCCTTGACGTTCAGAACCTGCTTGCCAGACCGGGTCTGGGCCACGACATCCTCTTCCGGCACCAGGAACCCATCGCCCGCCGAGGACGCCACCAGCAGTTTCGCGCCGGGCTTGTGGATCAGCAGATCGACAATCTCGACCTCATTGGGCAGATCGACCATCAGGCGCACGGGTTCGCCCATGCCGCGCCCGCCGGGCAGGTTCGCGGCTCCGATGGTATAAAAGCGCCCGTTATTGCCGAAGAGCAGCAGCTTGTCGGTCGTTTCCGCATGCATCAGGAAGCGGCCCTCGTCGCCGTCTTTGTACTTGAACTCTCCATCCAGCGCGACATGGCCCTTCATGGCCCGCACCCAGCCCATCTTGGACAGGACCACGGTAATCGGTTCGCGTTCGATCATCGCTTCCAGCGGCACATCCGGGGTTTCGCCCGCTTCCGCGAAATCCGTGCGACGTTTGCCAAACTCGGTGCCCTTGCCAAACTGCTTGCGCATCTCACGCAGCTCTTCGCCGATGCGGCCCCATTGCAGGTCGTCCCGCGCCAGCAGGTCATCAAGCTCGGCGCGTTCCTCCATCAAGGCGGCCTGCTCTTTCAGTAGCTCCATCTCCTCCAGCCGCCGCAAGCTGCGCAGCCGCATGTTCAGGATGGCCTCGGCCTGCACCTCGGTCAGTTCGCCCTCACCGGGCGCGGGGCTGACATAATCGGCCTCGGAGGTCGCCCGCACATGCGCCCTGCCCCATTCCTCGCGCATCAGCGCGGCCTTGGGGTCGTCGTCATAGCGGATGATGTCGATCACACGGTCGAGATTGAGGAAGGTGATGATGAAGCCTTCCAACACCTCCAGCCGGTGGTCGATCTTTTCCATCCGGTGAGTGGAGCGACGGATCAGCACCTCGCGCCGATGGTCGAGGAAGGCGCGCAGAACCTCTTTGAGCGAGCAGACCTTGGGCGTGCGCCCGTCGATCAACACGTTCATGTTCAGGCTGAAGCGCGTTTCGAGGTCCGAGCTGCGAAACAGCGTCCCCATCAAGATTTCCGGGTCAACGTTCTTGGAGCGAGGCTCCAGCACGATGCGGATATCGTCCGCCGATTCGTCGCGCACATCGGCGAGGATCGGCACCTTTTTGGTCTGGATCAGCTCCGCGATCTTCTCGATCAGCTTCGATTTCTGCACCTGATAGGGGATCTCGGTCACCACGACCTGCCAGGTGCCCCGACCCAGATCCTCGGTCTCCCACTTGGCGCGCAGACGGAAGGCGCCGCGACCGGTGCGATAGGTCTCGGCCATACTTTCCTTGGGTTCGACGATGACGCCGCCGGTCGGGAAATCCGGCCCCTGAATATAGTTCAACAGCGTCTCGTCCCGCGCATCGGGCGTCTTGATCAGATGCAGGCAGGCCGCAATCAGCTCGTCCACATTATGGGGCGGGATATTCGTCGCCATCCCCACGGCAATCCCGCTAGACCCATTCGCCAGAAGGTTCGGCAAAGCGGCGGGAAGCACCTCGGGTTCCTGCAAGGTGCCATCGTAATTGTCTCGGAAATCAACGGCGTTCTCGTTCAGCCCTTCCAGCAGCACCTCGGCCACGGCGGTCATCCGCGCCTCGGTGTAGCGGCTGGCAGCGGGGTTATCGCCGTCGATATTGCCGAAGTTCCCCTGCCCGTCGACCAACGGATAGCGAATGGTGAAATCCTGCGCCAGACGCGCCATCGCGTCGTAAATCGCCGCGTCGCCATGGGGGTGATAATTGCCCATCACATCGCCCGAGATCTTCGCGGATTTGCGGAAGCCCCCGTTTGACGACAGTCTGAGTTCGCGCATCGCATAAAGGATACGCCGATGCACCGGCTTCAACCCATCCCGCGCGTCGGGCAGGGCCCGGTGCATGATGGTGCTCAGCGCATATTGCAGGTAGCGCGAGCCAATGGCGCGGCTCAGCGACTCGGATATTTCGCGGTTGTCGTCTGACATTGTCTGCTCGTTCATTTGGTATCCGTGATACGTCAAACCACGAGGGCTGGTAAAGCAGGATATGACCCTGCCGCTTGCGCCGGGCCGCCCTTGGCCCTACCCCTGTGCCATCTGGCGCAACAGGACCCGAACATGACCCGCAGCATTCTGATCACCGGCTGTTCTTCTGGTATCGGCTATCATTGCGCCCATGCGCTGCACGCGCGCGGCTGGAATGTACTGGCCACGTGCCGCAAGCCCGAAGACGCCGAACGGCTGCGCGCCGAGGGGCTGACCTGCGGGGTTCTGGACCTGTCAGACACAGACAGCATCACCGCCGGGCTTTCGTGGGCACTGGACCAGACCGGCGGGACGCTCGACGCGCTCTTCAACAACGGCGCCTTCGGCCTGCCCGGCGCGGTCGAGGATCTGCCCACCGACGGGCTGCGAGAGATCTTCGAGACCAATTTCTTCGGCTGGCACGAGCTGACCCGGCAGGTGATTCCCGTCATGCGCGCGCAGGGACACGGGCGGATCGTGCAGAACAGCTCGGTCCTCGGTTTCATCACCTACAAGTGGCGCGCGGCCTATGTCTCGACCAAATTCGCGCTTGAGGGACTGACCGACACCATGCGGCTGGAACTCAACGGATCGGGCATTCACGTGGTGCTGATCGAACCCGGCCCCGTCACCTCGAAAATCCGCGAAAATGCCCGCAGCCATTTCGAACGCTGGATCGACTGGGAAAACTCGGCCCTGTCCGATCTCTACCGCGATACGCTGCTCAAACGGCTCTACGAAGACAAGGACAAGCCCGACGCGTTCGAACTGCCCCCGGATGCCGTGGCAAAGAAACTTATTCACGCCCTTGAGGCTGGCCGACCGCGCCCGCGATACTATGTAACGGTGCCAACCTATTTCATGGGCGCGATGAAACGGCTATTGCCAACGCGAGCACTGGACTGGTTGATCGACAAGGGCTGAGCCCCCGGAAAGGACCGCCATGGTAGATACCCTCACAATCATTGCCCTGATCGTCACGGTCGGGGTCGCCATTATCCTGCTCTTCGGGATTGGCACCTTCACGCGCGGCGGGGAATTCAATCGCAGGAATGCCAACAAGATCATGCGCTGGCGTCTGGCGGCACAATTCGTTGCGGTGATCCTGATCGCCGCGGTGGTCTATCTGCGTGGCAACGGGGGCTGATCCATGGTGGTTCTGAACAAGATTTACACCCGCACCGGCGATGCCGGACAAACCGCGCTTGGCAATGGCGCGCGGGTCGACAAGCATTCCGCCCGCGTAACCGCCTATGGCACGGTGGATGAGCTGAACGCGACGCTCGGGCTGGCACGGCTGCATACCGAAGGCGCGATGGACGCTCAACTGGCGATGATCCAGAACGACCTTTTCGATCTGGGCGCAGACCTCTGTCGCCCGGAAATGGAGAAGGATGCCGAGGCAGAATATCCGCCGCTGCGCATGATCCCTGCACAGGTGGACCGGCTGGAAGCCGAGATCGACGCGATGAATGACCGGCTTGACCCGCTGCGTAGCTTCATCCTGCCCGGTGGCTCGCCCGCCGCCGCACATCTGCATCTCTGCCGCACTGTCGCCCGTCGGGCCGAGCGGTTGGCGGTGGAGCTGTCCACGCTGGAAGCGGTAAATCCTGCTGCCGTGAAATATCTCAACCGCCTGTCCGACTGGTTCTTCGTCGCGGCTCGCATCTGCAACGATGAAGGCCGCGCCGATGTGCTGTGGGTGCCGGGCGCGAACCGCTAACCGCGCGGCGCGACGGGCACCCAGACCGCAACCTTGCCCTCGCCCTTCGGGTCGAAATCCGCATCATAAAGCTCGAATTCCGGTCCGTTCAGCAGGTCAAACTCCGCCTCCGGCGCCCATTTGGCAAAGATCGCGTCCCAGGTCCGCGAGATGCTCGAGATATGCCCCTGATGGGCAAAGACCGCATAGGTGCCGCCCGGAAGGGTCAGCTGGTCAAGCCCCTCCGCTGCTTCGCCGGGAAAGGCCACCGTGTAGGTGAAGCCCCCCGCATCATTGAAATCGGAACACACGCCGTAGGTCGGCCCGCCGATCATGGCGTCATGCCAATCCGAAACGGTATCATCCCAAAGCGCGGGGATGCGCGTGCGGCTCTCCATGTCGAACCGGCCCGAGCGTCCCACGAGGGGAATGGGCGCGATCGTCCGGATCTCGGGCACCGGGGTGTCCGTTGGTTCTGTTGGGGTCATCTTCATGGCCTCCTGCAGGGTAATCCTGTTCAGGTCGTTCACCCCCCGGATCGAGGACGGGGCCAGCCCGAAACAGGCACGGAACGCACGGGAAAACCCCTCGACACTATCGTAACCCGCGTCGAAAGCCGCATTGGTCACGCTTTCACCGGCTGATCGCGCCTTGGCCGCCTCGCTCAGCCTGCGCCTGCGCACATATGTGCCAAGCGGCTGGCCGGTACGCAGGGCAAAGGCGCGGGTCAGGTGAAAGCGGCTGATCCCGATGGCGATGGCAAGGCTGGACAGGTCCGGCCCCCTGGACAGGTCGGTTTCCACCTGCCACAGGATGCGGGCGATCAAGTCAGAAGGGGTGTGAGTCCGTTTCATGAGGCAAGCGTAGCGAGGGACGAAAGCCCATGCCTGACCGATCTTGCGCTATCGGGGTGATTTTTAGTTCGGCCGATCGCTGACGGGCACCCAGATCTCGAACGCCATGCCGTCCGGTCCGTTGCGGGGGTCTTCCGGGTAACGCTCAAAAATCGCGCCGCGCCGCTGCGTGTAGCGCGACCCCGGCAGCCAGTCGGCGATGATCCAGTCAAAGCACAGCTGCACGTCGTCGAGCGTGCCGAAATCCTGCACCACCGCGTAGTCGCCTTCCGGCAGCCGCGCCAGGCTGGTGCCCTTGGGCAGTTCCGACGGAACCGGATCGACCTCGACCGTCACGCCATATTTGAAGGACCCCAGACCATCCGCCGCGAAGGACACGCCGTACATGGCACCGGGCACGTAATTGGGGATGACAAGCGGCGCCTCGTAGAAGGTGCGCCAAAGGTCGGGCATCTCGTCCAGCGTCGCCATCGAATAATCGCGCACGAACCCGAGCGTATGGGTTTCCGGGAAGGCCTTGATCTGAGGCTCTGACATGGATGGTGTCATTCGCTGTCTCCTGTCGGGGCGGGTTCCCATAATTCGATCGGCGTGCCTTCGGGGTCGCGCAAATGGGCGAAACGGCCGATCCCCTCCATCTCGGACCGATTGTAGACATCAATGCCCGCAGATTCCAGTTGCGTCACCATGGCATCCAGATCACCGACCCGGAAGTTCAGCATGAAGCGTTGATCGGCGGCGAAATAGTCGGTGTCTTCGTCGAAAGGTGCAAACACTGTCACACCGGCGTCGCTGACCCAGGGCACCATTTCCATATCGGTCGGGGCGATGTTGATCCCCAGGTGGTCGAGATACCATCGCCCCAGTGCCTTCGGGTCCTTCGCGCGGAAGAAGAAGCCGCCGATTCCCTGAACTTTTTCCATTGAAACCCCATCCTTCGACGCAAGCACCCCGGCACAAATCGCGACGCCGATCTGACACATACACACTCAATAAGGAAAAAACGCGGCGTCCAATCGGCCGAACGCGTCGATTTTGACCTGTCATCACGCGATTCGAAGCGGTAACAACCGCATGATAGCATGACTTTCCCGGGGCTGGCGCCTCGGGGGCCATTACAGGAGAGACGTGGAAATGAAGGTTCTTGTGCCTGTCAAACGCGTGATCGACTACAACGTGAAGGTCCGTGTGAAGGCGGATGGTAGCGGTGTTGATCTTGCGAATGTGAAGATGTCGATGAACCCGTTCGACGAGATTGCCGTTGAAGAGGCGATCCGTCTGAAGGAAGCGGGCAAGGCGGACGAGGTTGTCGCCGTGTCGATCGGCGTCAAGCAAAGCCAGGAAACCCTGCGCACGGCGCTGGCCATGGGTGCGGACCGCGCCATTCTGGTCGTGGCCGCCGATGACGTGCACACCGATATCGAGCCGCTGGCGGTTGCCAAGATCCTCGCCAAAGTGGTCGAGGAAGAGCAGCCCGGCGTCGTGCTCTGCGGCAAGCAGGCGATCGACAACGACATGAACGCCACCGGCCAGATGCTGTCGGCTCTGCTCGGCTGGTCCCAGGGCACCTTCGCCTCCGAGGTCGATATCGACGGCGACAGCGCCAAGGTCACCCGCGAGGTTGACGGCGGTCTGCAGACCATCACCGTGAAGATGCCCGCCATCATCACCGTGGACCTGCGCCTCAATGAGCCGCGCTATGCGTCGCTGCCCAACATCATGAAGGCCAAGAAAAAGCCGCTGGATGAAAAGACCGCCGCCGATTACGGCGTCGATGTCAGCCCGCGTCTGGAGATTGTCTCGACGACCGAGCCCGAGGCCCGCAAGGCCGGTGAGATTGTGGGCTCCGTGGACGAGCTTGTTGCGAAACTCAAAGAAGCGGGGGCTGTGTAATGGCTGTTCTTCTCCTTGCTGAAGTGACCGATGGCGAACTGTCGCTCGACGCCACCGCAAAGGCCGTTGCCGCGGCCTCGTCGCTTGGCGACGTGACCGTTCTGGCCGCTGGTGCCTCTGCCGCCGCTGCCGGGGACGCCGCTGCCAAGATCGCGGGCGTGTCCAAGGTTCTGGTCGCCGAAGATGCCTCGCTCGGCCATCGACTGGCGGAACCGACCGCCGCGCTGATCGTGTCGCTGGCTGGCGATTACGAGCATATCGTGGCGCCCGCCACCACGGATGCCAAGAACGTGCTGCCCCGCGTGGCCGCGCTTCTGGATGTGATGGTGATCTCGGATGCCTCCGGTGTTGTGGACGGAAATACGTTCGAACGCCCGATCTATGCGGGCAACGCGGTGCAGACCGTACGCTCGAAAGATGAAAAGAAGGTTATCAGCTTCCGGACATCGACCTTCGACGCAGCCGGTGAACAGGCCGCAGCGCCGGTGGAAACCATCTCTGCCGCCGATAACCCCGGCCTCAGCGAATGGGTCGAGGACAAGGTTGCCGCGTCCGACCGCCCCGAACTGACCAGCGCCGGCATCGTCGTGTCCGGTGGCCGTGGCGTCGGGTCCGAAGAGGACTTCAAGATCATCGAAGGTCTCGCCGACAAGCTCGGCGCCGCTGTTGGTGCCTCCCGCGCCGCAGTCGACTCGGGCTATGCCCCGAACGACTGGCAGGTGGGCCAGACCGGCAAGGTCGTCGCCCCGGATCTCTACATTGCCGTCGGCATCTCGGGCGCGATCCAGCACCTCGCGGGCATGAAGGACAGCAAGATCATCGTCGCGATCAACAAGGACGAAGAGGCCCCGATCTTCCAGGTCGCCGATTACGGCCTGGTCGCAGACCTCTTCACCGCCGTCCCGGAACTGACCGAGAAACTCGGCTGATCCACGCGACTGCGCAATCAAAGAAGGCCCGCCCATCCCGGCGGGCCTTTTTCATGCCATTGCACCTGCCAGCAGCGCAGCCACCCGGTCATGGTCCTCCGGCCCCGGCATCAGCCGCGCGGCAGCTTCCTCGCCCCGGCCATAGAACATGCCCCGCGCGGCCGGTGCCCGCGCATCCTGTGGCAGAATGCAGACAGACACGCTGGCCGCCTTTGGCTCTAGCCCCGCCAGCATTGCGGCATCAACGAAGAGCGGATCATATCCCAACCCCTCCTCGTCCAACGGGTCATCCCCCGGCGCCCGGCGTGACAGCCACAGCAGATGGACCGGCACGCCGATCCTGTCCAGCAGCGTCGTCATCCGCGCCTGCCACGCGGCACGCAATTCCTCCACCACGATCATGAACCGGTCCTCCGACCTTCGTTTCAGCGCGGTCAGCATGTGCCGCGTGAAGTGGAACTCGGTAAAATCCACCTCCCGGTAGATCGTGCGCATCATGGTCGAGGCCTTGACGAACCGGTCATTTCGCCGGGGATGCACGCTGAAGAACCGGTTCGACAGATTGGCCGCCCCCGGCACCTGCAACACCACCGCCCCGGCCCGCGCGAGGGCGTTGCGAATGGCGGGGTCATGCAGCAACAGGTCGATCCCCGCGTTCATCGCGCCCATATTGACCACAGGCCGCCCAAGCCGCCGCGCCAACAGGTCGGGAAAGGGGTCGGGTGAAAACTTCCCGAAGGTTTCCGATCCGCCGAGACACAGGACATAGCCCTCCTCCGGCTCCGCCTTCGGCCCCCGAAACGTCATCGGCGACCCCTCGTAGCGGCACGGCTGATAATCAAGGGGCCCATGCCCCGCTTTTGCATAACTCATGGCTTGCTCCACCCATGTTTCGACTCACCCGGACCCAATTTGCGCCGTGGCCGTTTCCAAATGGCTAAACCGAAAACTTGTGATGATTTTTCGCACAATCCGCCGCGGCGTTTGACCTTGTCTGCCCCCGTCCCCCGCGCCTATTGTGCGGGCGAAACACTGGGCCAGAGGTACGGGACATGGACATTCAGAAGATTGGCATCGTCGGCGCGGGACAGATGGGCAACGGCATTGCCCATGTCTGTGCATTGGCCGGGTACGACGTTGTTATGAATGATGTTTCCCAAGACAGCCTCGACAAGGCCATGGCCCTGATCGACCGCAATATCGAACGGCAGGTCAGCCGGGGAAAGGTCAGCGCGGAGGACAAGGCCGCCGCGCTTGGACGCATCTCGACCACGCTGAAACTGACCGACCTTGGCCCGTCTGACCTGATCATCGAGGCTGCAACGGAACGTGAAACCGTCAAGCAGGCGATTTTCGAGGACCTTCTGCCGCATCTGAAGCCCGACACGATCCTGACCTCCAACACGTCGTCGATCTCGATCACCCGTCTTGCCAGCCGCACCGACCGGCCGGAAAAGTTCATGGGCTTCCACTTCATGAACCCGGTTCCGGTGATGCAACTGGTGGAGCTGATCCGCGGGATCGCCACGGATGAGGAGACCTTCGTCGCCTGCAAGGCCGTGGTGGACAAGCTTGGGAAAACCGCCGCAACGGCAGAGGATTTCCCCGCCTTCATCGTCAACCGCATCCTGATGCCGATGATCAACGAGGCGGTCTATACGCTCTACGAGGGCGTTGGAAACGTGAAGTCGATCGACGAGTCGATGAAGCTGGGGGCCAACCACCCGATGGGGCCGCTGGAACTGGCGGATTTCATCGGTCTGGACACCTGCCTTGCGATCATGAACGTGCTGCATGACGGGCTGGCAGACACCAAGTACCGACCCTGCCCGCTGCTGACCAAATATGTCGAGGCCGGCTGGCTTGGCCGCAAGACGCAGCGCGGCTTCTACGATTATCGTGGAGAGACCCCGGTTCCGACCCGCTGAGCGGGCTCAGAACACGCGGTCAGGATCGGCCTTCAGCCCAAGCGTATGCTCGCGCAGCTGCGCCATGAACTGGCGAGGGTTCTGGATCGGGCCATCCCACTGATCGGGCGTGATCGCATGGCCGATGATGGGGGCCTGCGGCTTGTCGAAGCTTTTCACCACCTCGTGCAGCAACAGCCCCTGGCGCACGACCGGAGACACCCGGTTGGCGATCTGGTAGGCGCGCGAATTGGTGCCCTGGAAAAAGCACGGCACGATGGTCGCGCCCGAGCGGCGGATCATCTTGGCGGTAAAGACGTTCCATTCCTGCTCGATCACCGGGCCGAAAGCGGTGGCCGATGTGGCGACAACGCCCGAGGGGAACAGCGCGATCAGCCCCTGGTCCTGCAAATGGGCCATCGCCGCTGCGCGCATGCGGATCATTTCCTGCTGCGCGTCGGGCTGGTGCGGGAACGGCACCGGAATCATGTAGCTCGCCGCGCTTTCGTCGATCCCGGTCAGAAGCGAGCGGGTGAGAATGCGATAGTCATCCCGGCGACGGCCAATGAGATCAGCAAGGATCATGCCATCGACCAGCCCATGCGGGTGGTTGGCCACGAAAACAACAGGCCCCTCGGCGGGAATCCGGTCCAGTTGATGCGCTGGCGTTTGCAGGTCGATGCCCATCACCTTCATCGTCGCGGGCCAAAAGGCCTGCCCCTTGGGCGCGCCCATCCGCTCGAACTGGCGTACCCGGCGCACGATGGTCAGCTTGCCGGTAAACCACTCGATGGCCCGGATCACGGTCGAGCGCAGCGGCGAATCGAAAGACGACGCATAGGTCAGGCTGCGCCGGTCATAGACCGGTTGCTGCTGGCCCTCGGCGGGCCGGGCCTGTTGCCCTGCATCTGGCGTTGTCACGTCGGTCAACGGTTCTCTATCCCCGATTCCACCCCGAGTGTACGGGCTTACATGCCTTCACCGAACTTGTCAGCAACAAGTGCCGCAAGGGCATCCATCAGCTGTTCCGCCTCTGGCCCGCTGGTTTCCACCTCAATAGTGGTTCCCTGAGAGGCTGCCAACATCAAAAGCCCCATGATGGAGTCTCCGGCGGCGCTCAGCCCATCCTTGTAGGCGGTGGCACTGGCGTCGAACTGCTCGACCGTTTCCACGAATTTCGCCGAGGCGCGGGCATGCAGCCCCTTGACGTTCACGATGTCCAGCTTGCGCTTGGTCGGGGTGGTCATTCGGGGGCTCCGTCAAAACTGTTGATGTATCGGCGTCCGGCCTCGGCGGCGCGGGTTACGGCTTCGTCCACCGGCAGGCTGCGCGATTTCGCCAGCTTCACCAGCATCGGCAGGTTCACCCCGGTCAGGATCTTGCGATTGGACGGACGGCAGGCGCGCAGCGACAGGTTCGAGGGCGAGCCGCCAAACATATCGGTCACCACCACCACGCCGTCGCCCGTATCCACTGCGTCGGCAGCATCGCATATCTCGCGCTGGCGGCGGGTGCGGTCATCTTCGGCCCCGATGGAAATGGCCAGCACGCCGGGCTTTCGGCCCACCACATGCTCCATGGCATTCTGCAGCTCGCGGGCCAGCCCCCCATGTGCAACGATCACGATGCCGATCAAGTTCTGCTTCCTTGGCGCTTACGGCGCGCGGGTCACGGCCCGGCGTTCAATCTCCCTGTGCCTCTTTGACACCTGCCAGCCCGCCTGCGCAAGATGGGTGGCCAGTTTTTCCGTGACAGCAACCGAGCGGTGTTGCCCCCCGGTACATCCAAACGCCACGGTCAGATGCGCCTTGCCCTCTTCCTGATAGGCGGGCAGCAGCGTTTCCACCAGCTGCGTCACCTGGGCAAGGAAGGGCGCAAAGCGGGCATCATCGGCGATATAATCCACCACCGAGGCATCGCGCCCGTCCAGACTGCGCAGATCGGGGTTCCAATAGGGGTTGCGCAGGAACCGGCAGTCAAAGACCAGATCGGCTCCCGTCGGCAGCCCGCGTTTGTAACTGAACGACTGCACGGAGAGGGCCAGTTTCTGACCACCCGGCGCGAACCAGCGCTGCACCTCGGCGCGCAGCTCATGCGGGGTCATGTCAGACGTGTCGATCAGGATACCCGCGCGGGCGCGCACCGGGGCCAGCAGGTCCTGTTCCAGCTCAATCCCCAGAATGGGTCGGTCCTCGGGTGCCAGCGGGTGGCGGCGGCGGGTCTCGGAATAGCGGCGCACCAGCACATCGGTGGCGCAATCGAGATAGACCAGATCGGCCAGAATGCGCGGGTCGGCAGCCAGCCGGTCGACGGCCGCGATCAGCGCCTGCGCGCTGTAGTCCCGGTTGCGAGGGTCGGTGCCAAGCGCCAGGGGCCGGGTCGGTGGGGGGCCGTCCAGCAGCCGCGGCAGCAGGCTGAGCGGCAGGTTGTCGATGGCCTCGAACCCCAGGTCTTCCAGTGCCCGGATCGCGGTGGACCGGCCTGCACCCGAGGGGCCGGAGACAAAGACCACCCGTTCGGCCTCTTCTGCGGTTGTCTTGTCTTCGTGGTCCATCCGTGGCTACCCCGCGCGTCCTTGCGTCAGATATTGGCAGATCGCGGCGGCAAGAAAAGGGTGATCCTTGCCCAGGATCAGCGGCACCGTCCCGCCGGGCGCCTCTACGGTTCGGGGAGGCGGCAGACGGCCGGGCTCGGTTCGGGACAGGTCGACGACCAGCGACAGGGGCGCGCTTTGCAGCGTAGTGGCGTTGAGCAGCCCGATCCCCCGCGCCTCGATGAGACGGGGCGCACCCTCCGGGCGCGTGACCTCGCCATCCTCCGTCAGCCAGACCCCGTCATCGGCCACAAGCGTTGCACCAAGCGCCATCAGTTCCAGCGCCAGCCGCGATTTGCCGCTGCCCGAGGGGCCAAGCGCCAGGAGCCCCCGCCTGTTCAGGCAGACCGCCGTGCCACGACAAAAGACGCGCCCATCCGGCGTGATACTGCAATAGGCGGTCAAAAGGGATGCGTCGCCCGTGGCCAAGGCCCTAGAGCGGCAGGCCGACCACGAACCGCGCGCCAAGCGGATCCGAGGTGATGTCAGCCTCTGTCGGGCGGATGTTCTCGGCCCAGATCACGCCGCCATGCGCCTCGACGATCTGTTTGGAAATCGCGAGGCCAAGGCCAGAATGATCGCCAAACTGCTGAACGGGCCGTTCCGAATAAAAGCGGTTGAACACCTTGGTCAGCGCCTCTTCGGGGATGCCTGGGCCAGTATCCTCGACCACCACCAGCACCCGGTTTTCCCGCTTACGCGCCCAGACCCGGACGGCATCGCCTGCCTCGCAGAAGGAGATTGCGTTGGTGATCAGGTTGACGAAGACCTGTGCCAGCCGACCCTCCAGCCCGTGCAGCCTGACCGGTTCGCCGGGCAGGTCCGAGATGAAGGCGATCTCTTGTCCCTGCGCCTCTTCGGCATGGTACTGGGTCAGGTTCGACAGCATGTGGATGAGGTCGAAATCATCGGCCTCCTCCTTCACCAGCTCTGAATCGAGCCGCGAGGCGTTGGAGATATCCGACACCAGCCGGTCCAGCCGCCGCACGTCATGCTCGATGACATCGAGCAATCGGGTGCGCTGTTCATCCGTGCGCGCCAGCCGCATCGTGCCCACGGCAGAGCGCAGCGAGGCGAGCGGGTTCTTCACCTCATGCGCCACGTCGGCAGCGAATTGTTCATTCCCATCAATCCGGTCATAGAGCGCCGCAACCATGCCGCGCAGCGCGGCGGACAGGCGGCCGATTTCGTCGGGGCGACCGGTCAGATCGGGGATGCGCACCCGGGTCGGGCTCATCTTGCGGGCATTCTTGTCGCGGCCCAGTTCGGCGGCGGCGGACAGGTCCGAGAGCGGGTTGGCAATGGTCGAGGCCAGAACCAGCGACAGGCCGATCGACACCAGAAGCGCCACGAAGAACATCTGCAGGATCTGTTCACGTTCAGCGCGGACCAGCTGCTCGATCTCACCCGCGGCGGTGGCCAGCGCCACGACTCCCACAACGCCCGATGCGCCCTCGATCGGCGAGGCCGCGAGGAAGATTGCGCCCGCCGTTCCGTTGCCGCCATGCAGAACGGTTTCACCCGATAGCGCATCTGCGACCAGAGCGCGGGCCTGGTCCTCGGTCGATACCGTTTCAGCCGGTGTCGAGCCCGAGGAAAGAATTCCGGCGATGCCATCCCAGACGGTGTTCAGGAACTCGGTGATGACCAGCGACCGGCCCGGATCCTCCCCACCACCGGCCAATGGAGTCGCCGCTTCGGTCGCGGTGTCACCGGTCGACGCCACCAGCGTTTCATTCGGGGCGAAGACATAGACATCTACGCCATCCGACAAGCCGATCCGGCCAAGCACGTCGACCGGGTCGATGCCGTCGCCGGTCAGCAGGTTGGCGGGGGCCGTGCGCGGCAGACTGGCCTCGAAGATCTCGGCCACCAGCTGCGCTTCGACGGCCAGCGCCTGTTCGCGTTGATAGACCAGACTGTCACGGAACGGGTTCAGAAACAGAACCCCGGCCACAAGAACCACCAGTGCCAGCAGGTTGAACAGGATGATCTTGCGCGCCAGCGGCGAGCGGTTGAGCGACATCAGACCCCGCCGAGCCCGCGCATCGCGCAGCTCGACCTCGACCGCCCCGGCGGGGCGGTCCCAGTCTTCCCCCAGCACGATCTGCGATTCGGCAGGTTCGCGCCTTTGGGTCGGTCCGATGTCGGAGGCCAGTGTCATTTAGTCTTCGTTATACCTGTACCCGATACCATAGAGCGTTTCGATGGCCGAGAAATCGGAATCCACTTCACGCATCTTCTTGCGCAGACGCTTGATATGGCTGTCGATGGTCCGGTCATCCACATAGACCTGTTCGTCATAGGCCACATCCATCAGCTGGTCACGGCTTTTCACGAAGCCCGGGCGCTGCGCCAGCGCCTGTAGCAGCAGGAATTCCGTCACCGTCAGCGACACGTCCTTGCCATGCCACGTCACCGCGTGGCGCAGCGGGTCCATCGTCAGCGGGCCACGCACCATCACCTGGCTTTCTTCCGGGGCACCCCCGGCGTCAGAGGCAATCGCCTCCTGACGGCGCAGGATGGACCGGATGCGTTCGACCAGCAGACGCTGAGAGAACGGCTTGCGCACGTAATCGTCCGCGCCCATGCGCAGGCCCATCAGCTCGTCGATCTCATCATCCTTGGAGGTGAGAAAGATCACCGGCACCGCGCTTTTCTGGCGCAGACGCTGCAACAGGTCCATGCCGTCCATGCGCGGCATCTTGATGTCCAGCACGGCCAGTTCCGGCATCCGGCGCGTAAACGCGTCCAGGGCCGACTGCCCGTCATTATAGGTTTCAACTTCAAATCCTTCCGCTTCCAGAGTCATGGAAACGGAGGTCAGGATATTCCTGTCGTCATCGACGAGTGCGATCCTCGACATGTTACTATGTCCTTATTCTGCCCGATTTGCCTTGTTTTTTTCTTATTCTCCTACATTTCGGGCTTTAGAATCAATCTCTAAGTTGCATCCGGGGGCAACAGGTGTGGCCGATTTCCTACCATCCACCTCTTAAGGCAGCGCTAACGGCCCGAAAAAAGGTGAGTTTGGTTGCGCTAACTGTGCGATTGCGTCCTGTTCCTCGCTGAAAACGCCATGTTATATGGCCCCTGTCGCAGCGGCCTTCCCTACCGGCCGCGACCCCTTCTGTTTCACCCAAGGCGCCGGGCAGAGACGGCGCAGGAGCTTGCATAATGACAACAGGACGCGTGAACCCGGCCCAGACACTGGACGCTCAAGGCATTTCCGGCCTCGGTTCGGTTCACTATAACCTGCTCGAACCCGCCCTGATCGAAGCGGCCCTTCGCAAGAACGAAGGCACTCTCGGGCAGGGTGGCGCTTTCCTGGTGACCACCGGAAAATTCACTGGCCGCTCGCCCAAGGACAAACATGTCGTGCGTTCCGCCGCGACCGAAGACACGATCTGGTGGGAAAACAACGCGGCGATGACGCCCGACGCCTTTGACCGGCTGCATGCCGACATGCTGGCCCATATGAAGGGCGGCGAGTATTTCGTGCAGGATCTGTTCGGCGGCGCCGATACCGAGCATCGACTGGATGTGCGCGTGGTGACGGAACTGGCCTGGCACGGCCTCTTCATCCGCCACCTGCTGCGCCGCCCCGCCGCGGAAGAGCTCGACAGTTTCGTCCCCGAATTCACCATCATCAACTGCCCCAGCTTCTTCGCCGATCCCGAACGCCACGGCTGCCGCACTGAAACGGTGATCGCGCTCAACTTCGAAAAGAAGCTGATCCTGATCGGCGGCACAGAATACGCGGGCGAGAACAAGAAGTCCGTCTTCACCCTGCTGAACTACATCCTGCCCGGCAAGAACGTGATGGCGATGCATTGCTCGGCCAACCACGCGGTGGACAATCCCGATGACGCGGCCGTTTTCTTCGGACTTTCGGGTACCGGCAAAACGACGCTGTCTGCCGACCCCGCCCGCGTGCTGATCGGCGATGACGAACATGGCTGGTCCGACAAGGGCATCTTCAACTTCGAAGGCGGCTGCTACGCGAAGACCATCAACCTGCGCGAAGAGGCGGAGCCGGAAATCTACGCCACGACCTCGAAGTTCGGCACGGTGATCGAGAACATGGTCTTCGATCCCGAAACCCGCGCGCTCGATTTCGACGATGACAGCCTGACCGCAAACATGCGCTGCGCCTACCCGCTGGACTATATCTCCAATGCATCGGACACGGGCCTTGGTGGCCACCCGAAGAACATCATCATGCTGACCTGCGACGCCTTCGGGGTGCTGCCCCCGATTGCCCGGCTGACGCCCGCGCAGGCGATGTATCACTTCCTGTCCGGCTTTACCTCAAAGGTCGCGGGCACCGAGCGTGGGGTGACCGAACCCGAGCCCACCTTCTCGACCTGCTTCGGCGCGCCTTTCATGCCGCGCCGCCCCGAGGTCTACGGCAACATGCTGCGTGACAAGATCGCCCAGCACGGCGCCACCTGCTGGCTGGTCAACACCGGCTGGACCGGCGGCGCCTATGGCACCGGCAGCCGGATGCCCATTCGCGCAACCCGTGCACTTCTGACCGCCGCTCTGGACGGGTCACTGAACGACGCCGAGTTCCGCAAGGACACGAATTTCGGCTTCGACGTGCCCGTCTCCTGCCCCGGCGTGGCCGAGGTGTTGCTGGACCCCCGCCGCACCTGGGACAACCCCGAGGCCTATGACGCACAGGCGCAGAAGCTGGTGAACATGTTTGCCGAGAACTTCGCCCAATACGTGCCCTTCATTGACGACGACGTGAAGGCGGCAGCGATCAGCTGATTTCAGAGCGCAGCCAAGGCCCTTCGAAACCGCGTTTCCAAGCCGCTTCGAAGCGGCTTAGGCCCGCTCAATCCAGCGGTGCGTGCAACCTCGTTCCCGGCACGATGATCCCGCCCCGGTTGCCCACCTCGATCGTCCCATACCGTTCGGCAAAGCAGTCCGGCAATTCCCTGTCCCCCGGCAGGGACAGCCACAGCCGCAGCAGATGCCGCCGCTTCTCGGGCTCCGGCCAGTCCGTGAAGCCGGTCCGGTCGTGCAGCTGCGCGTGGTTGTAGACAAACTGCATGTCCCCCGGCTCCAGCCGCATCCGGAAATGCAGATCCGGGTTATTGGCCAAAGCGTCGAACAGGTCCAGCGCCTCCACATGCGCGGGTGTCAACCGCATCACCCCCTCGAACCGCTGCGCGCTGTCGATGTATTGCCGCTGGTAGAACACCGTCAGCCTGCCGTCATGCCAGCTCAGCGGCGGGATCTCCATCCATGGCTTCATGCCCTCGGGCACTTCTCCCCGGCGGTCCGTCGCAATCGGGTCGAAGAGCAGCGCCAGCAGATCGGGCCGCTCCGCGCGCATCCGGTTGTAGATCGTCTCGGCACTCACAAGCAGGCTGTCGCCGCCCTCTTTCGCGTTGCGCAGGCAGATCAGCCCCACCACATCGGCACTGTCCGTGTGAAAGGTCTGCCGCGCTGCCGTCTGGTAGATCCGCGTATTGGGGTCGTCAGGGTCGGCCCCCACATTGCGCACATGGCCCAACACATGCCCCGCCGCGTTCTGCGACCGGGCCGATCCGATATGCGCCCCGATCCCGCAAAAGATCGTCGCCGCCATCCGTGTATCATAGCGCTCCATCGGCAGCCCCCGGATCACCTCGACCCCGCTGCCGCTGCGCATCTTCTCCTGTAGCTCCGCCACATGGCCCGCGAAGTGCCGCAGCGGAAAGGCCTCCGCCGTGATCTGCCCCAGATCAGCCCCGGTCGCCAGGAAGGCCTGTGCCGCCCGCTCCAGATCGGCAACATCTTCCGGCGTCAGCATCATCAGCCAGCGATCGGGATGCGCGGCCATCTCCGCCCCCATCCAGGCCCCCGGCCCTTCGATCCGTTCCGGCAGATCCTTCAAGTCAATCGGCATGCCATTCTCCTCCCCGACGGGAACTCACACGAAAACAGCCCGCCGCACAAGGTTGAGCCCGGCAATCAGCAACACCACCAGCGTGGCCCGCAGGAATTGCGCCTTGTTCATCCGGTCCTGCAGCTTGAAGCCCAGCCACATCCCCGCGAACGCAGGCAGCAGCATCAGCACCGTCAGCGGGATCGTGTCCGCATTCAGCACGCCCGATCGCAGATGCGCCCCGAACAGCAGCACGTTGCCAAGGAAATACATCATCCCCTGCACCCGAACCTGCTCTGCCTTTTCCGCGTCGCGCGACATCAGATAAGCCACCGTCGGCGGTCCGAAAACCGCGGCGAAGCCCCCCAGAACCCCGGCAAGCCCGCCGAACAGCAGCACCGCCAAACCCCGCCGCCGCGCCGGAACCCGGATCGGCCGGCCCATCAGTTGCAGGCTGGCATAGATCACCACCGGCACCCCGATGATCCCGAAGAAGGCCCATTGCGGCACGTCCAGAACCATCTGCGCAGCAACCGCCATGACGCCGAGCCCGATCAGCATGAAAGGCCAATGCCCGCGCAGAGACTGCGCCGCCGCCCCCAGACCCTGCCGAAACGCTTGCCACATGTTGGTCAGCGCCGCGGGCAGCAGAAGCGCCGCCAGCGCGATTTCCGGCGGCATGATCGCACTGAGGCCAGAGATCATGATCAACGGCAGGGCAAACCCAACCACGCCCTTGACCACGCCCCCGAAGAAGGTGATCGCCAGCGCCGCGGCCAGAATGCCAAGCGGCAAGGATTCGATTACGGCCCCTATCGGTCGCCCTCCATGTTCGTCCCCGGTCCGCTGGCCGTGAACGCTCCGGCGTTGTACAGCCGATTCGGGGGTGGGCCGCAATTGCCAAATCACACCGGCGCCCCCGCAAGATGAACACGCTGCATCACGCTGCCCGCCGCACAGCGCACGGTCGAGCGTTGATTGTTGACCGATGCGCCAAAGGGCGCCCTGTCGCCCCGGTCGCTGTCAATCCGCGCGTATCCACCCGGACCCGGGCCAGTCGATGCGGCGACCATCGGCGGACAGCTGACCGACCTGAACTCCCAATCCTCGGCGTTCCCCGTGTCTTCGTCCAGAAAACGCCCTGTTGAGCCTTGCTAAGGTTTCGGTGGAGAGTGAACCCGGGCCCTCGCTGGTGCGCCAGATGCCGCTTTGGGCAGGCAAGCGGCCCTCAAGATGGACAAAACAGCTCCCGCAGAGATCTATTGGCAGAGGAGCGGCGAAAGCGGGAGAAGCTGGCCGGGACCTAGCTGTTCATCGACCTGCTGCATTTCTGGAAAACACAAGGGATGGATATGTTGGGGCTGACCGTTGGGACGGGTTAGGTCGCAGACCCGCAACCTGCAAGACGGGATCCCGATATGCCTTCACACCGGTTGGATGGATTGACCACCGCAAACAGGCAGTTGCCCGCCGTTTGTGTTGCTAAAATACTCTCGCAAGGCGGGGCCGGTCCAACCTTGAATCGTGCGGCCCTGATCTGTTCTTCCGATGCCGATAGCGGTGCTGGACCTGTTGCCGGCCAGCGTGAAATTCAGGCCCGCGCTTTGACCATCATCGCAGGTGAATGAAACCGTTCCACCCTGTCGGGTGGCCTGAAACGTCCCTTCACAGCTTGCGCCGTTGGACATGGTGGCGGCGACCACGCCTTCCTCCCATCCGACCGCTCGACCTGCAAGGATATCCTCGCCTCCAATGCAGGCATAAATCCGCGTGCAGGACGTCGGTGAACCTGGCTGGAACATGCAACCGGGATCCCCGCGTTGGCTCGTTTCAACACTCGGCGTGCAGGACGCCGCAAGGCAGGTGATCAGAAGCAACGGAACACTCGTTTTGCGGCCTATCGCGGATCGGCGCGGGGAAAAAACCAACATCTGGCATCACTCCTAACTCATTACCAAATACCCAAGCGAAGCCTTGGGATCGTCCATATAGGAGTTCTCAACACGAGTTCGGCTCAAAGGCAACCCATCCGATCCAACTCAGATCTCCTCCACCATCAGCACGCCCTCAAGGCTTTTCAACGCGCCCTTGATCTGCGGGTTCACGGGGAAATCCTCACCCAACAGCACATCCACTTCCCCCGGCAATTCAGGGCTGAGCAGGCAGAGACTGACCGGCCCGCGGCCTTTCAGCTTGGCCTCTCCCCGCGCGCGGTCCAGCAGTCCCGCCACGGCAGGGATCGCCACGTCTTCCTCGATGAAGATCCGCAGGCCCGATCCGCCCGCATCGGCCACCACCCCATCGACCGGTTGCACTGTACGGGCCAGCAGTTTCAGCTGCTCACCCTCATAGGTTGCATCCGCCGTGATCACCACATTGGACCCGCTGTCGAGAAACTCGCGGCTCGCCTCCAGCACCTCGGAGAACATGGTGACCTCGTAAAGCCCCGTCGGGTCCGACAGTTGCACGAAGGCAAACCGGTTGCCGCGCTGGCTTTTGCGTTCCTGCCGGGAGGACACGGACCCGGCCATCTTGGCAACGAAAGCCCCGCCCTGAACCTTAAGGGCAACCTCCTCCAGCGTCATGCATTTCTTGCGTTTCAGCGCCGGCATGTAGTCATCGAGCGGGTGGCCGGACAGGTAGAACCCAACGGCCTTGTGCTCCTCTGCCAGCCGCTCATTGGGCAGCCAGTCGGCAGGGTTGGGCAGGCGCGGTTCGGGCAGGTCGTCACCCGCCTCGCCAAAGAGGGACACCTGGTTGGAGTTCCGCTGTTCATGGATCGCGGCGGAGTACCCCACCAATGCATCGAGGCTTTCGAAGACCCGGCGACGGTTGCGGTCGAGCTCATCAAACGCCCCGGCGCGGGCCAGCATCTCCAGGGGCCGCTTGCCGACCCGTTTCAGATCCACCCGGCGGGCAAAGTCGAAGAGGGTCGCAAAGGGCTGCCCGGCGCGGCCGTCTTCAATCAGGCGCATCGCCTCGACGCCCACATTCTTGAGCCCACCCAGCGCATAGACGACGCGGCCCTTATCAACGGTGAACATCGCGGCAGAGCGGTTGACGCAAGGCGGGATGGTCTCGATCTCCAGCCGGTCAACCTCCTGCTTGTAGACATTCAGCTTGTCGGTCAGGTGGATATCGCAGTTCATGACGGCGGCCATGAATTCCACCGTATGATTGGCCTTCAGCCAGGCCGTCTGGTAGCTGACCACCGCATAGGCCGCCGCGTGGGATTTGTTGAAGCCGTAATTGGCGAACTTCTCCAGCAGATCGAAGACCTCCGACGCCTTTTTCTTGTCGACGCCGTTTTCCATCGCCCCCTTTTCGAATTTGGGACGTTCCTTGGCCATCTCCTCGGCGATCTTCTTACCCATGGCCCGGCGCAACAGGTCGGCGCCGCCGAGGGAATACCCGGCCATGACCTGCGCGATCTGCATCACCTGTTCCTGGTAGACGATGATGCCCTGGGTTTCTTCCAAAATATGGTCGATCAGCGGGTGAACGGATTCCCGTTCCTTCAGCCCGTTCTTGACCTCGCAATAGGTCGGGATGTTCTCCATCGGGCCGGGACGGTAAAGCGCCACTAGCGCCACGATATCCTCGATACAGGTGGGTTTCATGCGCCGCAGCGCATCCATCATGCCCGAGCTTTCCACCTGGAACACGGCGACGGTTTTGGCGGAGGCATAAAGCTTGTAGGTCGCCTCGTCATCCAGCGGGATGGCGTTGATCTGGTTCTCGGCCCCGGCGGGCGGCGCGTAAAGCTGCGTCCCGTCCGGCCCGACATGCAGGTCACGCCCCTGCCCGTGAATGAGGTCAATGGCGTTTTGCACCACGGTCAGGGTCTTCAGACCGAGGAAGTCGAACTTCACCAGCCCGGCGGGTTCCACCCATTTCATGTTGAACTGGGTCGCGGGCATATCGGAGCGGGGATCCTGGTAGAGCGGCACCAGCTCATCGAGCGGCCTGTCCCCGATCACCACGCCCGCCGCGTGGGTCGAGGCGTTCCGGAGCAGCCCCTCCACCTGCTGGCCGTAATCCAACAGCCGTTTCACCACCTCCTCTTCCCGCGCGGCCTCGCGTAGGCGGGGCTCATCAGCCAGCGCCTTTTCGATCGAGACCGGCTTCACGCCCTCGACCGGGATCATCTTGGACAGGCGGTCTACCTGCATGAAGGGCATTTGCAGCACGCGCCCCACATCGCGCACGGCGGCCTTTGACAGAAGCGCGCCGAAGGTGATGATCTGGCCCACCTTCTCGCGCCCGTATTTTTCCTGCACGTAGCGGATGACTTCCTCCCGCCGGTCCATGCAGAAGTCGATATCGAAGTCGGGCATCGAAACCCGTTCGGGGTTCAGGAAGCGTTCGAACAGAAGGCTATAGCGCAGCGGATCAAGGTCAGTAATGGTCAGCGCATAAGCCACGAGGCTACCCGCGCCGGACCCCCGCCCCGGACCCACGGGAATGCTGTGCTCCTTGGCCCAGTGGATGAAGTCGGCCACGATCAGGAAATAGCCGGGGAAGCCCATGCCCTCGATGATATCCAGCTCGAAATCGAGCCGCTGCTGATATTCCTCGACGCTCACCGCATGGGGGATCACCGCCAGGCGTGCCCGAAGGCCTTCATTGGCCTGACGGCGCAATTCGCTGACCTCATCATCGGCGAATTTGGGCAGGATCGGCGGGTGCGTCCGCGCCCGGAAGGCGCAGCGGCGGGCGATCTCGACGGTGTTTTCCAGCGCCTCGGGCAAGTCGGCAAACAGCGTCGCCATTTCCTCGGGCGTCTTGAAATAGTGCTGCGGGGTCAGGCGGCGGCGCGGTTCCTGTTGATCCACATAGGCACCATCCGCAATGCAAAGCAGCGCGTCATGGGCCTCGTACATATCGGATTTGGGGAAATAGACATCGTTGGTGGCCACCAGCGGCAGGTCCATCGCGTAAGCCATTTCCACATGGCCGCGCTCGGATTGCTGTTCCGCCTCTGGCAGGCCACCCTCACCGGGGTGGCGTTGCAGTTCCACATAGAGCCGGTCGCCATAGATGCCCTTCAGCCGCCCCATCAGCGCCTCGGCCTTGGCCCGCTGCCCGTTGCGCAGGAAGCGGCCGATGGGGCCATCGGGGCCACCGGTCAGGCAGATCAGCCCGTCGGAATGGGTGGCCAGTTCCTCCAGCGTCACATGCGGCAGCGATCCATCGCCGCGCAGATAGAGACAGGTGTTGAGCTTCATCAGATGCTCATATCCCGCCCGGTTCTGGGCCAGCAGCACCACGGGCGCGGACGCGCGCGGCTTTTCCCCCGGCTGAGGCGGGTCGTAATCGACGCTGATCTGGCAGCCGACAATGGGCTGCACCCCGGCCCCCGCCGCCAGTTCGGAAAACTGCAAAGCCGAGAACATGTTGTTCGTCTCGGTCACCGCCACGGCGGGCATCCCGGCCCCTGCGCACATGCCGGCCAGTTTCTTGACCGGCACGGCCCCTTCCAGAAGGGAATACTCGGTGTGAAGGCGGAGATGGATGAATCGGGGGGCGCTGCTCATGGTGCGAGGCTAGCGCAGCACCAAACGCGCTGCCAGCCCCGTGGTTGGACGGCGCCCGTTTCAAGACAGCCTGATCTTTCACCTCTTTGCGGGAATCCAACTCATTTTCGCAAGAAACCTGAAAGTCTTTTTGTGCTGCAATGCGCCGCATCGCTTGCCACAGAGACAAAAAGCCGCTTTCCTGACCACACCAACAGGGAAGCGCGCATAGGCTTTACGTCGCATCGGGCCAGCGCAAATGAGGGCAAAGCCCCTCCGAAAAGAAGGCGACACGAGAATTGAATGACTGACGAGGTTGTTTTCCTCCTCAACGGCGCGCCGGTCCGGGTTACGGATCAGCCGTCTACCCGAACATTGTTGGATTGGCTGCGCGAGACGCAGGGCCTCACCGGCACCAAGGAAGGCTGCAACGAGGGCGACTGCGGGGCTTGCACCGTGGTGGTGACCGATGCGGACGGGTCGAAGGCCGTCAATGGCTGCATCCTGTTCCTGCCGCAACTGAACGGCAAGGCCGTGCGCACGGTTGAGGGCATTTCCGGCCCCGACGGGCAGATGCACCCGGTGCAAACCGCAATGGTGGAGCATCACGGGTCGCAATGCGGGTTCTGTACGCCTGGGATCGTGGCCTCGCTGGCAGCCGCCCACACCAATGGCGAGACGAAATTCGACGATGTGCTGGCAGGAAACCTCTGCCGCTGCACCGGCTATGCGCCAATCATCCGCGCGGCTGAGGCCGCCGCGTCTGAACCCGTGCCCGCATGGATGCAAACAGACCGAGACGCTGTGGCCGCGTTGGACGCCAGCCCCCTGCCCTTCGCCCCTACCAGCAGCGATGAACTGGCGGACTGGTATGCCGAAAACCCGGAAGCCACGCTCATTGCCGGGGCCACGGATGTGGGCCTCTGGGTCACGAAGATGCTGCGCGACCTGTCGCCGGTGGCCTTTCTCGGCGGTTGCGCCGACCTGAAAACGATCTCGGAAGACGCGACGGGCCTGCATGTGGGCGCGATGGTGTCCCTCACGGACCTGCACGCTGCCATCGCGCCCCGCCATCCTTCCTTCGCCGAGATGCTGCGCCGCTTTGCGTCCACGCAAGTCAGGAACGCCGCCACCATCGGCGGCAATATCGCCAATGGCTCTCCCATCGGGGATTCCCCGCCTGCGCTGATCGCGCTTGGGGCGGAGCTGCACCTGCGCAAGGGCGACAGCCGCCGCACCATCCCGCTGGAAAGCTTCTTCATCGACTACGGCAAACAGGACCGCGACGCAGGCGAGTTCGTGGAGGGCATCACCATCCCCGCGCAACCCGACCGGCTGCGCTGCTACAAACTGTCGAAGCGCTTCGATCAGGATATCTCCGCCGTCTGCGGCTGCCTGAGCGTCACCGTCGAGAACGGCACCGTGACCGACGCGAAGCTCGCTTATGGCGGCATGGCGGGCATTCCGAAACGCCCCTCAACGGCCGAGGCCGCGTTGGTCGGCCAACCATGGACGGAGGACACCGTGCGCGCCGCGATGGCCGCCTACGGGCAGGATTTCACCCCGCTCACCGATATGCGTGCCTCCGCCGCCTACCGGCTGGAGACTGCCGCCAACATGCTCCTGCGCTATTTCCATGAGGATCAGGGCACCCTGTCCAATGTGCTGGAGGTGTCGGCATGAGCGTTCACAAATCCCTGCCCCATGACGCCGCGCCCCTGCATGTGACCGGTCAGGCCCGCTATGTCGATGACATCCCGGTGCCTGCGAACTGCCTGCATCTGGCCTTCGGCATGGCTGAAATCGCCCATGGCCGGATCACCTCCATGAACCTCGACGCGGTGCGCGCGGCCCCCGGCGTGGTGATGGTGCTGGCCGGTGAGGATTTCGACGAGATCCCGGATTGCTCGCCGTCTGCCCATGACGAGCCGCTGCTCTCCGATGGCTCTATCCACTACCTCGGACAACCGCTCTTCCTCGTCGCCGCGACCAGCCATCTTGCCGCGCGCAAGGCGGCCCGTCTGGCGCAGGTCGAGTATGAGGAACTGGAACCGATCCTCACCATCGAACAGGCGCTTGCAGCCGATGCAAGGTTCGAGGATGGCCCCCGTATCTATGAAAAAGGCGATGTCGACGCGGCCCTCGCCCGCGCCACGCATATCATCGAAGGCCGGATCGAGATGGGCGGGCAGGAGCATTTCTATCTCGAAGGTCAGGCCGCACTGGTCCTGCCGCAGGAAGGCGGCGATATGGTGGTGCATTGCTCCACCCAGCATCCTTCGGAAATCCAGCACAAGGTTGCCCATGCCCTTCACCGCCCGATGAATGCGGTGCGGGTCGAGGTGCGCCGCATGGGCGGTGGCTTCGGTGGCAAGGAAAGCCAGGGCAATCATCTGGCCATCGCCTGCGCCATGGTCGCGGATCGCACGGGCCGGCCCGTGAAGATGCGCTATGACCGTGACGATGACATGATGATCACCGGCAAGCGGCACGATTTCCGCATCGACTACCGCGCGGGCGTCGACGCCCATGGCAAGCTGACCGGCGTCGATTTCGTGCAGATGACCCGCTGCGGTTGGGCGCTTGACCTGTCGCTGCCCGTGGCCGACCGGGCCATGCTGCATGCGGACAACGCCTATCACCTTCCTGCCGCGCGCATCACCTCGCACCGGCTGCGCACCAACACCCAAAGCGCCACCGCCTATCGCGGTTTCGGCGGCCCGCAGGGGGTTCTTGGGATCGAGAGGGTGATGGACCACATCGCCCACTCCCTAGGGCTCGACCCGCTGGAGGTGCGCAAGGCCAACTACTACGCCGAGATGGGTGGCAAACCGGGTGTAAATGTCGAAGAGGGCGTTGATGCCAAGGGAGCCGGAACCGCGCACAAGATCAGCTCCGGCACCGGGGGCGCGAAACGCTTCGGCGGCGCGCATTCGCCCGAACCGATGGAGCAAGGGCAGCAGACAACGCCCTATCACATGCCGGTTACCGATTTCATCCTGAACGGGCTGACCGCGAAACTGGCGGAGGCTTGCGA
>NZ_MNBL01000173.1 GCF_001879695.1 Nioella sediminis
GCGATTGCTGACTGGAACGCCAGCCAGCCGGTTCTGAAACGGGGCATCGCCCTGACACCGGTGAAATTCGGCATCTCCTTCACGCTGACCCACCTCAATCAGGCGGGCGCGCTGGTTCATGTCTATAATGACGGCTCCATCCACCTGAACCATGGCGGCACCGAAATGGGCCAGGGCCTGTTTCAGAAGGTCGCGCAGGTGGCCGCCGACCGCTTCGGCGTGCCGCTCGACCGGGTGAAGATCACCGCGACCGATACCGGCAAGGTGCCGAATACGTCGGCAACGGCGGCCTCATCCGGGTCGGATCTGAACGGCATGGCCGTGAAAGCCGCCTGCGACACGATCCGCGACCGGATGGCGGAGTTCTTTGCCGAGCAATACCAGACCAAGCCCGCGCAGGTCCGCTTTGCGGATGGCATGGTCCATGTGGGCAACGAGGCGATCCCCTTCGACGAGGCTGCCAACCGCGCCTATGTGGGCCGGGTCAGCCTGTCGGCAACGGGCTTCTACAAGACGCCCGAGGTCGCATGGGACCGCATCGCCGGGCGCGGGCGGCCGTTCTTCTACTTCGCCCAAGGCGCGGCCTGTTCAGAGGTCGTCATCGACACTCTGACCGGCGAAAACCGCATCCTGCGCACCGACATCCTGCATGACGCGGGCAGCAGCCTGAACCCGGTCCTCGATATCGGTCAGGTGGAAGGCGCCTTCGTGCAGGGCGCGGGCTGGCTGACCACGGAAGAGCTGGTCTGGGACGGCAAGGGACGCCTGCGCACCCACGCGCCCTCCACCTACAAGATCCCCGCCTGTTCGGACCGCCCCCGCGTTTTCAACGTCGCACTTTGGGACGCGCCCAACCCCGAGGAAACGATCTATCGCTCCAAGGCCGTGGGCGAGCCGCCCTTCATGCACGGGATCAGCGTCTGGTCTGCGCTGTCCGAGGCTGTGGCCGCCTGCGGGCCGAACTATGCCGACCTGCAAGCCCCCGCGACCGCCGAGGAAGTGCTTTTCGCCATCAAGAGGGCCAGAGGATGAGCCTCGACCTGAACGCCCTTCGCGCCGCCGTGGCCGCGCATGGCCGCGTTGCGCGGGTCGTGATCGCAGGCTGCGCCGGGTCGGTTCCCCGCGAAACCGGCACCGCCATGCTGGTCTGGGCAGACGGGCAGTCGGGCACCATCGGCGGCGGCGCGCTGGAATTTCAGGCGGTGGACCGGGCGCGGCAGGCGCTGACCGGCGCCGACCGTTTCGACAAGGTGCCGCTCGGCCCCGGTCTGGGCCAGTGCTGCGGCGGGGCCGTGCAATTGCTGACGGAGGTCTGGGACGACGCGCGGCTTGCGACCGTCACGGGCGACGCCCATGCCCGCCCCCTGCCCGGCACCACGACCGAGATGCCGCTGAAACTCGCAGGCCAGTTGCGCGCCGCGCGGGCGGGTCATCGCCCGGTGGAATCCGCCCTAGTTCAAGGCTGGTTCGTCGAACCGATCCGGGCCGCGGCCACGCCGCTCTGGGTCTGGGGCGCGGGCCATGTGGGTCGGGCCATCGTCGCCACACTCTCGCCGCTGCCGGACTTCGCCATCACCTGGATCGACAGCGCGCCGGATCGCTTCCCAAATGAGATCCCGCATGGCGTCACCGCCCTGCCCGCGCCCGACATGCCCGCCGCCCTGCGGCTGGCGCCCCCGGACGCGCATCACCTGATCCTGACCTATAGCCACGAGATCGACCTTGCGCTTTGCCACAACGCGCTGACCCGTGGGTTCCGCTTCTGCGGCCTGATCGGATCGGCCACCAAATGGACCCGCTTTCGCAAGCGTTTGCAGCAGCTTGGCCACTCGGACGCCCAGATTTCGCGCATCACCTGCCCAATCGGCGACCCCAGCCTTGGCAAGCACCCGCAGGCCATTGCCGTTGGGGTGGCGGCCAGCCTAATCAGAGACGCCGCCCGTGACGGGACCATCCAGAACACAGACCGCAACCAGCGGCACCACTCGGGAGGGGAGTGACATGACCGAACAAGGACCAAGACAGGAGGGCGTCACATGACCGGCGAACCCCTGCTTTCCATCGACAACATCACCAAGGCCTATCCGGGCGTCGTGGCAAACAGCGACGTGTCGTTCCAGATCCAGCCCGGCGAAGTTCATGCCCTGCTCGGTGAAAACGGCGCTGGAAAATCGACGCTCGTGAAGATGATCTACGGCCTCGTGCGTCCCGATAGCGGGTCCATGACCTTCCGCGGTGCGGCCTACGCCCCGCCCGAACCGCGCATCGCCCGGTCCACTGGTGTGGCCATGGTGTTCCAGCATTTCTCGCTCTTCGAGGCGCTCAACGTTGCCGAGAACATCGCGCTTGGGATGGAGAACCCGCCGCCGCAGCGCGATCTGGCCAAGCGCATCCGAGAGGTGAGCGAGGCTTACGGCCTTCCGCTCGACCCCGATCGTCTGGTCGGCGACCTGTCCGCGGGCGAACGTCAGCGGGTGGAGATCATCCGCTGTCTTCTGCAAGACCCCAAGCTGCTGATCATGGACGAACCCACCAGCGTTCTGACCCCTCAGGAGGTGGAGATCCTCTTCCACACCCTGCGCAAGCTGGCTGCAGAGGGCACTTCGATCCTTTATATCAGCCACAAGCTGGAAGAAATCCGAGCGCTCTGCGACGAGGCCACCATTCTGCGCCTTGGCAAAGTGGTGGGCAAATGCACCCCGCGCGACACGTCCGCCGCTGAAATGGCCGAACTGATGGTCGGCAAATCCCTGGCCACCCCGGCCCGCGACAATGCCGACCTGGGCGAGGTGATCCTGAAGGTTTCGGGCCTCTCGGTGGAGCCGTCGAACCCCTTCGGCACCCCGCTGCGCCATATCGGCATCGAACTGCACGCAGGCGAGGTTCTGGGCATTGGCGGCGTCGCCGGCAACGGTCAGGACGAACTGCTGGCCGCCCTGTCGGGGGAAGTCACGACCGCGCCGGGGACGGTGACGCTCCACAAGAACCCGATTGGCGACAAGGGCCCGAACGAACGGCGCGAACTGGGCATTCTCTGCGGGCCGGAAGAGCGGCTCGGCCATGCCGCCGCACCGGATATGAGCCTTGTTGAAAACGCCCTGCTGACCGCGCGCCAGCGCAAGAACCTTGCGGATAGCGGCTTCGTCAACTGGGGGGCGACGCGGGCTTATGCTGAAAAGGTCATCGCCGATTTCGACGTGCGCACCCCCGGTCCCGACAACGTGGCCCGGTCACTGTCTGGGGGCAATTTGCAGAAATTCGTCATCGGACGGGAAATCCTGCAGGATCCGACGGTTCTGGTGGTCAACCAGCCGACCTGGGGCGTCGATGCCTCGGCGGCAGCCGATATCCGGCAGGCGATCCTCGATCTGGCCCAGAAGGGCGCGGGCGTGATCGTCATCAGTCAGGATCTCGATGAATTGCTGGAGGTGTCCGACAATTTCGCCGCCCTCAACGAAGGCCGCCTGTCGAACGTGCGCACGACGCGCGACCTGACCATGGAAACCATCGGGCTGATGCTGGGTGGGGCGCATGACATGCATGATCTGGACGAGGAGGCGATCCATGCTGAGGCTTGAGAAACGACCTGCCCCGTCCAGGGCATGGACAGCCGCCACGCCGGTTCTGGCGGTTGTGCTGACCATGATCGCGGGCGGAATCATGTTCGCCCTTCTGGGCAAGAACCCGTTCGAGGCGATCCGCATCATCTTCTGGGATCCGCTGTTCCATGAAAGCTTCGCCGCCTATTCGCGGCCTCAGCTTCTGGTCAAGGCCGGTCCGCTGATCCTGATCGCCATCGGCCTTGCGCTCGGCTTCCGGGCGGGTGTCTGGAACATCGGGGCCGAGGGCCAGTATATCATGGGTGCTATTGCCGGTGCCTCCTTCGGACTGGCCTTCTACCCGTCTGAAAGCCCGCTGATCTTCCCCGGCATGATCATTGCCGGTGCGCTTGGCGGGTGGGCGTGGTCGATGATCCCCGCGATTCTCAAGACCCGGTTCCGCACCAATGAAATCCTCGTGTCGCTGCTGCTGGTCTACGTGGCCGAGAAGTTCCTGGCCTCTGCCGCCGTGGGCTTCCTGCGCAACCCCGAAGGTTCCGGTTTCCCCGGCTCGCGCAACCTCAGCCGCATTGACTCGATGAACAACCCCGAACTGATCTCGGGGACGGGCATGCATTGGGGCGTGGTCATGGCCTTCATCGCGGTCATCGCCGCCTATGTGCTGCTGAACAAGCACCTTCTGGGCTATCAAATCAAGCTGGCCGGACAGGCCCCGCGCGCGGCGCGCTTCGCCGGTGTCAATCCCAACCGGCTGATCGTGCTTTGCATGGGCGTTTCCGGCGCGCTGGCCGGTCTTGCCGGTCTCTTCGAGGTCTCTGGCCCCGCCGGTCAGATCAGCATCGACTTCAACGTGGGCTATGGGTTCACCGCGATCATCGTGGCCTTTCTGGGCCGCCTACATCCCATCGGCATCCTGCTTGCGGGCCTTCTGATGGCGCTGACCTATATCGGCGGCGAACTGGCGCAGCTGATGCTGCAGATCCCGGCCCCGGCCATCCAGGCCTTCCAGGGCATGCTGCTGTTCTTCCTGCTGGCCGTCGATGTTCTGTCGACCTACCGTATCCGCTTCAAGAAAGAGGGGGTCGCATAATGGGTATCGATCCAGTCACCCTGATCGTTGCACTGATCACCGTTTCCACCCCCGTTCTGCTGGCCGCGATCGGCGAGCTTGTCGTCGAAAAGACCGGCGTTCTGAACCTTGGCGTCGAGGGGATGATGATCACCGGTGCCGTCATGGGCTTCGTGGTCGCCGTCAACACTGGCTCGCCCACGCTCGGCTTCCTGGCGGGCATGGCCAGCGGTATGGCGCTGTCGCTGATCTTCGGCGTTCTGACCCAGATGCTGCTGTCAAATCAGGTGGCCACCGGGCTGGCGCTGACACTGTTCGGGCTCGGGCTCTCTGCCCTGCTTGGCGTCGGCTATCCCGGATCGACCCCGCCGCCCGTGTCAGACCCGTTCCCGGCGGCGATGGCCGAGATCCCGGTGATCGGGCCGATCCTTTTCGGCCATTCCCTGATCATCTATCTGTCGGTCCTGCTGGTCGCGGCGGTCTGGTATGTTCTCGGCTACACCAAGGTGGGCCTGATCATCCGCGCCGTGGGGGAAAACCACGATGCCGCCCATGCGCTCGGGTACAAGGTGATCCGCATCCGTCTGATGGCGATCATGTTCGGGGGCGCATGTGCGGGGCTTGGCGGCGCGTTCCTGTCCGTCGTGCGGGTGCAGAACTGGGTCGATGGCATGACCGCGGGCGCGGGCTGGATCGCGCTGGCACTGGTGGTCTTTGCCAGTTGGAAGCCCTGGCGCGCGTTGCTTGGGGCCTACCTGTTTGGTGGCGTCACGGCCCTGCAACTGCGCCTTCAGGCAGCGGGCATCAACATCCCGGTCGAGATCCTTGCGATGTCGCCTTATGTCATTACCATCATCGTGCTGGTGATCATGTCCTCGGACAAGAGCCGTACCGCATTGAATGCGCCCGCCGCTCTTGGCAAGGTGTTCCATGCAACCGGCTAGGAGGACACATGACTCGCAGCGCGATTCTGCAGGCACTGGATGGCACACATCCGACCATCGGGCGGGGCATCGCAATTGCCCTGCAGCTGCTGATCATCGTCTCGGCGGTCGCCATCGCGCTGGAAACCGTGCAAAGCCTGCCGACAGAGCTGCGCCAGGTGCTGCTGGTGGTGGAATACAGCGTTCTGGCAATCTTCACGGCGGAATACCTGCTGCGGCTCGCTTGTTCGCCGAAACCCCTGCGTTACGCGGTCAGTTTCTGGGGGATCGTGGACTTCCTGTCGATCGTGCCCGCGATCCTGTTCCTGGTGCCCGACGCCCAGTCCATCCGCTCGCTGCGCTTGCTGCGGCTCATTCGCCTGCTGAAGCTCTTCCATGCCAGCCACGCGCTGGATCGTCTGGCCCGTGCCTTTCAGAAGAACCGGGACGAGCTGTGGATCTTCAGCTTCATTGCGCTCGTCGTGCTCTACCTGTCCGCCGTGGGCATCTACCATTTCGAGCATCAGGCGCAGCCCGACACCTTCGGCTCGATTCCCGCCTGCCTGTGGTGGTCTCTGGCAACCCTGACCACCGTGGGCTATGGCGATGTCTATCCCATCACGCTGGCGGGGCGGGCCTTTACCGGCATCGTGCTGCTGGTCGGGCTTGGGGTGATCGCGGTGCCCGCCGGCCTGATCACAAGCGCCCTGCTGGAGGGCGATCTTGAGGATCCGATAACGGATCTCGACCTAGAAACAGAATACGAAACAGACACCAACAAGGAGACCTGAGAATGAAGACACTCACCAAGATCATGGCAGTCAGCGCGCTGTCGCTCGGCCTTGCCGCGCCGGCACTGGCGCAGGACGATCCGACACAGGTCGGCTTCATCTATGTCGGTTCCATCGGCGATCTCGGCTGGACCTATGAACATGACCGCGCCCGTCTGGCCGTGGAAGAGCATTTCGGCGATGCCGTCGAAACCAGCTATGTGGAAAACGTGCCGGAAGGCGCGGATGCGGAACGCGTACTGACCCAGATGGCCCTGTCGGGTGCCGACCTGATCTTCACCACCTCCTTCGGCTACATGGACCCGACCAATGCCGTGGCCGAGCGGTTCCCGAACGTGCGCTTCGAACATGCCACCGGCTATCGCCGCGACCATCCGAACGTGTCCACCTATTCGGCCCGCTTCTATGAAGGCCGCGCCGTGATGGGCCATATCGCCGGGCACATGACCGAGTCGAACATCGTCGGCTACATCGCCTCCTTCCCGATCCCCGAAGTGATCCGCGGCATCAACTCGGCCTTCATTCACGCCCGCGAGGTGAACCCCGATGTCGAATTCCGCATCGTTTGGGCCTACACTTGGTTCGATCCGGCTGTCGAGGCCGACGCCGCACAGGCGCTGATCGACCAGGGCGCAGACGTGATCATGCAGCACACCGACTCCACCGCGCCGATGACCGTGCTGGCGGAAGCGGGCGCCATCGGCTTCGGCCAGGCATCCGACATGTACCAGTTCGCCCCGGCCCCGCGTGTGTCTGCCATCATCGACGATTGGGCCCCCTACTACATCGCCCGCACCCAGGCGGTGATGGACGGCACCTGGGAAAGCACCGACACCTGGGACGGCATCGGGCCGGGCATGGTCGGTATCGGTGAAATGACCGACGCGATCCCGGAAGAGGTCCGCGCCTCTGCCCAGGCCATGGTCGAAGCCATCGCTGCCGGCGACTACCACCCCTTCACCGGCCCGCTGAACCGTCAGGACGGCTCCGCTTGGCTGGCCGAAGGCGAAGTGGCGGATGACGGCACGCTGGCTGGCATGAACTTCTACGTCGAAGGCATCACCGGCGACGTGCCGAACTGATCCCTTTCACCCAACAGCATCAGAAGGCCCGCCCCGGTGGCGGGCCTTTTTCTTAGCTCGGATGCCGGATAAACGGGGAATAGCTGGGGCAGTCAGGCTTCAACCGCCCGTCTGCATCGAAATCCGTATCCGCGTTGAACCGCATCAGGGGCCGGTCCGTCAGCCCGTCAAGTAATGCCTGCTGGCCGTCCAGAACCCCCGACAGCCGCGCCCGCAACGCCTGGTCCTCTGCGCCCTCGAAATAGCCATGCACCCCGTGCACAAGCTCCGGTTCATAGACCTCGACCCCAAGATACCGCAGCGTCTGCGCCACGGGCCACAGCAGCAGGCGGACATCGCCCTCTTTTCCGTCCGGCCCGCATTCCGCGGCGCTGGCCCCCGTGGTCGCGCAGAACAGCGCCTGCTTGCCCCGGCATAGCCCTGCATCGAACCGCTGATCCACGCTGTGCAAGCCGCCATGCAAGAGCACCCGGTCGAGCCAGCCTTTCAGCACCGCGGGCGGCGCGAACCACCAGATGGGGAAGTGGAGAATCACCAGATCGGCAGCCCGGATCTTGTCGATCTCTCCCGCCACATCGGCAGGGACCTCACCGGCCTCTGCCGCCTCTTCCTGCGCCTTGAGCGGGTCAAAGGGCCGATCAACCGCGTAGCCGGGGAACTGCGACCGCCCCTCCACGGCATCGAAGCCCATGGCGCAAAGGTCGCTGACCAGTACGTCATGCCCGATCGCCCGGCAGGCCCGCGCGCTGGCCTCGGCCCAGGCCCCGTTGAACGATCCCGGATCGGGATGCGCCAGAACGATCAATGTGGTGGTCATGAGCAGCCCCGAACAAATGCACTTTCGCCGAAGCCTAGCCCGGCATCTGCCCCGATGACAGCCCCGCTGCATCTGCCCCCTTGCCTGCGCCGATGCGCCATGTCACGCATCTGCCATGACATATGATTTCCTCATCATCGGCGGTGGCATCGCCGGCACATCCGCGGGTGCGCGCCTGTCGCATCTTGGCTCCACCCTTCTGCTGGAGGCAGAAACCAGCCTTGCCTATCATGCTTCGGGCCGGTCTGCGGCGCTCTTTGAATCGCAATACGGCCTGCCCGCCACGGTGCAGCTGAACCTTGCCTCGCGCGACTATCACATGACCGCCAATGGCGGCGTGCTCAGCCCGCGCGGCCTGATGTTTCTGGCCGGTCCGGGCGAGGAGGAGGTGCTGGCGCAGGATACCGCCGATATGGGCCTTCACCCGATCTCGATCGACGAGGCCATGGCGATGGTTCCCGCGCTCAACCGCGACCACCTGCGCGGCGCGGCTCATCACGAGGATGCCTGGGATCTGGACACCGATCTGCTGATCGGCAATTTCGTCAAGGAAATGCGCGGCAATGGCGGGACGGTGAAGACCGGCAAGCGGGTCGAGGCCATCACCCGCACGGATGGCATCTGGCAGGTCAGCGTGGGCGGCGAAACCTATGAGGCACGTCAACTGGTCAATGCCGCCGGGGCCTGGGTTGATATCATCGCCGGAATGGCCGGTGTCCAACCTATCGGCATCAGCCCCCTGCGCCGGTCCATGGCGCGGATGCCTGCGCCCGGCGGATACGACCCTGCTGGCTGGCCGATGCTGATCGGCGCGGGTGAAACATGGTACGCCAAGCCCGATGCGGGCATGTGGATCGTCTCGCCCGCCGAACAGGACCCGGTGGATGAACCCCATGATGCCTGGGCCGATGACATGGTGCTGGCCGAGGGCATCGCCCGCTATCAGCCCTTCGTGACCGAGGAAGTCACCCGCGTGGAAACCACCTGGGCGGGTCTGCGCAGCTTTGCCCCCGACCGGACGCTGGTCCTGGGCCGCGATCTGCGGGAACCCGATTTCATCTGGTGCGCGGGGCAAGGCGGCTACGGCTTCCAGACCGCGCCCGCAGCCAGCCAGTTGCTGGCCGATGTGGTGGCAGGCCGCACGCCGGAGCTGGACGCGGACACCGTCGCGGCGCTCAGCCCCGCACGGTTCGGATGACCCGCAGGCTGACCCTGCCCGACGCGCCCTCGTCTGGCAACGACAGGCGCATGTCCGCCCCCTCGGCCCGGCGCAATATGGGCCCCATACACGAGGTGCTGCGCGCCCGTGCCCCCACCACAGGCCGCGTCTTGGAAATCGCGGCAGGCACCGGGGAACATGCGGTGGCGTTTTCCCGCGCCTTTCCGGGGCTGGACTGGCAACCGACCGACCTGGACCCCGACAGGCTCGCGTCGATCGAGGCATGGCGACAGGCCGAAGGCCCCGCCAACCTGCGCCCGCCCCAGACCCTGAACGCCGCCACCCCCGGCTGGCACGCCACCCACGGCCCCGCCGACATGATCCTGCTGGTGAACCTGCTGCACCTGATCGCGGACGCCGAAGCCGAGGCGGTCCTGACCGGCATCGCGCACGCCCTCGCCCCCGGCGGGAAGGCCTTCCTCTATGGCCCCTTCCTACGCGACGGCGAGACCACCAGCGACGGCGACGCGGCCTTCCATGCCAGCCTGCGGGCACAGGACCCCGCCATCGGCTACAAGGATATCGGCTGGGTCCGCGACCGCCTGTCACCGCTGAGGACCGAAACTTTGGAGATGCCCTCCAACAACCTCATGATCATTGTCACCGCCAATTGATCCCGGTCAAGGCGCGGCCCCTGCCGACCTGCTCTGACAGGCCGAAACCAATGCAGGAGACCGCCATGAGCTGGATGAAAAAACGCGACGAAATGCACGGGCAGCTGCGCAAGCTGAACAAGGCGATCCCGGAGGTGACAAAGGCCTTCGCAGGCGTCAGCGCAGTGGTGAAGACCGATGGCGTGCTGGATGTGAAGACCAAGGAACTGATCGCCGTGGCCATCGCGGTGGCCGACAGCTGTGAACCTTGCATGAATTTTCATATCGAGGTGTTGATCCGCGCCGGTGGCAGCCGCGAGGAACTGGGCGAAGCGCTCGGCATGGCGGTGCAGATGGGCGGTGGCCCGGCACTGATGTATGCCGCCAAGGCGATGGATGCATACGACGAGCTGCACGCGGCCCTGTCCCCCCACGCCGCCGAATAACCCCCTTCAGCCGATCCAACCCGCGACACCCGAATCGGGTTCCCCGACGGCGGCATCTGTGCTGACCTGATCGGGTCACGGGATTTGAGAAAGGGATTACCATGTCGATCATGCGACTATTGCAGCAAGCGCAGGGCGGTCAGGGTCTGGGGCAGCTGGCCTCTCAGCTTGGGCTGGATGATGCGCAGGCCGAAAGCCTGACATCGTTGCTGGCCCCCGCCATCGGATCGGCTGCACGCCAGCGGGCGGAAAGCGGCGGGCTTGGCGATGTGCTCGGGCGGCTCAGGGGCCAGGACCAGGCGGGGCTCTTCGACGATGCCGAAGCGGCGGCCAGTTCGGACGGTCAGGCGCAGGGGCGTGACTTCCTCTCGGCGCTTCTGGGCGGGCAGGAGGCCGCCGATGGTCTGGCCGAGGAAGCGGCGGCCCGGTCGGGCGTGGACCGCGATCTGGTCCGCCAGTTCCTGCCCGCGCTTGCGGCCATGGCACAGGGCGGCCTGCAACGGCAGATGCCCGACGACCAGATCGACGCGGCAGAAGAGGAAGCGCAGGGCGGCGGGCTGGCCGGGATGATCGGCGGGCTTCTGGGCGGCGGCGGGGCTGGCCGCGGTGGCGGGCTTGGCATGCTGAACGATCTGCTCGATGCCGATGGCGACGGCTCGGCCATGGACGATGTTCTGGGCCGGTTTCTGCGACGCTGAGGGATTTCGCTGCGCGGCTTCGCGCGCATCGACCCGCGCGGCCCTGACGGGCCGCGTAGAATGCCCTTGCAAGGGCATTGGGCCGGGGCATGCCTGACGGCATCCCCCTTCCCCACGGAACTCAGGCCAGAACCAAGGCCAGGCAGGACCCCGCGCAGAACAACGCCAATGGCACGCCGTGCAACCGCTCCGCTCCGCGCGCGCCGAAGAGATTGGCCAGAACACTCAGCCCGAACAGCCCGGCCAGCCCCCAGAGGACAGGACGCAACCAGCCATCGGGCAACACCGGCGCAATCACCCCGCCTGCCTCGGCGATTGCCAGCAAGCCGAGCAGCGCCAGCAGAACGGACAGGGCGCTCGCCACTCGCAGGCCATTCGGCAGCACCCGCGCGGCCCCGCCCCAGGCCAGGTGCCCAATCGGTGCACCTGCTGCCAGCGCGATCTGAAACAGCGTCAGCCAGCCGAAGCCCACCAAACCAATCACCACCGCCGCCGTTGCCATACCAATCCCCCAGACCATTCTCTGAAGGTGTAATCTGCCTGAGCAATCGCCCGAAGGAAAGCCCGGTGCGGCCAGGCCGGAAACTTACCCCTTCGGCACATCGCCGCGTGTCGGAGCACAAATAAGAAAGACCCGCCGGTCGGGCGGGTCTTTCCAATCTCTTACCTAGCGCTCCGCGCCTTAACCCTTGGCCGGGTTGCAGGGCCGCGTATGCACGGGGGGGTGTACAGGGGGTGTACGCCCGGTGCACGGGTGGCGCCCCCGGTTAACGCGGCTCAGCCGTCCTTGCGGATGGTCTCGTTCTTCGGGTCATAGGGGCTGTCGCAGGTAACGACCGCATCCCACAACTGATCGAGCATCTTGACCTTCAGCTTGGTGCCTTCCACGGCCAATTCGGGCGTCACATAGCCCATGCCGATGGATTTTTCGAAAGCAACCGAATAGCCGCCCGAGGTCAGGCGCCCAACCCGCTCACCTTCGGGGGTATAGAGCACCTCGCGGCCCCAGGGATCGGCATCGGAAGGTCCGTCGATCAGCAGCGTGCAGCATTTGGAGCGGATGCCCTTGGCCTCCATCTCGGCTTTGCCGTGGAAGTCCTTGGACAGGTCGATGAAGCGCGGCAGATCGGCTTCGGCCGGGGTTGCGTCGCGGCCCAGTTCGTTGCCGAAGGCACGGTAGGATTTCTCCTGCCGCAGCCAGTTCTGGGCGCGCGCACCAACCAGCTTCATCCCATGCTTCTCGCCAGCTTTTTCAAGCAGATCAAACAGATAGTTCTGCATCTCGATCGGGTGATGCAGTTCCCATCCCAGCTCGCCGGTATAGGCCACGCGGATCGCGTTCACCGGGCACATGCCCAGTTCGATCTGGCGGGCCGACAGCCACGGGAAGCGCTTGTTCGACAGGGCAGTTTCCGGATCGGCGTCCTTGATCACCTCTTTCAGCACATCGCGCGATTTGGGGCCTGCGATTGCAAAGACGCCCCACTGGGTGGTCACGTCCTGGATCTCGATATAGCCGAACTCCTCCATCTTGTCCTCGGCCGCCTTGCGCAGGAAGTCGGCGTCATATTCCGTCCACGCGCCCGCGGAAACGAGGTAGTAATTATTCTCGCCATTGCGCACGATGGTGTATTCTGTGCGCGTGGTGCCCGCGCTGGTCAGCGCATAGGTCAGGTTGATCCGGCCCACTTTCGGCAGCTTGTTGCAGGTGAACCAGTCGAGGAACGCGGTCGCGCCAGGGCCCTTGACCACGTGCTTGGTGAAGGCGGTCGCGTCGATCAGGCCAACGCCGTTGCGGATCGCCTTGGCCTCTTCCACCGCGTATTGCCACCAGCCGCCGCGGCGGAAGCTGCGGGCGTCATGGTCAAAATTCTCCGGCGCATCGAGCGGCCCGTAATAGTTGGGGCGTTCCCAGCCATTCACAAACCCAAACTGCGCGCCACGCGCTTTCTGCCGGTCATAGGCCGGGGCGGTACGCAGCGGGCGGCAGGCTTCACGCTCTTCATCCGGGTGGTGCAGGATGTAGACGTGCTCGTAGCATTCCTCGTTCTTGCGTGCGGCGAACTCGGTGGTCATCCAGTTCTGGCTGTAGCGCTTGGGGTCGAGGCTGGCCATGTCGATCTCGGCTTCGCCATCGACCATCATCTGGGCAAGGTAATAGCCGGTGCCGCCTGCGGCGGTGATCCCGAAGGAAAAGCCCTCGGCCAGCCACATGTTGCGCAGGCCGGGCGCGGGACCGACCAGCGGGTTGCCATCGGGCGTGTAGCAGATCGGGCCGTTGAAATCGTCTTTCAGGCCCGACTCCGCACAGGACGGCACCCGTTCCGCCATCGCCATGTACTGATCGGCGATCCGGTCCAGATCGAGCGGGAAGAGGTCGGCACGGAAGCTGTCGGGCACGCCATATTCGAAGCGCGCGGGCGCGCCGTGTTCGTAGATGCCGAGGATCCAGCCGCCGCGTTCCTCGCGGGCGTAGGACTCATTGTCGGCATCGCGCACGACGGGATGTTCGGGGTTGCCCGCTTCCCGCCATTTGACCAGCTCCGGGTCCTTGTCCATCACGATGAAGGTGTGTTCCACCGGAATCGCGGGCATCTTGATACCCAGCATCTTCGCGGTGCGCTGCGCGTGGTTGCCCGATGCGGTCACGACATGTTCGGCGGTGATGACGACCTGTTCGTCGGACGGGATCAGGTTGCCGCCCTTTTCCACCATCTTGGTGCAGGTCACTTCCCAATGAGTGCCATTCCAGTGGAAGGCATCGGCCTGCATTTTGCGCACGATCTCAACCCCGCGCTGGCGGGCCCCCTTGGCCATCGCCTGGGTCACATCGGCGGGGTTAATATAGCCGTCCTCGGTGTGGTAGATCGCGCCTTTGAGGTCCGAGGTCTCGATCAGCGGCCAGCGTTCCTTGATCTGCTCCGGCGTCAGCCATTCGTATTTCACGCCGCAGGTTTCAGCGGTGGAGGCATAGAGCATGTATTCGTCCATACGCTCCTGCGTCTGCGCCATGCGCAAGTTGCCGACCACCGCAAAGCCCGCATTCAGACCGGTTTCCTCTTCCAGGGTCTTGTAGAAATCGACCGAGTACTGGTGGATATGGGTCGTCGCGTAGCTCATGTTGAAGAGCGGCAGCAGACCGGCAGCATGCCAGGTGGAGCCGGAGGTCAGCTCATCACGTTCCAGCAGCATCACATCGTCCCAGCCAGCTTTGGCAAGGTGATAGGCGATCGAGGTGCCGACGGCACCGCCACCGACGACAAGGGCTTTGACTTGGGTTTTCATTGGGCGCGACTCCGGGCCAGATTTTCTGCCGGTAATGTGCCGAATTGCGCAGGCCCGTGCGAAGGCCAGCCGACCAGATAACGCGAGAATCCGACACGTGCCCGGGTTTTTCGCGACAAGCGCAGACGATCAGCCCCCAGGGCATGTCCGACGACGGGCGCGAATGACCGCGACCAGCATGAAGATCACCCCCGCGACAAGTCCGATCAGACCGGCAAGATAGCTCGTGCTGTGCATCAGCCCGGCCCGCACGAAGCCCTCTGCATCCTCGACGCCCGAAGGAATTCTGAAATGGTGGTATTGCGAGGGGTCGACGGGAATTGCGAGGCTCGCCACGCCAAGCACCAGTGTGATCCCGACAACCATCATCGAGACGCCAATGAAGGTCCGAACCATCTGGCCCGTGCTTGGCATCGCCAGCCCAATGGCGGCAATCGGTACGCCGATCACAATCCCCATCCACCAGCTTGCCTGCCAGCCGACAATCGCTGCGCCAACCCGGAATGGCAGCGCCTCGGCGATGTTGAACTGGTGGAACTTGAAAGCGTGGAAATAGTCGGGCCCGACCGTATAGCTGATCTGGTTGTGAACCATTCCGTAGAGACCCGCCAGAAGGCAGGCGAAGGCAATCAGGACCGGCAGGACGACAAACCTAGCCATGACCGCAACGTGCGCTGGAAAATCCTTCCCGAAGGATTTTCAAACCGGTCCAAAATTCTTCTGGAAGAATTTTGTGGCAGGAAGAAAACTCTGGAATTTTCTTCTGATTACGCTTGGTCACAGCATGCTCGGCACGACCAGATCGGGCGGCCGGTGGCCATCGTCGAAGGTCTTGATATTGATGATGACCTTTTCGCCCATCTCCTCGCGCCCTTCCAGCGTGGCCGATCCCATATGCGGCAGAAGCACCACGTTTTCCAGTTCTCGCAGGCGCGGGTTCACGTCCTTGCCGTGTTCGAACACGTCGAGACCTGCCCCGGCGATATCGCCGGACCGCAGCATCCGCGTCAGGGCGTTTTCGTCGATGACCTCGCCACGAGAAGTGTTCACGATCACCGCCGTGGGTTTCATCAGCTTCAGCCGACGGGCGTTCATCAGGTGAAAGGTCGAGGGCGTGTGCGGGCAGTTGATCGACAGGATATCGACCCGCGCAATCATCTGGTCGAGACTTTCCCAATAGGTCGCCTCCAGATCGGCCTCGATATCTTCATGCAGGCGGCGGCGGTTGTGATAGTGCACCTGCATCCCGAACACCGCCGCGCGCCGCGCCACCGCCTGACCGATCCGGCCCATGCCCAGAATGCCGAGCCGCTTGCCGCCGATGCGCCCGCCCATGAAGGCCGTGGGCGACCAGCCCTGCCATTTACCGGCCTGCATCACCGCCAGACCCTCGGGGATGCGGCGCGTGACGGCAAGGATCAGCGCCATGGTCATGTCGGCGGTGTCTTCGGTCACAACACCGGGCGTGTTGGACACGAGAATGCCCCGCTGGCGGGCGGTGTGCACGTCGATATGATCGACACCCGCGCCATAATTGGCGATGAGCTTGAGCTTGTCACCCGCCTGCCCCAACAGTCCCGCGTCGATCTGGTCGGTCACGCAAGGCACCAGCACATCGGCCCGGCCCATGGCCGAGACAAGCTCCTGCCGGGTCATCGGGCGATCATCCTCGCGCAATTCAACGTCAAAGAGTTCGGACATCCGCGTTTCGACCGCTTCGGGCAACCGTCGCGTTACGACAACACTCAGCTTCTGACCTGGCATCCTGTCTTTCCCTTTTTCTGGCATTTCAGCCCTTGCCGTGACACTCTCTCATCCTAAGCAGGGGTGCAAGACACAGCACCCCAACAGCGACAAAAACACCGATCAAGACCGCGAAACAGCGGCACAGGTGCGGGCAGGCAGTGCAGATGACCAAGCGCAAGATATCGGGCGTGATCCTCGCGATGATTCTGGGTCTGATGGCCACGGCCGCCATCGCGCAGGAGGCCGAGGCGCGCGGTCCCGTGACGGGGTTCCCCCTTCCCCGCTATGTCTCGATCCAGGCGTCAGAGGCTTTCGCACGGCGCGGCCCCTCGCGCAGCCACAGGATCGACTGGGTGTTTCAGCGCCGCAACATGCCGATGCAGGTGGTGGCCGAACATGAACACTGGCGCCGGGTGATCGACCGCGACGGCGCGGGCGGCTGGATGCATTATTCGCTGCTGTCAGGCATACGCACCGCGATTGTCGAGGTCGACATGCTGGAACTGCATCAGCGGCCCGACCCTGCCTCTCCCGTGACCGCGCAGGCTGAACTTGGGGTGATTGCCTTCCTCGATGAATGCAACGGCAGCTGGTGTCGTCTGAACGTGGGCGGCCATCGCGGGTGGGTGCCGATGGACACGCTTTGGGGCGTCGACCCCGGAGAGGTCTTCGACTAACCCGCCCGGCGCATCAGCGCCAGAAAGCCGGGTATCAGCAACAGCAGCAGCGCCACGAAGCCGAAGGACATCCGCAGGCCAAAACCTTGCGCGATGAAGCCCATGATCGGCGGCCCGATGAAGAAGCCGAAATAGCCGATGGTCGTGACCCGGCTGATCACATAGGCCCGCGCGTCATCGCTGGCCAGACGCCCGGCAAGCGCCAGCAGCATCGGTGCGATGGTGGACACTCCAAGCCCCAGAATGGCAAACCCGGCATAGGCCACCAGAGGCACCGGAGCGATGGCCGCCAGCAGTGCTCCGCAGGCGGTGACCAGCGCGCTCCAGAACACCACGCGGGTTTCCGACAGGCGGCCCACCACCAGCTGCCCGGTGAAGCGCCCAATTCCCATGGTCAGGCCAAGCATCGCGGGACCAAGCGCGCCCTCTGCCGCACCGCCGCCCAAGGTGCGTTCCACATGCAGGGCCGACCAGCCCTCGGTCGCATTTTCCGCAAGGAACGCCACCAGCACGATCAGCCCGCCCCACAGCACCACGCCGCCAAAGCGACCGCGGGCAGCCTTGGCCGTGCCATGGGTTTCCGCGCCATCCCCCGACATCATGAACGCCGAGGCAATCAGCGTCAGCAGCCCGAGCGTGGCGAAGACCGGCGCGGGCGGCAGCCCCGCCTCTCGTGCCAGACCCGCAGATATGGCGGAGGCCGCATATGCGAAGGAAAACATCGCGTGATTGAGGTTCATCAGGGATGCCCCAAGGCGCGATTCCGTGCGCGACAGGCGGGTGTTCATCACCACGTCCTGCAATCCCGACCCGGCACCGGCAAAGAACATCAGCGCCGCGAAAACCGGCACCGACGCAACCCACATCGGGGCCTGAAACGCCAGTGCCAGCAGAACGGATGCAAGCGACACGGCATAGCGCCCGAACCGCGCCGCGAAGACAGGCGCTGATAGCATCGCCGTCACCGCACCCGCCGCGGTGACCAGCATCGCAAGGCCGAAGGCGCCGTCGCTGGCCCCGATATGGGCCTTGATCTGCGGCACATAGGCGGCGAACGCACCCCAGTAGATGCCTTGCGCCGCAAAGGCCGGAAGGTCATGACGGGACAGGGAAATCGCGCGCAGGATCAACATGACCGGGCGATTGTCACGGGCGTTGCGCCAAAGCAAGCTCCAAAGCGCGGATTCATCGCGCAAAGCCCCTTTCCAAACCCGCAAGGCTCGTCTATAGGCACGGCTTCAACCGGGCGGACACCCTTGGAGGCCGCCCTTTATCATATGGAGAATAGCTATGGCTGCAGAGATTAAAGATCTCGTCGCCGAGGCACGGACGGGGACAGGCAAGGGGGCCGCTCGTCAAGCACGCCGCAACGGTATGGTGCCCGGAGTTGTCTATGGCGGTGGTGCGGACCCCGTCTCGATTCAGATCCCCTTCAACGTGTTGCTCAAGCACCTGAAAGCAGGCCGCTTTCTGGCGCAGCTCTTCAACCTCAAGGTTGAAGGCCACGAAGATGTGCGCGTGATCTGCCGCGGCGTTCAGCGTGACGTCGTGAAGGACCTGCCGACCCATGTCGACCTGATGCGCCTGCGCCGCACCAGCCGCGTCAACCTGTTCATTCCGGTTGAGTTCGTCGGCGAAGACGTGGCCCCCGGCATCAAGAAGGGTGGCGTCGTGACCGTGGTGCGCCCGGAAGTCGAACTGCGCGTGACCGCAGGCGACATCCCGGAAAAGATCACCGTTGACCTGTCAGCCCTGAACATCGGTGATGTCGTGACCATTTCCGACGTCGACCTGCCCGCGGGTGCCCGCCCGACCATCGACCGCGACTTCGTGATCGCCAACATCGCCGCCCCCTCGGGTCTGGCGCGTGGCGGCGACGATGACGAAGCCGAAGGTGAAGAGGCAACCGAAGAAGCCGCCGCCGAGGAATAATCCCGGCGGTCTGCTGTTCGGACCAGAGCTGGCGCGGCCTGTCCCAATGGGATGGGCCGCGTTTTCTTTTGGCCCACCCCCGGCGCTACACCCGGCGAAACCCCAGAACCCGCCCGCGCGATGTGGCAGGATCGTAGGTCAGACCGGAATCCGACATGCAATCGACAATCCGCTTGATGACCGTGTCGGAATAGCGGGGCGGATGCAGTTCCAGCACCAAAAAGCGCAATTCCGGGTGCCAGGGCTGATCGAACAGCCATTCCTCGGCCCCTTCGATATCCATCATCACCAGGTCAGGCCGATGCTCATACAGCAAGGGCTCAAGCCCCAGGTTGGGCACCCCGCAAATCTCCTCTTCCGGCGCCCCAGCCCGCGCGAGGCTTGCACCCAGAAAGGCTCGCGGCACCTGAAACGGGACCGTGCCGCCCCCCTCACCCGCCGTGACCGCGCCGTGCAGCAGGCGAATGCCGCCCTGCCCGTTTCTTTCGAACGTGTCGCGCAGCACTGGCAGAAGGTTGGGGTTCGCCTCGACGCTCAGCACGTTCGCAGCCCCCGCAACCCGCGCTGCCAGCACGCTGATCAGCCCCAGACCCGCGCCAAGATCCAGCACCCGCATTCCCGGCCTAACCCGGCACATCGCGGCGGCGATTTCATCGGCCTCGTAGCTGCCATCGGCCAGCCGCGCCGCAAGCGCCTTGGTGATCAGCACCTCGGGCAGGTCAAGCGTGATGTCATGAAGGGTGAATACCGGCATCTGTCCCCAATTCGTTGATCCCTCGCCCCGTCATGCCTATAGGACTGAGCAGGCGATTTGAATGCGAGGATGCCATGAAACTCTGGGTCGGCCTTGGAAACCCCGGTGCGAAATACGCGGGCAACCGGCACAATATCGGCTTCATGGCGCTGGACCGGGTGGCCGAGGATCACGGGTTTGCGCCATGGCGGAGCAAGTTTCAGGCCAGCCTGACCGAAGGCAAATTCGGGTCGGAAAAAGTGCTGCTGCTGAAGCCCGAGACCTTCATGAACCTGTCGGGCCAATCCGTGGGCGAGGCGATGCGCTTCTACAAGCTGGAGCCGACCGACATCACCGTTTTCCATGACGAACTGGATCTTGCGCCGGGCAAATGCCGCGTCAAGGCGGGGGGCGGACATGCGGGCCATAACGGGCTGCGCTCGATCCACCAGCATATCGGCCCGCATTACGACCGGGTGCGCCTTGGCATCGGCCATCCCGGCCACAAGGACCGGGTTGCGCCCTACGTTCTGTCGGATTTCGCCAAGGCCGATCAGGACTGGCTGGACGACCTTCTGCGCGGCATATCCGACGGTGCGCCAGAGCTTGCAAAGGGCGACACCAGCCGGTTCATGAACGCCGTTGCCCTGCGCACCGCGCCGCCGCGATCCTCGGGCAGCAACAAGCCTGCACCGGCAGCCAAACCGGCAGAGCCCGAGCCCCCGGCAGAGCCCGAAGACGACCGATCCGCCCTGCAAAAACTGGTAGACCGGTTCCGCTAGACCTTCGGCTGACGTAGGGTCAGGATTGCCGCGCGAGGCGCTGCCATGTTCTGCTGATCCACAGCCAAAAGGGGGCCTTTCATGCGTCGGCGTATACTCAGACTTCTGGTTCGCATCCTTCTGATCTTCGTGGTCGTGACCGCGGCGGCGGGCTGGTACATGCGCGAGGAAATCCAGCGGCTTTGGGCGGTGAACTCTCTCTTTGACGCGGATCGGATCGTTCAGAATTTCAGCCATATGGACGCGGCGTTCCTGACCGTGGAGGTGCCGCGCGGAACAGGCCCCGCCAGCCCGATGCCGGAAGGTAACCCGGCAGAGCTGCCCGCCGAGGTGGCCGACTGGATCGAAGAGCGCGCGGTCACCTCGCTGCTGGTGCTACAGGACGGCCAGATCCGGCATGAAAGCTATCACCTTGGCACCGCGCCCACGGATCGGCGGATTTCATGGTCGGTCGCCAAAAGCTTCCTCTCGGCCCTGATGGGCACGCTGGTCGATGACGGTACGATCCCGGAACTGGGTGCGCAGGTAACCGAATACGCGCCGATGCTGGCGGGGTCCGCC
>NZ_MNBL01000174.1 GCF_001879695.1 Nioella sediminis
CGGCGCGACGATCCTTGACGTGCTGCAAATGTCGTCGGGCGTGACCTTCGACGAGGACTACCTGGACTACAATTCCGACATCAACCGCATGGGCCGTGAGATCGCCCTTGGCGGCACACTCGATGGCTTCGCCGCGGCGCTGACAGAAACCGACCGCCCGGCGGGCGAAGAATGGCAATATGTCTCGATCGACACCCATGTGATCGGCATGGTGATCCGGGGCGCAACCGGGCGTGACATCCCCTCGCTTCTGTCTGAACGGATCATCGCGCCGCTCGGGATGGACAGCACACCCTATTACCTGACAGATGGCGAGGGCGTGGCCTTCGTGCTTGGCGGCTTGAACATGACCACCCGCGACTATGCGCGTCTTGGGCTGCTCTACCTCAACAACGGCACATATGGCGGCCAGCAGATCCTGTCCGCCGATTGGGTTGCGGCCTCGACCGCCGCGTCGGCAAATACCGCACCGGGCGAGATCGGCTATGGCTACCAGTGGTGGATTCCCGTCGGGGCCGAGTCCGGCCAGTTCATGGCGCGCGGGATCTATGGGCAATACGTCTATGTCGATCAGGTCAATGCTGTGGTCATCGCCACCACCGGTGCGGACCGGCAATTCCGCGATGCCGGCGTGAACGAGGAAAACGTCCGCATCTTTCGGCTGATCTCTGAAAGCCTCGCCCCGCCAGCGCCAGGCCCTGAACCCGAGGCTGATGCCGAACCGGAGGATAGCCAATGACCCCCATGGATGCCCCGGTAAACGTGTTGGGCGGCGCGTTGCAGCCGTGTTCCACCGATCCCCTGACGGGGTTCTTCCGCGATGGTCATTGCAACACCTGTTCCGACGATCATGGCAGCCACACGGTCTGCGCCGAGATGACGGCGGAGTTCCTCGCCTATTCCAAATATGTGGGCAACGATCTGTCCACGCCCCGGCCAGAGTTCGGATTTGCGGGGCTGAAACCGGGCGACCAATGGTGCCTCTGCGCCGGCCGGTTCCTTCAGGCCCATGACGAAGGCTGCGCACCCAAGGTGCGGCTGGAAGCAACCCATGCCCGCGCCCTGGACATCGTGTCTCTGGATGTTCTGAAGGAAATGGCCGCAACCTGATCTATTCGGCGGCAATCCGAACGCGGTCGTCCACGTCCAGCAAATCTTCGATGAACAGGCTCAACAGCTGAGGCCGTCCGCTGACGCCTGCCTTGCGATAGATCGCGTTGGTCTGCGCCTTGACCGTGCCTTCGGATGTCTGGCGCAAATCGGCGATTTCCTGGATCGACATGCCCTTTATTGCAAAAAGCGCCACGTCGCGTTCCGCCGGGGTCAGGCCCCAATCGTCGAACCGTTCCGCCATCACATCCATGAAGGCCCCTGACGCGGCCTTGAGCTTCTGCTCGACAATTGCCGTGCGTCGCATGGAGTTGCGCAGAAAAATCGCGCCGATGATTGGCCCGATGATCAACCCGATCGTCGCACCGATTTCCATCAGCTCGCGGGTTTGCCAGCTGATCGGACGGGCGCGAACATTGAATATGGTCAAAACAATCTCGGACACGAAAAAGACCGAGCAGACCAGTTGCACAATGAAAACAGCCGCAAGAAGCAGCTTACCCTTTGTCACGCAGCTGCCCCTCCTGGCGCTGCGAGCCATCAGTCATCGTCATCGTCATCGTCGTCATCTCCGCCCCCTCCAGAGCCGCTGTTGTCGTCGTCATCGTCGTCATCGCCCGATCCGCTGTTGTCATCATCGTCATCGTCGTCGTCGCCGCCCGAGCCACTGTTATCTTCGTCGTCGTCATCATCATCGTCGTCGCGGTCATCATCACGATCATCATTGTCGTCGTCATCGTCGTCACCCGAGCTTTCCGACACGGATGACGGCAAAACCCCGCCACCGCCCGAGTGGTCATCTTCGATTTCCCAATAGTCGCGCAGAATCTCGCCGGTTGTCGGATTGAAGATGATCTCGCGTTCGCGACCGGGCCCTTCGGCCTCGATGCGGACGCGCCCAAGCCAGGTGCGTGTCACATGGATGCGCGCATATCCCTGCGCCTGAAGCTGCGCGATGATCTGGGCCTCGATATCCTGCGCCCAGACTGCTCCGGTTCCCGCCGACAGGCAGAGCGCAGTGGCCATCAAAAGGCGCGAGGGTTTCATCTGTTTCGTCTCCTTGGTTGAAATGGCTCTGCCCCGCGTGGCTGGGGGGACTGGCGGGGCAGAGCGAGGTCCGTCTATCGGCAACAGGAGAGCACACCAATCTCCTGAAGGGAACCTAAAGCCGATATCGGTCCTTAGTGGTCGTCGTTCACGTCATCGCTGCCATGGCCGCCGTGATCGTCGTCGTCATCATCGTCATCGTCATCGTCATCGTTGTCGTCATCGTGGTCGTCGTCATCGTCATCGTTTCCGTGACCGCTGTTGTCATCATCATCATCGTCATCGTCGCGACCGTCATCGTCATCGCGATCATCATCATCGTCATCGTCATCCCGATCATCGTCGTCATAGGCCGGGCCGGTTTCGGTTTCGATCACATTGCCATTGGCGTCATACGTCGTTTCGGTTTCGATCCCGCCCGAGACCACCTCTTCGCGGACAAGGTTGCCATCGCGGTCGAAAGTCCGCTCAACCGAGCCGTCGGCGCCGGTTGCCTCGATCCTGTAGCCACCATTGCGGATCTGCACCTCAATGCGCATGTAGCCTGCGTCCTGCAGTTCGGCGATGGCCGCATTCACGGCGTCATTCGAGGTTTGGGCAGAGAGGGTGGTGGTCGACAGCAGAACCGCCGTCACGGAAGCGGCAAGAATGGATTTCGGGGTCATGGATCATCTCCTGTTGATCTTGTTTCAAGGACGAACCGGGGACGCTGCCACCGATCCGATGACCCGACAAAAGCACCGCGGATGCGCGATGCATATTTGACCGCCGTTTATCCCGGGGTCCATAAACCGCCGGTTCAGGGGCCTAAACCTGAGGTATAAACAGGCTGACCCGCCCGGTTTTCACCGGACGGGCCTTGGTTTCAGGGGCTTTTGCCTAGTCCCGAAGCTTTACGAGGTCGGTCATGAGACCCTCGGTCCCGTTATGGACCGTAAGCCGTTCGACCTTGCCCGCGATGGTTTCCAACGCCTCAAGCTCCTTCAACCGCAACATGACGGGGTTCTCCGCCATGACACGCGCGGTGTTGAGCAAGGACCGCGTGGCGTTCGTTTCCTCACGCCGGCGGATCACGTTGGCCTCGGCCTCTTTCTGGGCGGCGACCACGCCGTTGAGGATGTCGCGCATCTCGCCGGGCAAGATCACGTCTTTCAACGCGATCTCACCCACCTCGATCCCAAGCCCGGCCATATCGGCGCGAACCTTCTCGGCAGCCTCGGCATCGACCATCCCCTTCTCGGCCAAGATCCGATCAAGGGTCATCGCCCCGAGCGTCTTGCGAAACGCAAGCTGCACGGCCCGGTGAAGCGCCTCGTCATGGTCGCGCACCGCAGTCACGGCTTTCACCGCATCGGTGACACGGAAGACCGCGGTCAAGTTCACCCGGATGGACACGCGGTCCTTGGTGAGGATCTCTTGCCCCGCGACCTCCTTGGTCTGCCAGCGCATATCGACCTGCCGGACGGTGTGCTTGCGCCCGAAGATCCAGAACCAGTGGGTTCCGGGGTCGAGTACTTTCACAAGCCGCCCGTCGGTGAAAAGAAGGGACACGCGCCCCTCCTCGACCGTGGTCACGTTGATCTGGCCGTCCAACCGCGCCCGCTCAAGCCGGCGGGCAAAGGCCGGGGCAACCATCACCTCTGCGGCCATGTCGAACCGATCCACGGTCCAGGGGCCTGCGTCGGTCCAGAAAAGCGCGTGCTGTTCCGGGGCCACAAGGTCGGTGACGATCCCCTCGCGGGTGATCACGGCCACCTCATCGGGGCCGGTATGGACCTCGGTGAAATGGGCCTCGACCAAGTCGGGCCGATCCCGGCGCAAGGGCGCGGCGAGCGTGGACACGAACCGGGGGGAGGAGAGATCAAACCGTTCGGTCTGAACGTCCTGCATGTCGATCCAGTGCTCACCGGGGCCGAGGATCTGGTCGATCTTCCCCTTGGCAAGCACGAGGGTGCGGGTGTTGACCGGAACGAGCAATCGCCGCTGGTTCCGGAGGGCTTTCATAATAGACATGTCAGGTCTCCTTTTCATGGTCGTGTCTATCGTCGTCGTCGCAAAGCGCGATCTCCTTGGTTGGGGTGGGTTGCACGGGGGCTGACCCGTGACAGGTGTGGGCGAAAGGCGGGATTGCCCCTCGCGGGAATGGGGTGAGGTCCGAGGCCGGTCCTGCCATGCCCCCGGGCGGAGAGAGGCGGAGTGGCAGGCCGCAGGCGTCGCGGAACGCCTGCCCGATTGGCGGGGTCTGGCGACGGCAGGCGGGTCTGCATCACGTCCCTCCCGGCCCAGGGCCAGGGCGAACGGCATCCGTCCCCTCTGGCGCACCAGAGGATCAGGCCACCCCTCGCGAAGCGACCCCGGACCCCTATGTTTCGAACCACTCACGTGGCTGGTTTAGCGAACCAGTGCCCTCATCCGGGCTTTTTGGAGCGAAAAGCAGGAATTGAACCTGCGCCACTCGGAGTTACAGTCCGATGCTCTACCATCTGAGCTATTTTCGCGCGACGTTTGGATGTCACGTTGGCACCTGCCCCGGTTTCAGGCCCTGGCATACGGGGATCGGCAGCGCCGCCCGCACCGGAGGGGTGATCACCCCCTGCCGCTAGGGCCAGCCCGTCGGCTGGTGAGGGCGGGTGATAAGGGACGGGGCCCGAGTCGCTCAATATGTGATTTGGTGTAACAAATACACCGTGATGAATGCGCAACATTATTGCGGGGGTGCGCAACAAGTGAAAAGGGCGCCCGCTGTGGAACGCCCTTTCGCAATGGTCTGACCGGGGTCAGGCTTTCGCGATGTTTCAATCCGCCTCGGCCATGTCGAAACCCAAATGTTTCGCCACCGTGAAGATATCCTTGTCGCCGCGCCCGCACATGTTCATGCAGATGATGTGGTCTTTCGGCAGGTCAGGCGCGATCTTGATCACATGGGCCAGCGCGTGGGACGGCTCCAGCGCCGGGATGATCCCCTCCTGCTCACAGCAGAGTTGGAAGGCCGCGAGCGCCTCCTTGTCGGTGATCGAGACGTACTGAGCGCGGCCGATTTCATGCAGCCAGCTGTGTTCGGGGCCGATGCCGGGGTAATCGAGACCCGCAGAAATCGAGTAGCCTTCCAGGATCTGACCGTCATCATCCTGAAGCAAATAGGTGCGGTTGCCATGCAGAACGCCGGGACGCCCGCCGGTCAGCGAGGCGCAATGTTCCATATCGGCGTTCACACCTTTGCCGCCCGCTTCAACCCCGATGATCTCAACGGATTTGTCATCAAGGAAGGGGAAGAACAGGCCCATGGCGTTGGACCCGCCACCGATGGCGGCGATGATCGTGTCGGGCAGACGGCCCTCGGCCTCCTGCATCTGGGCCTTGGCTTCCTTGCCGATGATCTGCTGGAAATCACGGACCATGGCCGGGTACGGGTGCGGACCGGCCACGGTGCCGATGCAATAGAACGTGTCGCGCACATTGGTCACCCAATCGCGCAGCGCGTCGTTCATCGCGTCCTTCAGCGTGCCACGGCCAGAGGTCACCGGGACCACTTCGGCCCCAAGCAGGCGCATGCGGAAGACGTTGGGTTTCTGCCGCTCCACATCATGCGCGCCCATATAGACCACGCATTTCAGCCCGAACTTGGCGCAGACGGTGGCAGTGGCAACGCCATGCTGACCGGCGCCGGTTTCGGCGATGATCCGGGTCTTGCCCATGCGGCGGGCCAGGATGATCTGGCCGAGCACGTTGTTGATCTTGTGCGCGCCGGTGTGGTTGAGCTCATCGCGCTTCATGTAGATCTTGGCGCCGCCCAGATGCTCGGTCAGGCGGCTGGCGAAATAGAGCGGGCTGGGTCGGCCGACATAGTGGGTCCAGAGATCGTTCATCTCGGCCCAGAAGCTGTCATCGGTCTTGGCGTGTTCGTATTGCTTCTCCAGTTCAAGGATCAGCGGCATCAGCGTTTCCGACACGAAACGCCCGCCGAAATCGCCGAAACGGCCGTTTTCGTCGGGGCCGGTCATGAAGGAGTTGATCAGGTCTTCGGCCATGGCGGTCATCCTAGCTGAGGTGTCTGACCTGTCCTATTCGAGCGAAAGGGCGGGGACAAGAGCGGGCGGGTAAAAGGCGTTTCGAAACGCCTTGGAACACGCGGTTTCGAAACCGCGTTTGAAGCCGCTTCGAAGCGGCTTGATCCAAGGGCCTTCGAAGGCCCTTTTCACCGAACCCGCCTGATCGGGGCACCATTGCAGAACACGACGAAGTGGCGCCCATTCTCCACCGCCTGGAAGCCTTTCCGCTCCAGCGCGCGGGCGCAAGCCTGCCGCCCCACCAACCGTTCCACATCGCGGATCTGGCGTTTGACAATGCCACCGCGCTGCGCCTCTTTCGAGGAGAAGATCTGATCGAGCCACAAGTCCGGGGTCAGGTATTCAGGAAGTTCAGCCATGCCGGGCAGCCTAATCCCGCGTGGTTAAGACGGGGTAAATGGCCCCTACCGGCAAAGCAGCCGTTCAAACGCCGCAATGCAGCTTCGAGGTTCGAAGAAGGGGGAGCGGGTAGCCACCGTCGCAAACAGATAGCGGTTCTCATAATCGAAAGAGATCACCCCCTCGAGCAGCCGGGCACAGTTCGCGGGCGTCACCTGACAGGCGGCAAGGGCCGTCTGCGCCGCGCCATTATCAGCCGATATGATCGAGCCATCGGCGATTTCGGCGGCAACCATGTCACGGTAAAGCTCGCGCACCTCTTCGACCGAAGGGCGGGTCGCATAGGCAGCGCCTGCCGCGGCGATCAGGCCATAGATGACTAGTTTTCCAAGGAACCCCATCAGTCCTCCAGTGCCTGCGCAAAGCGCTTCATGAAACCGGCATCCTTCAACCCCGGCGCGCTTTCGACGCCAGACGACACATCGACCTGTTTTGCCCCTGTCAGGCGCGCGGCCTCAGCCACATTGTCCGGTGTCAGCCCGCCCGCCAGCATCCAGGGACGGGTCCAGTATTTCCGATCCGCCAGAAGGCGCCAGTCGAAGGCCAGCCCGTTTCCGCCCGGCAGATCCGCCCCAGTCGGCGGTTTCGCGTCGATCAGCAGCTGGTCGGCGACCGTCGAATAGACGTCAATCGCCGCCAGATCGCCTGCCTCTGCCACCCCTATCGCCTTCATCACCGGCAGCCCGTAGCGCGCCTTGATCTCGGCCACCCGCTCGGGGCTTTCGCGCCCGTGAAGCTGCAACATGTCCAGCGGCACGCGGGCGGTAATGACATCTAGCGTTGCGTCATCCGCATTCACCGTGAGCAGCACCTTGGCCAACCCGGGAGGCACCTCGACGGCAAGTGCCGCCATCGGATCGATCTCCAGATGCCGGGGCGATTTGGCGAAATGCACGAAGCCCACATAGCGGGCGCTGGCCTCATGGGCGGCGGCGATATCCTCGGGCCGGGTCAGCCCGCAGAACTTGACGGCAATGGACATGGGCGCGCGTCAGTCTTCCAGAAGGGCGAGAACCTCGTCCTTGCCCCGGTTGGCCTCGCCCCGCAGGTTCTGCACCTCGCGGGCCAGCTGATCGCGTTCCTTGCGCTGCGCCTTGGCCTCGGCCCGCTGCTTGTGCTCGCGGAACCATTCCCAGACGAAGCCGATCAGCAAACCGGCCAGAATGCCCCCGAGAATCACGAGGAACAGCGGCAGGGTGATCGCGTAGTTCCAGTTCACCCATTCCGCCAGATTGTGGGGCAGCACGGTCAGCGTCACCGGCTCGACATTGGCGAGCGAAACCAGCACCAGCGCCACGCCGATGACAGCCAAAAACAGGTACTTGATGTATTTCACCGTTCAGGAACCTTCCAAACCGTTCAACCTGTCGCGCAACAGCTTGCCGGCCTTGAAGAAGGGAACGTGTTTCTCTTCCACCTGGACACTTTCACCGGTGCGCGGATTTCGTCCAATCCTCGCATCCCGCTTCTTCACGGAAAACGCGCCGAAACCGCGCAGTTCCACGCGGTCGCCACGCGACAGTGCCCCGATGATCTCTTCGAAAATTGCACTGACGATCATCTCGACCTCACGCATGGTGAGGGACGGATTTTCGTCAGCCAGCTTTTGGATCAGTTCCGAACGTATCATCCAAACCCCCTGGCCGCGGTTTCCTGATACCGGACTATAAGCGCAAAGCGGCCTTGGGGGAATTGAAAAGCCGTTGAAAATCCGGGGGAATTCGGCGGAACTTCGGGGCAACGCGCAGCATATTGCCCAAGTTTCGCGGTCATCTGCCGATCATCCCCTTTCCAAACGGGCCACCCTTGGGCCTGATTCGGGGCACCAGAACAGAAAAAGGGCCCCGCGTTTCCGCGAGGCCCAATGACTTGGCTTTAGCCGGAATCAGTCGTCGTTGCCCTTGAGCGCTGCGCCCAGGATATCGCCGAGCGATGCACCGGAATCGGAAGACCCGTACTGTTCCACGGCTTCCTTCTCTTCCGCGATTTCGCGGGCCTTGATCGACAGACCCAGACGACGGGACCGGCCATCCACATTGGTGACGCGGACGTCGATCTTGTCGCCGATCTGGAAGCGCTCGGGGCGCTGTTCGGCACGGTCGCGGCTGAGGTCGGAGCGGCGGATGAAGGACTTCATGCCTTCGTATTCCACTTCGATCCCGCCATCTTCGATCGCGGTGACGGCCACGGTGATGATCGAGCCACGCTTCACACCATCGACGGCATCGGCGAAGGGGTCGCCTTCAACGGCCTTGATGGACAGCGAGATGCGTTCCTTGTCGGTGTCGACCTCGGACACAACCGCCTGAACGACATCGCCCTTGCGGTAGTTGCCGATCACGTCTTCGCCACGGCCTTCCCAGGTCAGGTCGGAGAGGTGAACCATGCCGTCGATATCGTTGTCGAGACCCACGAACAGACCGAACTCGGTGATGTTCTTGACTTCGCCTTCGACAACGGTGCCGACCGGGTACTGCTCTTCGAACACTTCCCAAGGATTGCGCATGGTCTGCTTGAGACCGAGCGACACGCGGCGCTTAGCGGTGTCGATTTCCAGCACCATGACTTCGACTTCCTGAGAGGTCGAGACGATCTTGCCGGGGTGCACGTTCTTCTTGGTCCAGGACATTTCGGACACGTGAACCAGACCTTCGACGCCGGGCTCCAGCTCCACGAACGCACCGTAATCGGTGATGTTGGTGACGCGGCCGGTATGGGTCGATTCCAGCGGGTACTTGCCTTCGACCAGGTTCCACGGATCTTCCTGCAGCTGCTTCATGCCCAGGCTGATACGGTGGGTGTCCTTGTTGACCTTGATGACCTGAACCTTGACGGTTTCGCCGATGGACAGAACCTCTTTGGGGTCGTTCACGCGGCGCCATGCCATGTCGGTGACATGGAGCAGGCCGTCAACGCCACCCAGATCGACGAAGGCGCCGTATTCGGTGATGTTCTTGACGACACCGTCCACCACGTCGCCTTCAGAGAGCTTGCCGATGACCTCGGCGCGCTGCTCGGCGCGGGATTCTTCGAGGATCGCGCGGCGCGACACAACGATGTTGCCACGGCGGCGGTCCATTTTCAGGATCTGGAACGGCTGCTTGAGGTTCATCAGCGGGCCGGCGTCGCGCACGGGGCGCACGTCAACCTGCGAACCGGGCAGGAAGGCCACAGCGCCGCCGAGGTCGACGGTGAAGCCGCCCTTGACGCGGCCGAAGATGGCGCCTTCGACGCGCTCTTCGTCTGCATATGCTTTTTCCAGACGATCCCAGGCGGCCTCGCGGCGGGCCATTTCACGGCTGATGACAGCCTCGCCACGGGCGTTCTCGACCGTGCGCAGGAAGACCTCGACCTCATCGCCGACAGCGATTTCGGGGGCTTCGCCGGGATTTGCGAATTCTTTCAGATCAACGCGGCCTTCCATCTTGTAGCCGACATCGATGATGGCCTGGCCCGCTTCAATCGCGATCACCTTGCCTTTGACAACAGACCCTTCTTCGGGCGTGTCGATTTCGAAGCTTTCGTTAAGGAGGGCTTCGAATTCCTCCATGGTTGCGTTAGCCATGTGGCGTCATTTTCCTTTAGTGGTGTTACTGGCCGCGCGGTTGTCTCCGCCGGTCTTTGAGGTTGGTCTTACGGTCGTTTCTCAAACGAATGAGGGCCGGGGAATGACCCGACCCTGCCCGTGTGAGACGTTGACCGCCTGCTTGACGGGCGCTCTATAGCCACTGGAGGGGGAAAGAGCAAGCCCGAAGCGCCTGTAAATCAAGGGCCGGGATCAGCAGAAGCGCTCTGGTCCGATCCATTGTTCGTCCGAATAGCGGTCTCCATGCGCCCAACCGGCGGGCAGCACTGTCTCGATGGCGGCAAGATCGGTTGTCGTCAGGGTCATGTTGGCCCCTTCGATATGCTGGCGGAAATGGGCCAACGACCTTGTTCCGGGAATGGGCAACACGTGATCGCCCTGCGCAAGCGTCCAGGCAATGGCCAAAGCGGCGGCGCTGGTGCCCATCTCGGCGGCCAAAGCGCGAAACGCGTCGGTCGCAGCGATATTGGCGGGGTAGGTTTCCGCGCTGAAACGCGGGTTCGCGGCAAGGAACGGCAAGCTCTGCACCGCTTCCCAGCTGAGCGGTGTATCGGTCAGGAAAGACCGGCCCACGGGTGAGAACGCCACGAATGTCGCCCCGATCCGCGCGCATCCCTGAACAAGACCCAGATCCGGCGACCGGGTGGACAGCGAGTATTCCGACTGCACCGCCGCCACCGGATGCACAGCATGGGCGCGGGCCAGCGATGTGGGCGAGATTTCCGACAGGCCGATGGCCTTCGCCTTGCCCTTCCTGACCAGCACCCCAAGCGCCTCTGCCGTTTCCTCGATGGGACGCGACTTGTCCCGGCGATGCGCATAGAAAAGGTCCACCGCCTCGACCCCGAGCCGTTGCAGGCTCGCATCCAGCTCCGCCTCCAGATGCTCCGGATCGTTTCGGAAGATGCGGTTGCCCTCCCCGTCCCGCGTGATGGCAGCCTTGGTGGCGATGGTGAAATAATCACGCGCCTCGGGTCGTGCCCTTAGGTAGTCTCCGATCACCCGTTCGGACCGCCCCATGCCATAGACATTGGCGGTGTCCAGATGCGTCACACCCGCCTCCATTGCCTCATCGAGAATGGCGAAAGAGTTTTCATCCGTTGTGACCCCGTAGAAATCGGAAAACGACATCGCCCCATAGCCAAGGCAGGACACCATGGGGCCGGACTGGCCAAGCCTGATCTGTTTCATCAGGGCATCCTTTGAGAAATTGCCGCGATGGCCGCCACGAAAGCCTGCTCGATCGTCATGTCCGAGGTGTCGATCATCACCGCATCCTCGGCGGGCTTGAGGGGGGCCGTCGCCCGCGCGCTGTCGCGTGCATCTCGTTCGCGCAACTCGGCCAGCACTTCGTCAAAACCGATCTCGCGCCCATTGGCCACCAGTTCCTTGTGCCGCCGCGCCGCACGGGTTTCATCCGACGCGGTGACATAAAGCTTTGCCTCCGCCTCGGGACAGATCACCGTGCCGATGTCGCGCCCGTCCAGAACCGCGCCGCCCAAACGCCGGGAAAAGGCGCGCTGGAAATCCAGCAGCGCCGCCCGCACCTCGGGGATCACGGCCACCTTGCTGGCCGCCTGCGCCGCCTCGGCCCCGCGCAGGTCGGGATGGTCGAGGTCCGCGGCCCGCAGGGCCGCCGCCGCCTCCACCGGGTCTTCCCCGTCCAGCATACGCTGGCCTACGGCGCGATACAGCAGCCCCGTATCCAGATAGGCAAAGCCGAAATGATCCGCCACTGCCCGCGCGATGGTCCCCTTGCCCGCCGCGGCGGGCCCGTCGATTGCTACTGTAAATGCCATGGCCTAGGGCTAGCCCCGCCCGCGCCCCGGCGCAAGTCCGATCAGCCGACAACCCGCGTGGTCAGCGCCGGGTCATATCCTTGGGACCGGGGCAGATCCTCGGGGAGATCGTAGTAATCCCCCTTGTCGGCACAGAAGATATGGCCTGCGATCCGCAACCCCGTCTGTCCGTCAATCGCGCCCGCGAAGATCGACAGGTTCTCGCCCTCGCCATCCCAGAAGAGATTGCTGCCGCATGTCCCACAGAACCCGCGCCGCGCTGAGTCGGATGACTGGAACCACGTCACCTCTCCCGTCACCGCGATCTGGTCCCGATGAGCGGATGTCGCTGCGACGTGGTGGCCGGATGTCTTGCGACACTGGGTGCAGTGGCACGCAATCACGGGCCGGAGCGGGCCGGTAACCACAAAGCGGACCGCGCCGCACAGGCAAGAGCCGCTGGTCATGGTGCCATCTCCTCGCTCGACCGGCCCTGCGCATAGCAGGGCACCCCGTCATCGCAGCGGTAATAATCGCCCTTGTCGGCATAGAAGATATGCGCGTCGATGCTCAGCCCCGTGGGGTTGTCCATGGTTCCGGCAGACACATAGGCCAACCCGTCGAATTCCTCCCAGATCATGTAGCTGCCGCAGGTGCCGCAGAACCCGCGCCGGGCTTTTCCGGGGGTGGAGTCGTACCAGCTCAGCTCGCCTTCCAGAGCCAGATCCTCCCATTTCACCGGGGTCGCGGCGCTGAAATGGCCGGTGGACTTCCGGCATTGGGTGCAATGACAGGGGGTGACGGGGCCAAGCGGCACGTCAATCCGATAATGGATCGCCCCGCACAGGCAGCTTCCGGTGATCATGCGTATCCCTTCCAGCGGTTTCAGGGCAAGGACAGCACGGCCCCTGCCCCGATGTCACGCCGGAAAGCGACGTTTCACGCGCCGGTTCGTTGCAGCGACGCGCCGAGCGATTCCATCAGCGGCTCGAAGATCGGGAAGCTGGTGACGATGGGGCTGGCGTCATCCACCCGCACCGGGCTTTGCGTGGACATACCGAGGCAGAGGAAGGACATGGCGATGCGGTGGTCGAGATGGCTTTCGGTCAGCCCGCCGCCCGGCACATTGCCCGCGCCCATGCCGGTCACGATCCACCAGTCGGGGCCGTCCTCGACCTCAACGCCATTGGCGCGCAGCCCGGTGGCCATGGCGTCAATCCGGTCGCTTTCCTTCACCCGCAGCTCCTTCACGCCGCGCATGACGGTCCGGCCGGTCGCATTGGCCGCAACCACCGACAGGATCGGGTATTCGTCGATCATGCTCGCCGCGCGTGCGGGCGGCACCTCGATACCCGTCATGTCAGGCGAGTATTTCGCGCGCAGATCGGCGACGGGTTCGCCCCCCTCTTCGCGCATGTTCTCGAACGTCAGGTCCGCGCCCATCTCCTGCAAGGTATAGAACAGCCCCGCGCGGGTCGGGTTCAGCCCGATATTGGGGACCAGCACATCAGACCCGGGCACGATCAGGGCCGCGCAGACCGGGAAAGCGGCGGAGGATGGATCGCGTGGGACGGTGATGGTCTGCGGCTTCAGCTCCGGCTGGCCGGTCAGGGTAATCACGCGGCCTTCTTCGGTGTCCTCCACCGTGATCTCGGCTCCGAAACCCGCCAGCATCCGTTCAGTATGGTCGCGGGTGGCCTCTTTTTCGATCACCACGGTCTGGCCGGGGGCGTTCAGCCCCGCGAGCAGCACGGCGGATTTTACCTGCGCGCTTGGCACCGGCACGGTGTAGCGCACCGGAACCGGCTCTGCCGCACCCACCAGCGTCATCGGCAGCCGTCCGCCGTCACGCCCGACCGACTGGCACCCAAACAGAGCCAGCGGGTCCGTGACCCGCGCCATCGGGCGCTTGTTGAGGCTTGCGTCGCCGGTGAAGGTCACGGTGATCGGACAGGTCGCCATCGACCCCATGATCAGCCGCACACCGGTGCCCGAGTTGCCGCAGTCGATGACATTATCAGGTTCCGCAAACCCGCCAACACCCACGCCATGGACGCGCCATTCACCGTCGCCCACACGCTCCACATCCGCGCCGAAGGCCTTCATCGCCTTGGCGGTGTCCAGAACGTCCTGCCCTTCGAGAAGGCCGGTGATCCGGGTCTCGCCCACGGCCATGGCGCCCAGGATCAGGCTGCGGTGAGAGATCGACTTGTCGCCGGGCACATCGGCAGTGCCGGACAGCGGCCCCGAGGGGTGCGAGGTCATGGGAACGGGGCTGCCGTGGCCGGACATGGGCGCGTCTCCTGCAATAGGTTCGGGCCGGGTGATAGCGCCTGACAGGGGGGGCGTCCACTCCCCTCTTTGCGCGCTGTCGCTGATGGGTCCGGGTCCGAGTCGCCGCCTTCGGCGTCGATC
>NZ_MNBL01000175.1 GCF_001879695.1 Nioella sediminis
ACCGATCCATTTCACCGGAACGCTTCGCCCGTGCTGATTACAGATCAGATCCCCGATTTGCAAAAGCTCTACTGGCTCCTGACCAGATGGGGTGTCGATGCGCGTGCCGGGCAGGAAACAATTGACCGCAGCGGTCGATATCAGCCGCCCCTGCAAGGTGATCGTATCCCCAGAAGCTGAAAAATGCCCTGTCAACTCGCCGGAATGCGGGATGAAATATGCGTTGGGGTCACCGACCGACTGGAATATTGCATATTCGTCCCCAGTGGTCGGGTGGATATACACAAACCCTATATAAGGTTGTGTAGGCGTGATTAGGTAATCATCCGCATCGATCCCGACGGGAGAGTTGTCATCAAAGACTGTGTAGCTCCCGGCAGAGAATTCCGCAGTTCCGGTATAGGTGAAGATGCTGGTCCCCGGCCACCCGGACGTATCCAACCTGACGACATCTGTTCCAGTAAACACAATTGGCATAACGAATCCTTTCAGCGATCCCGGGCACCACGCAGGAACGGGCCCAACCCCTCGAATAGGCCACGCAGGATAAGGGGTTTGCCGAAGCGATCAAGTTCCATGTGGCAACGGGCTTCTGCTTTGCGCCACGGAGATAGACGCTATGCGCGCAAAGCCCACGAGCCACAACATGCAATTGACCGGTTAGAACGCCCGGCTTTCAGGTATTCAGGCCACCACCTTACCGGC
>NZ_MNBL01000176.1 GCF_001879695.1 Nioella sediminis
ATGCCATGGAAGAAATCGCCAATGACACCGGTGCACGATTGTTGGATTACCCTGACTTCGATCATCCGCGGGGCTTCAGCCCACGGGCGATGATGCGGGACAGCGACTACCTTCACCAGTCCGACGCCTATGCCGACTTGATCATTGATCAGCAATGCAAACGGCTTGGAATTGTCACCTGATCAATAGCGTCAGTTTTTTCGACTCGCTAGATCAGATGCCGCAACGAGTAGCTTGAATGAACACCAAGTCCTCTGCAGTCGGCACCGGACAGCTTCGAGGGTTGTCAGAAACCACTTGCAAGTACGGGTTGCCACACATGGTCTTTCGAGTTGAGAAGGCAGACTGCGTCAGGCATAACTCCCGCAACTCTGGAACTCGATGAAAAACTACTGGGACCGCAGGTAACCGATGAAGACTGTTTCAATCATCGTGGTTGGTAATGAAAGTGTCTGCCAAGGCCTTGCCCCAACCCAGAATGCTCGGGCCAGTTTGTCCTCGGGTGAAGACGTGTGTTTCGAGATGATTCACTTGTCAGACTCGGATCGGCTAGAGCGTGTCGTTTGCGACCTGCCGGCAGAGGCAATCGTGCTGGTTACAGATTCGGCTGAGGATGCTGTTGCACGCGCTATTGCCTCAGGTACGCCACCTGCGCAGGGGATGGAAGATTGGATCCGGGTCGTTTCGGATGTTCTAGCTGTTCAGAGGCGCAACCGAAGATCTATCGCCCTTGTTGCGGCATCAGCATTCGCGATGAATCCCGTTGGGTGCCGGGCCGAAATCTGTCAGCGCTTTTTCACGGAAAAGCCAGACGTCGATATGGTCAGTGACACTGCCTCTCCGGCTCTTGCTGCCTGGGATGCCTGGCATAGTGTTCTGGCAAGCCAGACGCTGGTATCCAGCCCTGGTGCACAGCGTTTCGAGCAAGAGTTTCAGGCGGCGGCGCTTCCAGTCCAGCGCCCCTCTTCCACGCCCGATGCAGCGTTCTCGGAGATATCGGCAATCCTTGAATCCGAACGAGCTTTGGCTGAGCGGAATGTGCAGATGGTTGCGGCAAATGAAGAGCTCGAGAACCTGCTTTCGTCCGAACGAACGAGGTTGGAGGCTGATCTCCTTTCTCGTTGCACGGAAATCAGCTTGCTCAAATCAACTCTAACGTCTGTTCAGGAAGAGCTTGGTGAAGGGCATGTTGCGCTTCAGAAATCAAAACAGGCGGCAGCACGAAAGCTGCAGGCTATGCAGGCTGAGTCCGAAGCTCAGATTAAAGAACTGTCGAATGACGTCAGTTCACTGAAAGACCGTATTGCCACAATTGGTGCCGATCTGGAGAAAGCCAATTTGGCTGTGCTCGATGCGGAGAGCAGGGCAGCTGAGACTATTCAGCGCGAACGTAAACATGCTGCGGAGTGTGCGGAGGAACAAGATGCTCATCGGACCCTTCTCTTGAATCAGCTCACGAACGTGCAAACAGAGTTGCGAGATACAGTCCTGAAGCTGAATCAAGTGGGCATGAACGAGGCGAACCAGCTTGATGTAGGTAACGAGTCCTTGCGACGCGAAGATGAGATCGAAGAACTACGGGCTGCCATCAGGGCATTTGAAACCTCAACATCCTGGGCTGTGACCCGTCCCCTCCGCGCGATCAAGACAGCCCTGACCAGCAACCGACGGAGCTGAATAGCTGCCGTCCTGGCTGATCGGCCATCTCTTTTCGTGGTTCCTTGATCACCCCAAGATGCGCCCGCATTAGGCAAGATGCGCCTGTATTAGGCCTGCGAGATCAGGTTGGCTGTCGGCCGCTTACCCCGGGAACAAAATGGTTGTGGACCCAACACCACTTTGCTACCTCCTTCGCAATCGCAGCGAAGGCCATTTTTGCAGAACACCGCATTTGCCCTGCAAGCTTGGCTTGTGACCAGGTCCCTTTCAAGAAACAGGCAGGTTTTTGATGTCGAAAAGAGCTTTGATCACCGGTATCACCGGACAGGATGGATCGTACCTAGCCGAATTTCTACTTGAAAAAGGATACGAGGTTCACGGAATCAAGCGCCGGGCATCTCTGTTCAATACTCAGCGGATCGACCACATATATGAAGACCCTCACAACAACAGTGCGCATCTGAAGCTGCACTACGGTGACCTTACTGACAGCTCGAACCTGACGAGAATTCTATCAGAAGTTCAACCCGACGAAGTATACAATCTTGGGGCGCAGTCCCACGTGGCCGTGAGTTTCGAGGCTCCCGAGTACACTGCGGATGTGGATGCAATCGGGACCTTGCGAATGCTGGAGGCGATCCGCTTCCTGGGTTTGGAAAAGAAGACACGTTTCTATCAGGCATCAACATCCGAACTGTACGGTCTGGTGCAGGAGGTTCCTCAACGTGAAACCACGCCATTCCACCCGCGTTCGCCTTACGCGGTTGCAAAGATGTACGCCTACTGGATTGCCGTGAACTATCGGGAAGCCTACGGCATGTATGCGTGCAACGGCATCTTGTTCAACCATGAAAGCCCCCGCCGTGGTGAAACTTTCGTTACCCGAAAGATCACGCGCGGCCTGTGCAACATCTCTCAGGGTCTTGAGGAATGTCTCTTCATGGGCAACATCGATGCGCTTCGTGATTGGGGGCACGCAAAGGACTATGTGCGAATGCAGTGGTTGATGCTGCAGCAAGAAGTTCCAGAAGATTTCGTCATTGCGACTGGTGTCCAGTATTCAGTGCGCGAATTCATCATCTGGACTGCCCGAGCGCTGGGTATCACGCTCGAGTTCAAGGGCAGCGGCGTTGACGAGATTGCAGTTGTCGCCTCGATTGAAGGGGACAAGGCGCCCGCTCTGAAGGCGGGAGATGTCGTTCTTCGCATTGATCCCAAGTATTTCCGACCCGCTGAAGTCGAGACCTTGCTCGGGGATCCAACCAAGGCAAAACAGGTTCTCGGCTGGGAGCCTGAAATCACCGCTCAGCAAATGTGCGCTGAGATGGTCGAAAATGATCTCAGAACCGCCAAACGACACGCGTTGTTGAAGGACCACGGCTTGGATCTGCCGGTTTCGTTGGAAATGTGATTGAATCCACCGAGAATACGGGCAGCCATCAAAGTAGGATCCACCCAATGACGAAGTACTACATCGCCGGTCACAGAGGCATGGTTGGAGGTGCAATTCTGAAGCGCCTGGAAGCCCGGAAAACGGCTGGTGAGGATATATGCATACTCACCCGCACGCATTCGGAGCTGGATCTAACGGACCAGGATCAAGTTCGTGCTTTCATGCAGGAAGAGCAGCCTGACAAAGTGATTTTGGCTGCTGCGAAGGTGGGGGGTATTCATGCCAATAACACCTATCCTGCCGAGTTCATTTATGAAAACCTGATGATCGAATGCAACGTGATCCATCAGGCCTACGCAGCCGGTGTGCGAACCCTGTTGCAGCTGGGAAGTTCCTGCATCTATCCGAAGGCTGTCGCGCAGCCGATGAAAGAAGATGCGCTTCTGACGGGTACGCTGGAACCGACCAACGAACCCTACGCAATTGCAAAGATCGCAGGGATCAAGTTGTGCGAAAGCTATAATCGCCAGTATGGCGTTGATTACCGCTCTGTCATGCCTACTAACCTCTATGGACCAGGAGACAACTTTCACCCAGAGAACAGCCACGTGCTTCCTGCCCTCATCCGCCGTTTCCATGAAGCAGCACGCGATGGCATCGAGGAAGTTGTGATCTGGGGAAGTGGCAAGCCGCGGCGAGAGTTCCTGCATGTTGATGACATGGCAGAGGCCAGCCTTTTTGTTCTCGACCTGGACAAGAGCACGTACCAGGCCAATACCGAGCCGATGCTCAGCCACATCAATGTTGGCTGTGGAACCGATATCAGCATCCTCGAACTTGCCGAGATGGTCGCAGAAATCACAGGGTTCGAAGGAAAGATCACAAACGATCCATCCAAACCAGATGGCACGATGCGAAAGCTGATGGATGTTGGTCGACTGAGCGACCTGGGATGGTCCGCAAGTATCAGCCTGAGACGTGGGATAGAGCAAACCTATGACTGGTTCAAGGAAGAGTATTCCACGAAGGACCTGAGAAAATGATCCTGAAGCGTCCCTCGACACGCGATCGTTTTCTCAAAACAGGGCAGAGACCTTGTCAGGTTCCTGGGCCGGTGCAATGAAGATTTGCCCGCTTCAGATACCCATCTGAGTCTCTGGATATAACACTATGCCAGCAATGCGGAACGAAGGAATTGTGTAATGTCAGGTAAGATCATTGCAGTTGCCGGTGTTGGTTATGTAGGCCTGTCAAACGCCGTTTTGCTTGCTCAGCACAACACTGTGCGAGCATTCGATGTGGATCCCGGGCGAATTGAGATGTTGGCCGAACGGAAGTGTCCTATTGTTGATTCAGAGCTTGAGAAGTACCTAGGCAACGAAGAGTTGGATCTCTTCCCTACGACTGACCCCGTGGCAGCCTTCACGGACGCGGATTTCATCATCGTTGCGACGCCCACGAACTATGATCCTGCGACGAATTACTTCGATACGTCTTCAGTCGAGGCCGTGATCTCACAGGCTATCTCTTTGAATGACTCAGCGACTATCGTGATCAAATCGACGGTTCCTGTTGGGTTTACGGAAGCATTGAGCAAACGGATGGGGTCTGATCGGATTACCTTCAGTCCCGAGTTTCTTCGCGAAGGGCACGCCCTCCACGACAACCTGTATCCCAGTCGCATCATCATAGGTGAGCAATCCGACCGGGCTCGTCAGTTCGCTGATCTTCTTGTTGAAGGCGCTATCGCCGAGAACATTGCCATCCTTCTGACAGAGTCTTCTGAGGCAGAAGCAATCAAGCTGTTTGCCAACACCTACCTCGCCATGCGCGTAGCTTTCTTCAATGAATTGGACAGTTACGCTCTCAGTCACGGATTGGATACGCGCCAAATCATTGAAGGAGTATGTCTCGATCCGCGGATCGGGACGCATTACAATAATCCGTCTTTCGGCTACGGTGGGTATTGTCTGCCAAAGGATACCAAGCAGCTTCTGGCTAACTATTCCGATATTCCTCAGAATCTGATCAAGGCCGTCGTAGAGGCAAACCGTACGCGCAAGGACTTCATAGCGGAGCAGATCATCCGGAGATCACCAGAGTGCGTTGGCATTTATCGTCTGGTCATGAAGCAGGGTTCAGACAATTTCCGTCAAAGCTCCATCCAAGGCGTAATGAAAAGGCTGAAGGCGAAGGGGATCGAGATCATTGTCTATGAACCAGCGCTTGAGGGAGCTGATTTTTTCAATTCCGAGGTTTGTCGTGATCTCGAAGACTTCAAGAGAAGGGCTGACGTCATCATTGCAAACCGCAAGTCAGACACGCTCGCTGATGTGCACGACAAGGTTTTTACCCGGGACTTGTTTGGCTCGGACTGAGGGGGATGGATGAGTTGTATAGCTGGTCAACCCAGATCGTAGTACAACCCGTCGGTAGGATGATATGAAAACGGGTCATCATTGCTACTGCAGAAGGCTAATTGGCAAGGAGGCCTGATCATGACCGATCAAACCACTACCGAAGCGTCGGGCAGCATTATCTTTATCGGCTGTGGTGGTGTGTCTAATCTGCTGGTGTCACTGGCCGATCATGCAAAGACCCCAGAGCGTTTCGTCTTGATTGATCCCGAAGAAGAGGCACGCGGTGCGGTGCCAGAGGTGCTGCTCGCAAGTGGGGTAACTCACCTGCAAGGAGTTCCAGCCAGTGATAAGGGCCGATCGGAAGCCATTTATTATTCGCTTCCGGGCCTTGTGTCCGTGTCAGAGCGAACGGAAGCTCTGAACGCCATTTTTCCGGGCCTCCGCATCAGCAATCGCAGTGCAATCGATCTGATTAAATCTGATACCATTGTTGAGGAGTTGACGGATCTACCTGAGCCCATCGACTGTTTTATTGATTTGCCCGGCGCCGAAGCTGGAATTCTTGAAGTTCTGCAATCTACAGGCCTGCTTGCAAGGCTCTCGAAGCTCGTAATCCGCTGCGGAGTCCAAGAGTTTTTTGAAGGTGCTCTTGCAAGCGATGCTGTAGAGTCGCGCCTGTCGGACCGTGGCTACGCTCTGATTTCAGTGAATACGGAAGATCCAGACTGGCCCGTACTCAGCTTCTTCGGCGGCCCACGGGTTGCGCGTATGGCACAACTCGAATCGGAACTGTCCTCGATGCGTTCGAAACTGGACGCGGAGGTGAAGGACCGGGATGCGAAGTTGTCGCAGCGCGGCGAAGAGCTCGCTCGCATCGGCGCAGAGCTGGAGGCGACTCGTTCGAAGCTTTCCGAACGGGAAGCTTCCTTGGCTGAGGCCACTTCGAGATTGGCCGATGCGCAGAAGGAGTCTGAGGCGCGTGAGGCCAGCCTGGCCGCTGTTTCCGAAAAGCTGGAGAAGGCGATCAAGGATCACAAATCGGAACTGTCCTCGATGCGTTCGAAACTGGACGCGGAGGTGAAGGACCGGGATGCGAAGTTGTCGCAGCGCGGCGAAGAGCTCGCTCGCATCGGCGCAGAGCTGGAGGCGACTCGTTCGAAGCTTTCCGAACGGGAAGCTTCCTTGGCTGAGGCCACTTCGAGATTGGCCGATGCGCAGAAGGAGTCTGAGGCGCGTGAGGCCAGCCTGGCCGCTGTTTCCGAAAAGCTGGAGAAGGCGATCAAGGATCACAAATCGGAACTGTCCTCGATGCGTTCGAAACTGGACGCGGAGGTGAAGGACCGGGATAAGAAGTTGTCGCAGCGGGGCGAAGAGCTCGCTCGCATCGGCGCAGAGCTGGAGGCGACTCGTTCGAAGCTTTCCGAGCGGGAAGCTTCCTTGGCTGAGGCCACTTCGAGATTGGCCGATGCGCAGAAGGAGTCTGAGGCGCGTGAGGCCAGCCTGGCCGCTGTTTCCGAAAAGCTGGAGAAGGCGATCAAGGATCACAAATCGGAACTGTCCTCGATGCGTTCGAAACTGGACGCGGAGGTGAAGGACCGGGATGCGAAGTTGTCGCAGCGCGGCGAAGAGCTCGCTCGCATCGGCGCAGAGCTGGAGGCGACTCGTTCGAAGCTTTCCGAGCGGGAAGCTTCCTTGGCTGAGGCCAAGAAAGCGCAAACTGATAAGGTTTCTGAGCTGCGAGAAGCACTCGAAACGTTGCAGCATCGAACGAATGAAAGAGACGAAGCAAGGAAGTGGCTATCCGCACATGACACCGCGATCCGGGATCGCGAGCAAGCTTTGCAGCAGGCTAGATCAGAGCTTGAATCCAGCAAGGCTGCCCTTGCTGAACGGGAATCCGAGTTGAATGCAGCGTCGAACGCTCTCAAGGACACCACATCAGCCCTGTCTGTCAGCGAAAGCTCTCTCAAGAGAGTACGAGATTCACTGGCACAGCTTGAAGTTGAGCTAAGAGAGTCCAAAAGGGAACAGTCTCGGGACGCGGCAGCGTTAGAGGCAGCAGAAACCCGAATGGATCAGGCAAACGCGGAACGGGCGTTGCAGGTTCGCATGAATGCCATGTTGCAGATTGATCTGGATAATCTTCGCAAGCAGTTTGAACGCAGCGAAAACCAACGCCGAGCACAGGAAGAGCTTCTGCTAAAGCTGACGCCAAAACTGGCACAGGCAGCGGAGCATCTTCAGCAGCTACAGTTGACGGCACCTGAAGAGCAGCCAGTAGAGGTAGAAACAGCACCCAAGAAGAGCCCGACAAGGAAGACCGCAACGAAGAGGAGCAGACCAGCTACTCGAACAAAGCGGGGAAGTTGAACATGCCTGCGAATGACTTGCATGGCGTTTTGGCCGAAGAGTTGGATGAGGCACTGTCGCTTCTAGGCGACTACAGGAACGAGACCACGCCTACCAATGTTGCGGAACCGTTTCCCAGTTTGTTGGGCCTTTGCGAAGAATTGTGCGCCGAGATCCAGCCACAGGAACCTGTTCGTGGTTTTTATCATCTTGCCTGCACGGGTGGCACATTGATGTCCAAGTGCCTTGCGGCACTTCCCAACACAATACTTCTGAGCGAGATTGATCCGCTGAGCAGCTTGGGCAGGGCGCGTCCGGGCAAGAAGCCCAAATTCATGCCAACCGACCTTCTGAACGCCCTTAATCATTCGACCAGAGCCGTAGACGACAACGTGAAACTTGGCGTTTTTCGGGCTGCGATTGATAGTATTCTATCAGACCTGTCGAAGAAAGGCATCAAGCTGGTACTGCGCGTTCATGCGCATTCGCAGTTTTGCACCTCGATTGAAGCAAGCTCTCGGCCCTCTGTACATGACATGCTGAAGTCTTCTTTTCCGCTGAGGCCACTTGTAAGCGTCAGGCATCCATTGGACAGCTTCCTAGCCTTGCGAGCGAATGAATGGGAGCATTTCCAACCCTTCTGCCTAGAAGAGTACAGCAAGCGAACCATCGAATTTCTCGATTACCATAGGGAATGCGAGATCATTCGGTATGAGGATTTTGTTGCTGATCCTGAGAAAGCGCTGGCGAAGATGTGCAGTGTTCTCGATCTGCCTTTTGAGCCTCTTGTGCTCGACATGTTCGATGCCATCCGAATTAGCGGTGACAGCGGTCGCAGCGGGTCATTGATAAAGGAACGTCCTCGGCGTCCTGTTCCTCAAGTTATAGAAGATGAAAGAACAGTCGGGCCCTACCAGGCCCTATGCGCGCGCTTGGGCTATGAACCATAGGCTTGATTACGGGTCGACGCGTCGACATTTTGTCAAGAAAGGGCTATCTCGTATGCATCAGCAGTCGAAAGCGACAGGTGCATTCTAAGATGCCATCCGGTGATCATTCTGGGTTCAGCCAAGTGTACATCACCAAGGACGTTCATGGTTCGGTGGCTTCGACTCTTGCCCGTGCCGGCACCGGAACAGCAGAAATTGATCCTGCCTCGCTGGAGAGGCTTCTGACGACATCAGATGAAACGATTTGCGTTATATGGGATCAGCCGGATCGGGAGATTTCTTCATTTCTGGCAGACGGGCGGGATCCGTCAGCCGTCATTGAGGATTGGTGCAGGCGCCATGATGCCATTATCGAGCTGTTCTTGCTGCATCTGGATCGGATCAGGCTCGTCGATGCGGCAACGCTGTCACCCATTGCAACAAAGGACGAGCTAGCCTCTTTGGCCAGCATTCTTCAGGTTCCAGGCTTCCACATCTCGGAAACGGATAGTGGAGAAACGGGTTCGGTGCTTGCCCGACTTGTCGCAGCTTTGGCGGCATCAAAAGAGGATGTTCTTGGCTCGACGATATCTCAAATGGAGAAGCATAGCCTGACACCCGTTGCGAAACGGCGCAGCACGGGTGAGCTTCTTACCGAAGCCGCATCTGAGATTGCAAAATCGAAGGAAGAGAATGCAATTAGTCTCAGGCAGAAAGAGCAGGCGGCTCGAGATATGGAGCGGGCCTTTGCTCGTGCACTGAGCGACCTGCGAACAGAGGCAGGGGCGCGAAAATCGGAAAGCGATGCACGTGATGCGGCAGAGACGCGATTAGAAGCCGTGATACAGGAACGCAATGCAGCTATTGCAGAGCTAGGGTCACTTCGTGCTTCGCTATCATGGCGCATCACGCGGCCCTTGCGGTTTGCCCGGACTCTGGTCCGCGGCTTCCGTCATGTTGAACGGCCCGGGCAATCAGATGATGATCGCTAGGTCGTTTGCCAACGTCTCGACCGAAATAGAGAGCGGTGTCTAATGGTTCGAATCTTTGTTTATGGGGGCTATCGAAACCGGCAACCGCTTGCATATGCTCCGATCCGCGAAAGATTAGGGAATCGGGTCGAACTTGTGGACAATCTGCAAGACGCACAGATCCTGACCGTCAGTCACCATAAGGATTTCGAGCTGTTCGGAGACAGAATATTCGAGTTTGTAAAACAGTATCCCACGCTTAAGGTTGTTCTGCTCTCGGAAGAGCCCTTTTGGGATAGTGTATGGATGCCCAACCCCTTGGCGCGTACCCAATCATTCAAGGCCAGTTCCGGCGAATTTCCTTTCACCGTCATCAACCATCATACCTCGCCGGTGTTCTCGGCAACAAAGATTCCCTACTTCCTACTTACAGATCCGCGTTACATTGCAGGCTATCAACCTCGTCTAGACCGCAACGCAGGCATGACGGCGGCACAATGGCATAGTCATTTCCAACACGCGCAGATCGATGCTGCCTTTATCGGCATTCGCAGAACGGGACGCCTGCTTTCACCTGCATTTCCTCAAGCGGATCTATTTGCCTTGTCGGTTTTTCGCAGCGAATTTGCTGCGGGCTGCCGCGGCGATCGAATTGTCAGGGAAGGCCAGGGCTGGACAAACGGCCCCAAAAGGCAGGATCTGAGCGACTGGCATGCCGACAAGCTCAGCCGGTTTGACCTGCAGTGCCGATATCTGTCCGCATTCGAAAACACCCATCAACCAGACTATGTCTCGGAGAAGATATTTGATGCGTTTGCAGTGGGGGCGATGCCGCTATATTCCGCATCGCCTGCGCATGCAGTGCACCGGCTTGTCGGTTCTCGTGGGTGGGTCAACTACTACGATCAGATGACCCCTGTGCCATCAATGGACGCGTTGGAACCTGTTTCGCTACAGACATGTGGCGATTACGCGGCCATCCAATCGCAGCTAGCCCAGCTTTTTGCCGAGAAGGGGAATGTCGAGCGTGAGTATGAGCGTTTGTGCTCGTCACTGGTCCAAGAGTTGAAAACCGTCTTTTAGTCAGTGCCGACGTTCTTAGGTGTTTCAAGCCGTTGATGAGAAGCTTCAAACACTTTCCATGCCCGCAAACTGTCGTGAAGGCCTTCCCGCCGCGGCTGTCCGAAGTGAAAACCCCTTGAAAGCCTATATCGCGGACATATCTTAACCGAACCAATTGGATAAGGCCGACCGTCAGAGGCGCGACGATAACTCTCCGTTGCAATGAGTTGCCGCGCCCGGTACGTGTTGGCCAGATAAATTAAAGGGACAAGGACATACCATGGGTCTTGGGGGGACTCTCCTTCTTCTCATCGCAGTAATGCCCTTCGCCGGGGCGCTGTTGCCGGGTTTGATGATCCGGGCTGGGCGCAATGTCTGCGCGATCTCGACGGCAGTACCGACATTTCTGGCGCTGACGATGCTCGTCGTTCTGGCGCCCTCAGTGATGCAGGGTGACGTGGTTCAGGCCCAGATCGAGTGGCTGCCGCAGCTCGGGCTGTCCGCCTCGTTCTTTCTGGACGGTCTTGGGCTTCTCTTCGCGGGGATGATCCTTGGGGTTGGCCTGCTGATCACGCTCTACGCACGGTTCTACCTGTCGGGCGAAGATCCGATGGGACAGTTCTATACCTATCTTCTGCTGTTTCAGGGCGCGATGCTGGGGATCGTGCTGTCGGACAACATCCTGCTTCTGTTGATTTTCTGGGAACTGACCTCGCTGTCGTCCTTCCTGCTGATCGGGTTCTGGAAGCACCTGCCAGAGGGGCGTCAGGGCGCGCGCATGGCGCTGGCGGTTACCGGCGCGGGCGGGCTTGCGATGATCGGTGGGATGCTGATCCTCGGCAATATCGTGGGCAGCTACAACCTGACGGATATCCTGGCCGCTGGCGATCAGATCCGCGCCTCCGAATGGTATCTGCCGGCGCTTATCCTGATCCTTCTGGGCGCATTTACCAAATCCGCGCAGTTCCCCTTCCATTTCTGGTTGCCTCACGCCATGGCGGCACCCACGCCCGTTTCGGCTTACCTGCACTCTGCCACGATGGTGAAGGCCGGCGTGTTCCTGCTCGCCCGGATGTGGCCGGCGCTCGCGGGGACTGACGCGTGGTTCTACATCGTTTCCACGACCGGGCTTGTGACAATGGTTCTGGGCGCGCTCATTGCGCTGTTCAAGGATGACCTCAAGGCGCTTCTGGCCTTCTCGACGGTCAGCCATCTCGGTCTTCTGACCATGCTGCTTGGCTTCGGCACTCAGGCCGCAGCCGTGGCTGCCGTGTTCCACATCATCAACCACCTGACCTTCAAGGCCGCGCTCTTCATGACCGCGGGGATCGTGGATCACGAGGCCCATACCCGCGATATCAAGCGGCTTGGCGGGCTGAGGCACCTGATGCCGATAACCTTCCTCATCGGAACTGCTGCGGCTCTGTCGATGGCAGGCATTCCGCTGTTCAACGGGTTCCTGTCGAAGGAGTTGATGCTGGAAGAGGCCTCTCATACCGACTGGTTCGGCAGCGCCTATGCGGTGCCGGTCATGGCCACGATCGGGGCGCTTCTGTCGGTCGCCTATTCGCTGCGCTTCATCTCTCATGTCTTCCTCGGTCCGGTGCGTGATGACTATCCGCACAAGCCCCATGATCCGCCCTTCGGCATGTGGGCCGCACCGGCGCTGTTGGTGGCGATGGTCGTTATTATCGGGGTTGCGCCCTTCCTTGCCGAAGGGATCGTGACCGCCGCAGCCAATGCAGTCACCGGCGCGGACCTGCATCCGCATCTGAAGATCTGGCATGGGTTCACACCCGCGCTGTGGATGTCTGTCATCGCTGTGGCGGGCGGCATTGTCCTTCTGCTGCTGCACAAGCCGCTCGACAAGCTATGGATCGCCGCGCCACGGCCCGAGGCAAAGGCCATTTTCGACCGGTTGATCGCGGGTCTTGTCTCGGCATCCCGCGCGATCACCGAGATCGGCCACAATGGCGCAATCAGCCGCTACCTTGCGATATTCACGGCAAGTTCCGTGGCCCTGGGATGGGTTGCCTATTCCTCCAGCGGTCTGTCGGCCCCGACGCGAGAGCTGCTGCCCGTGTCACCGGTGATTTTCGTGGGCTGGGTCATGCTGATCGTCGCAACGCTGTCTGTCGTGACGATGCATCATCACCGCTTCCGGGCGCTGGTTCTGATCGGGATCATCGGCCTGTCGATCTCTGCCGGGTTCGCTTATCTCTCGGCGCCCGATCTGGCGCTGACGCAGATCTCGGTCGAGACGGTCACCATCATGCTGCTGCTTCTGGCGCTGCATTTCATGCCGAAGATCACCCCGAAGGAAAGCTCTGCCGGACTCAAGCTGCGCGACGGTGTGATCGCGCTTGGGGCGGGGGGCGGCGTGGCCGCGCTGGCCTATGCATTCCTGATGCGCGATATCGAGACGATTTCCGACTATCACCTTGCCAACAGCTACGAGGGCGGCGGCGGCACCAACGTGGTCAACGTTATCCTCGTTGATTTCCGTGGATACGATACGTTCGGCGAAATCATCGTATTGGGAATCGCGGGGCTGGTGATTTATGCAGTCATGCACGCGCTGCTGGACGGACCGGCGGCGCGGCGGCTGAAGAACACCGACTATTCGCATGACCGGTCTCGTGACCGCCACCCGATGATGATGGTCGTCGCCACCCGCGTCATGATGCCCATTGCCATCGTCGTGGGCGCCTACATCTTCCTGCGCGGCCATAATCAGCCCGGAGGCGGCTTCGTCGCTGGCCTGGTGATCGCAATCGCGCTTCTGATGCAATACATGGCTTCCGGCTTTGCCTGGACGCAAGAACGTCAGCGGATGGAATACCATACGATGATCGGGCTTGGCGTCGTGATTGCGGGCTTGACCGGTGTCGGATCGTGGCTCTTCGGGCGACCGTTCCTGACCAGCGACTTCACTTATATTCATCTGCCACCGATCGAGGAATTCGAGGTTGCCACAGCCATGCTGTTCGATCTCGGGGTGTTCCTGACCGTTCTGGGCGGGGTCATGCTGATGCTCTACAGCCTGAGCAGGATTGCCCGCTTCGCCGGTGAGACAGTGAATGTCGATCCGATGGACTACGACCCGGCGGATCGGGTCCCGGACGAGGAGGAGCGCTGAGATGGAGATCATCGTTGCAAGCAGTATCGGCGTTCTGACAGCGGGAGGCGTGTATCTTCTGCTGCGCCTCCGGACCTTCCCTGTCATCCTCGGGCTCGCCCTGCTGTCCTACGCGGTGAACGTCTTCCTGTTCGCCAGCGGTCGGCTCGCCACCAACCTGCCGCCCGTCCTGTCGCCCTATGGCGACGCCAGCTACACCGACCCGCTGCCCCAGGCGCTGGTGCTGACCGCGATTGTTATCTCCTTCGGGATGACGGCGGTGCTGGTGATGATCGGGCTTGGCGCGTTTCTGGAAGCGGATAGCGACCGGATCGACATGGAGCCGGAAGAGAACGGCGCAGACGCCGCAAACGAGGGGTCCGCGTGATGCACTGGATCATTCTGCCGGTCGTCCTGCCGGCCCTGCTTGCCCCGGTCATCGGCTTCGTGATGCGCCACGACATCACGCTGGCGCGCATCGCTTCGGTTGCGGGCACGGTGCTGTTGCTGGCCATTGCCCTGGGCCTTGCCTACATGGCCGCCGATGGCACGACCCATGTTTACCGGCTTGGCAACTGGCCTGCGCCGTTCGGCATTGTTCTGGTCCTCGACCGGCTGTCCGCCCTGATGGTCCTTCTGACCTCGGCGCTTGCGCTGATCGTGCTGATCCACGCCATTTCCACGGGCTGGGACGCGCGCGGCCGACATTTCCATGCGCTGTTCCAGTTCCAGCTCATGGGTATTTGCGGCGCTTTCCTGACCGGGGACATCTTCAACCTGTTCGTGTTCTTCGAGGTCCTGCTGATCGCGTCTTACGGGTTGATGATCCATTCCGGCGGCAAGGACCGGATGCGTGCGGGGCTTCAATACGTGGTCATGAACCTGGCTGGCTCGACGCTGTTCCTGTTTGCCCTTGGCACGCTCTACGCCTCTACCGGGACGCTGAACATTGCCGATCTCGCCCTTCGCGTTCCCGAGATCCCGGCCGAAGAGGCCGCACTGGTGCGCGTTGCCGCGATCCTGCTGATGATCGTCTTCGCGGTGAAGGCGGCGCTGTTCCCGGTGCAATTCTGGCTTCCCGCATCCTATTCCAACGCGCCCGCGCCGGTTGCCGCGCTCTTTGCCATCATGACCAAGGTGGGCGCCTACGCTATCTTGCGGGTCCACACCACGGTGTTTGGCCCCGGCAGCCCCGGAACCGAGGATCTGGCTGGTACGTGGCTTTTCCCGGCAGCCATCGTGACCATCGCCCTCGGGGCGTTCGGCGTTCTTGGCGCGCGGCGCCTGATGCCGCTGATCGCCTTCTCTGTCGTGGGGTCCATGGGCACCTTGCTGGTGGCGGTTGCCGTGTTCTCGACCACCGCCACGACAGCGGCGCTGTATTACATGGTTCATTCGACCTTCGCGGCGGCCTGCCTGTTCCTGATTGCCGACCTCGTCGTCACGCGCCGGTCAGGGGATGCGCTGCAACCAGAGCTGCCGACACGGCAGAACGGCTTGTTCGCGGCCCTGTTTTTCGCAGCGGCCATCGCTATGGCCGGTATGCCACCGCTGAGCGGGTTTCTGGGAAAACTGCTCGTTCTTGACGCGATCAGAGAGCCCGGTCTGATTGGATGGGCCTGGTCCGCGATCCTGATCGGGTCGCTCTTGACCATAATCGGGTTCGCGCGTGCGGGCAGCGTCCTGTTCTGGAAATCCACGGCGATCACCGTCCCCGACGCCGAAGATGGTGAAACCGAAGACAGCGCCGCGTCGATCCAGCCGCCTCTTGCCACGGTGGGGCAGGTTGCCCCCGTCATGCTTGCATTGGCCGTATTGGGGGGGCTTGCCATCTTCGCTGGTCCTGTCTCGGCCTATCTCGACAATACGTCAGCCCAACTCTTTGATCGCGCGGGGTATGTCGAAGCTGTCCTGAGCCCTGTGGAGGAGCGCTGAGCCATGCTGACCCGTCTCATCCCGCATCCGCTTCTGAGCCTGACACTCATCTTCGTCTGGCTAGGGCTGGTGAACACCTTCACCCTTGGCAACCTTATCCTCGGGTCGGTCTTCGGACTGTTCATCCCGATGTTCACCGCAGCCTACTGGCCCGACCGTCCCAGGATCGCCCGGCCATTCAAGGTCGCGGAATACATCCTTGTCGTGCTCTGGGATATTGTCGTGGCCAATGTGCAGGTGGCCTTGATCATCCTGTTCAAGCCAGAGTCGAAGATTCGCTCGCAGTGGATTCCCGTTCCGCTCGACCTTACATCGGCCGAGGCAATCACCGTGCTGGCGGGCACGATCACCATGACTCCGGGCACGGTATCCGCGACGCTTGCCGCAGATGGCAGTGCGATCCTTGTGCATTGCCTGCACACCGATGACCCCGATGCTGTCCGTGACGAGATCAAGACCAGATACGAACGCCGCCTGATGGAGATATTCCCATGATCGAATATGCCCTTACCTTCGCGCTCGGTTGCTACGCCTTGGCCCTGTTGCTGAATCTCTGGCGTATTGCCATCGGCCCGGACGCGGCCGACAGGATCCTGGCCCTTGATACCATGGTGATCAACCTGATCGCCCTCGTGGTGCTTTATGGCGTATGGCACAGCACTGCGATCTATTTCGAGGCCGCGATGCTGATCGCGATGGTCGGCTTCGTCTCAACCGTTGCCTATTGCCGCTTCCTGCTGCGCGGCGACATCATCGAATAGGACGACAGATATGAGCATCGTCGCAGAAATCCTCGTCTCTTTCGCCCTCGTCGTGAGTGGTATCTTCGGGCTGGTGGGGTCCTTCGGTTTGGTCAAACTCAAGAACACGCTGCAGCGCCTTCATGCCCCGACCAAGGCCACCAGCCTAGGTGTCGGCGGCGTGCTGATCGCCTCGATGCTCTACTTCTACGCCAAATACGGACAGGTCTCGTTTCACGAGCTTCTCATCACCCTGTTCCTGTTCCTGACGGCGCCGATCACGGCGAATTTCATCGCCAAGGCGTATATGGCACGCAACCTTGGCGATAAGGATGTTCCGGAGACCACCGGAGATTACGGTTGGTCGATCTATGACGATCCGCCGAGCCACGGTTCGGACCGTTGACGTAGAATTCAGGCCAATGAGGCCGAAAGCCTGCCCATAGCGATGTAAAGCGCACTGCCTAGGTAGCGGTTCTCAGGTCCGCAGAAGGATCGTGAGAGCGTTCCCCCGCCGCCATCTGGCTCAACAGCGAGGCCCGCTTTCTGGCGGCGCGACTGAGTTCCAGCAGACCGAACCGCGCCACGGATATGGACATCACGGCATTGGCCACTGCGGCTGGATCATCCGCAGGCGTGGAAAAACCGGTTCGACCATGTTCGATCAATGTCGGCGGCGTTCCGCGACGATAGCAGATCACCGGGCGACCGCCTGCCATTGCCTCCAACGTCGTTCGCCCGAAAGACTCCGCGAAATGCGAAAGGACCAGCACAAGGTCCGTCTGTTCCACCGCGGCCACTGACCCATCGACATAGCCTGTGTGAACCGTGTTATCGGGAAGCGGGCCCAGTGCTTTCAGATCGGCAGAGTCCGGGCCGATCAGCAGGAACTTGCAACGCGCGTCAGGCGGGACGTTTTCCGAGGCCTCTGCTTTGGCAACCATGCGCGCAACCGAGACGAAATCCGCTACCCCCTTCTTGGCGATGTTGCTGCTGATCAGGCCAACGCGCAGGGACGGCCCGGGGGCAAAGGGCAGATCGAACAGGGCAGGATCAATTTCATTGGGTTGCACGTCGACGCGATCGGGGCAATCCAGCCAGTTTGCAACAGCAGCGGAATTCGCGATGAAACGATCGGCCTCGCTGAGGATGCGGCGTCTTAGACCGCGGGCGCTGTCGCCAAGAATGCGGCACAGTTGCGGGTCTTCGGCGGGCAACTCGCGGACCTGCACGATCGACGGGCATCCTTCAGCCCGCGCCGCCACCAATGGTGCATTCAGGACAATCGTATTCACATGTATTGCGGTCGGGCGATAGGCTCGGATCATGGCTCGGATCGCGGAAACCGTGTGGTCTGACACGGGGCGAAAGCGATGCCGCCAGAGTTGCGGCAGGATCACAACCGCTGCCGACCTTTTCCGCACGTCGTCCAGGTACTGCTTATTCACGGCGGATGGCAGCACCGTCACAGGAGCGATCCGGGGACCGTCGAGGCCGCTGCCGAGACGCTCCAACGCACGCAACAGGCTGCGCTCGGCCCCGAAAATCTGCCGATCGGCGGAATGCGCAAAGACAAGCGCGGTTTCGGCGTCGCTGCCTGCCAGCGCCCCTTCAAACCGGAACGGTTCAGCCGGGGGCTTGTCGGGGTGCTGCTCGTAATCCAGCAGCGGTACGGCCTGCGTGCCCAGTTTTCGCTTTGCCCGCCATGCAGAATCCGAAAACAGCGGGCCGGGATCGCGGTCTTCCTGTCCGCCGGTTTCCAGATAGTGGCGCACAGGGTCGACATCCGCAGCCAGCACGTCCTTGTTCCGCGTCAGATACCAAAGCGTATCGAAATGCGAAGACCCGGAAATGAAGGCGTAGTCACTGACCGCGGTCACATCATCGGCAGGTCGAAGCTCTGGCGGCGCTGGAAATGGCCGTTCCGTCGGATATCTCGGAAGGAAAAGCGAGGCCGCCCGCGCCTCCGTGTCTGCGGTGCTGTCAATCGAAGACAGCCTGCTATCGTGCCAGTGCAGCGCGGCATCCAGGTAGCATCGGCGCGGACCCCGGAACTGGGTCGAAAGGTGCGTGGCGGACGACAGCGTCAAGGATTGCGGCGCGTTGCGCCCGAAGGCAAGGGGCACGCCGGGGTGCTGTTCGATCACTGAGTCAGAACCGAAGGCGGCAAGCAGGCGATGATAGTATTCGGTATCGGCATTGACGCGCACGCGGTCCCAATAGCCCACCTTCTCGCGCATCTCCGTGCGAACCATCAGGGACGAGACATTGCGATAGACCCAGCCTTGCTCGACCCGCCAAAGCGACATTGCAAGGTCAGACCCGGTCCGAACCCAGTGTGATGCACAGGCGACCGGGCCACTGTCGGCCAGAAGCGGCCCAACCTGTGCCTCGATCTTTTGCGGATGGGACCAGTCATCGGAATCATGAACGGTGAAGAATGCACCACGGATGTCTGCCAGGCCGGTATTGCGGGCAACATAGGCGCCGCTATTCTCTGGCAGACGAATGACCCTGATGCGGGGATCTGCCTGCGCCGCCTCTTCCGCAACGCCCGCGGTGTTGTCGGTGCTGGCATCATCCACCACGATGATCTCAAGATTGCGCCAGCTCTGGTCGGTCAACCCTCGCAGACATGTGCCCAGGGTCGCCTCAGACTGATGGGCGGGGACAATGACACTGACAAGTGGCCCATCTTCTACCGGTGCAGGTGGGATCGGGGCCGTCAGCCTGTCCAGGCGCGGCAGCGTCCCCGGCCGCAAGCCAATGCCTGCCAGACCGGTTGCCGCGTAGATCTCGGCGAGATGGTTGGAAACAACGTGATCCGGGGCGTTTTCGGCAACTGCAATCTCGATCTCTGACAGTGAAAGATCGGCGTGATCGCCGAACCGGTCCCTGGCTTTCCGCAAAAGCTCTTTCGCAACCGACAGCTCTCGGCACATGGTTGCGGCCTTTACCCCAAGAACCCAGGGGCCTTTGTGCGGAATGATCGCGGTGCCCAGATCGCCACCATCGAAAAACGATCTGATGGCAGAATGCGCGGATTTCCAGCGTGATTTGCTGGCAGCATGACGCGCAAAGACCCATCCTGCGATCGCCCGTTCACGAGCCGACCCGTTTTTCAGCAGCAGCCGCAGTTCCGGTAACGCCTGTGCCTCGAATCCCCGCCACAGGTCATGATCGAGTTCCAATGCTCGCACCGGGCCGCCCAAGCGCCCCTCTGCGTGGCCATGGGCTGCGTAGTGCTCCCATGGATCCAGCCCTGCCGCGCGCACGTCGGAATAGGTCGAGAGATACCAGACCGGATCGAATTCCTCTTTCGTGAAGGCTGGCCCGATCATTTGAAAAGCCCGTGCAACGCGTCGAACGGGATCTTGGCACGCGCGACCCGACTGGCGCCCGCCTTGATCAGCTCCTGTTTGATGGCACGATTTCCGGCCCACCATTCCAACGGGCCCGTTGTGAACCGCTGCGCAGAGGATTCGCAGGTGGACGGATCATAGCGCCCCAGGCGGCGCCCCGTGCCGGGAAGCGTGGCGACCGGAGAATAACTTGCCAGAAGACGCACCCTCTCGGCCCGCAACTCGGGAAGGGAACCGGGAAGCTCCAGCAACGCCTCAGGGTCAGGCGCGATCAGCAACGGGGCCGAGGCCGTTTCTCCCGGGCATAGGTGAAGAAGGCGCTGACCGTCGAGAGCTTCGCGCACCTTCGTGCACAGGCGGAAGGAGGTGTCGAGCATGTCCGGCGCCAGAGGTCTGGCAAGCGGCACCAGCCCGACCGGGCCTTCGGAAAGGGATGCCAGTTTCAGGCAGGTTTCCACCACCCAATCTCTGTGTCTCAAATCCGCGGCCAGTACCAAGGACAGTTTGTAGTTGGATTGATCACGCCCTTTCATGATGCCGGGTGCGGGAAACGGGCGACTGTCTGCCGTGTAATGCAGATCGGCCACAGAGGCGGTGCGGTGGTGGTGTTCCTGCGCATCGAGATAGGCAAGACGAGCGCCAGTAACATAGCCGTCGATGGACAGGGGGCCACTGCGAACCGCGGACCCTTCCCTGTCGCGCAACATCGCCAGCGGGCCGGTTTTTCCGGAAATGACGGAGGCAGGCCCGAACACCCGGCGTAGTCGCCGTATCAGTTCATTGTCCGCCGCGACGCGCACAGTGTCCCAACATCCCAGGGAGTCGATCACGGGTTGTCGTCTGAACAGCAGGGACGCCGTGTTTTCCGTCAGAAAACTCGCCTCCGGGCTCAGACGCGTCAGTGTCAGGTCAGAATGCATGCGCACATGCTCGGACGTGCAGGCGATAGCCGTTCCGCTTTCAAGCATCAGCTCCATCTGCGCGGCAATCCGGTCGGGGTGGCACCAATCGTCCGCGTCATGAAGCGTAACGTATTCACCACGCGCCTCGGCAAGCCCGGCATTGCGTGCTGCATAGGCACCGCCGTTTTGCGAAAGCCGTTTCAGCCGGATGCGGGGATCGGCTCTTGCCGCATCTAGGGCGACCTGAGCGGTTCCATCGCTGCTGGCGTCGTCGATGACAATGATCTCCAGGTTGCGCCAGCTTTGGTCTGAAACGGCGCGCAATGCGGTTGGAAGGGTGTCTTCCGCCTGATGGGCCGCGATCAGGACGGACACCAGCGGTCCGTCTATGGGTTGGGGCGCGCGCTTGGGGGTCAGGCGGTCATAGGCCAGGCTGCTTGGGTCATCGCCCAAGGCCAGTTCGCCAAGGCCGTATGCCGTTAGCGCCCGGTTGATCAGCCTCAGCCGACTGTTTTCCGAGGCTTCAAAGCCTGCCAGCACAAACCAGGTTTCGTTGCACAGCAGATCCTTCATCTGCCAGTCGCGGATGACTTCGTCCGACGGGGCTGGCTGACCCGCCAATGCATCTGCAACAAGGGCAACGGTCAGCAAACGACGGCGCAGAGCGGGGTCCGTCGCCGAGACAAGGGCTTTGTGGGCGAGCCGACCTGCCGTTGTCGCACTGTCAGGGGATTGGGTCATCCGCCATTGCCGAAGGTGCCAAAGCGCCAGGTCACGGCCAGCGAACCCCGCAGCATCGCCCGTTTCCTCATCCAAGAGGCGCTGGAGCCGCTCTAGGGCGGATGCCTGACCGAGCACGTTCAGCCGATTGCGAAGCACATCGCTTTTTGCACGCGCCCGCAAGATTGGGTCTTGTTGAAGGGGATTGGCTGCACGGCCTTCTGACGCGCCGTATTGCAGGTAGTGCGTCAGCGCATCCATGCCGCTATCCGCAACTTCTCGGAAGCAGGCCATATAAGCACGGGTGTCGAACTCGGGCCCGGGGCTGCGCCCAAGGCCCCAACCGATCTTCAGGAAATGATCCAACGGGTCCAGCCCGGACAAGGCCACGTCCCCGTTCCGCGTCGCGTACCATTCCGCGTCGAAAAGGGCGGAGTCCTCCAACAATCTTGCGCGAGACGTGTCGATGGTGGTTTCGCCGGACATTGCGCCTAGCCTCCGGCGGTTGGACCAAGCCGCCGACCTTCCGCTTGTCCGTGTAAAACGTAATGAGCCAGAGCAGGCCAGCCAGCCTCGGCGACATCCGGATTGGCGCTGTAATAGGCCTTGGTCTGGAAATCCGGCCCCGGATCATGCCCGGCAAACGCGCCACGCAGCAAGTAGTGGATCGCGGCCTTGTCCGGGCCATCGCATTCGGGGTAGCGCGCCGCGTACCAGTTCGCGTCGAAATAGCGGCTTCTTGCCAATGCGTTCGCCTGATGACGCAGCATCAGGCGGTGGCGCAGCCTGGCCAGTCGTGTTCTCAGCCATCCACGGCTGAGTCCAGTTGGCGTCTGGCGAGTGGCCTCGGCGATGACGGTCTCGTCCGACTGTCGCAGCAACGCAAGAATTTCCGCATCCCGCTGCGCCAGTTCAGCCCGAAGTGACAGAATTTCAGCCCGCAGCATCGCCTGCATGTCCGCATCGGGTTGGTTTCTGTCCGTTTCAATCATAAGTCATCCGATTGGTGACAGGTACGGGTACTCATTGCCTCTACGCATTGCACGGCCTCTTCACCGTGTCACCCTTTCGCGCCTTGCCCGCGGGAATAGACATCCTCGTACCGAATGATGTCATCCTCACCCAGGTAGCTACCCGTCTGAACCTCGATCAGCACCATGTCGACCTTACCCGGGTTTTCCATCCTGTGCACGGCTCCGAGAGGAATGTAGACGGACTCGTTTTCGGAAATCAGCTTGACCGTGTCGTCAACCGTAACCTTCGCGGTACCCTGCACGACGATCCAGTGTTCCGATCTGTGGTGATGGCTCTGAAGACTGAGGCTTGCACCGGGCTTGACCACGATTCGTTTGACCTGAAACCGCTCGCCAAGCACGAGCGTTTCGAAATGTCCCCATGGGCGGTAGTCAATGGGCAGGGCTTCTGCCTGACGGGCACCTTTTGCGGCAAGGCTCTGAACGGCGAGTTTCACGTCCTGCGTTCTGTTGATATCGGCAATCAACACCGCGTCCGGCATGGCAATGGCAACGATGCCGTCCAGGCCAAGCCCGACAAGTTCCTGATCCGGGTGCTCTGACCGAAGCAGGGAATTCTTGCAGTCGATGGCCGTTACCGGCCCCGCGCAGGCAACACCATCTGAATCGATTGCGCTTTGATCGCGGACAGCGCTCCAGCTTCCCAGATCGCTCCAACTGCCCCGGAAGGGAACCACGCTGAGATTGTCGGCCTTTTCCATGACCGCATAGTCGATCGAGATGTTCTGCACCTCTGCCCAGGGATCTGGGGCAAGGCGGAAGAACCCGAGATCCGGTTCACCCTGCTCCACCGCGGCGCGAACGGGTGTCACGAGATCAGGCGCATGGCGTTCGAAGGCAGAGATGATGTCCTTGGCGGCGAACAGGAAAATACCCGCGTTCCAAAGGAACCCGCCATCGGCAACCATCTGTTCAGCCGTGGCCTGGTCGGGCTTCTCGACAAAGCGTTCCAGCTTGTAGGCCGCGTCCTTGTCATGCGTTCCAGCCAGTTTGAGGTATCCGTACCCGGTTTCCGGGTAACTGGGGGCAATGCCGAACGTCACGAGATCGCCGTTCAGGGCCGCGCCTGCCGCCAGTTCCAGTGCCGCGGCAAATGCATCGGCATCCGGCAGGATATGGTCGGATGGCGCGACAAGCAGCAGAGCCTCGGGCGAGGTCTTGGCAATGTGCAACGCGGCGGCCAGAACCGCCGGGGCCGTATTTCGCCCCTCGGGCTCGATCAGGATGGCGCCCGGATCAATGCCGATGTCCTGCAATTGTTCGGTCACGACAAAGCGAAAGTCGGATCCGGTCAGGATCGTAGGCGCGGCAAAGGTCACCGCGCCGCGCGTGCCGGTCATGCGTTCTGCGCATCGTTGATAGAGCGACCGGTCGCCAATCAACTGAACGAACTGTTTGGGATAGCTCTTGCGCGACAAGGGCCAAAGACGGGTGCCCGAACCGCCACACAATACCAATGGATGAATTTCAAACGACGGCTGCATAAATAGGTTTCCAACTTGGTAGTGAAATCTATTGCCGCGGACAAAAAGCCACGACCGATCATTGGTAGATCACATGCCTTGTTCACTTTGAAGGGTCAAGTTCGCGCATGTGCGACCAACGCCTTCGGCTATGACCTGCCAGCATACCCCATCCCGACGCACCCGCCCCGGTACGCGGATTATTCGCCATGCTCGCCGCAACGCCCCTTCCCCCAAGCCCGCAGCCCGCACCACCCCAGGTGACGCGGCGTAGAGGGTGACAGTCCGCCCGCCTTGCGCCATCTTTGCGCATCGGAGGACCCTGATATGACGCACGCGCTTTACCCCCATCTTCTGGCCCCGCTGGACCTTGGCTTCACCACGCTGAAGAACCGGGTGCTCATGGGCTCCATGCACACGGGGCTGGAGGAAACCAAGGATTGGCCCCGGGTGGCGGAGTTCTATGCGGAACGCGCGCGCGGGGGGGCTGCCCTTATCGTGACGGGGGGCATGGCGCCCAACAAGGAAGGCGGGGTCTTCCCCGGCGCGGCGGGGCTGTTTACCGATCAGGACATCGCCAATCACCGGGTGATCACCGATGCAGTTCACGCGGCCGACGGCAAGATCGCCATGCAGATCCTGCACGCGGGGCGCTATGCCTATTCTCCCGATTGTGTGTCTGCCTCTCCGATCAAATCGCCCATCTCTCCCTTCCCGCCGAAAGAGCTGAATGAAGAGGGGATCGAGAAACAGATCAGCGATATCGTGACGGCAGCCGTGCGGGCGCGCGAGGCGGGCTATGATGGCGTCGAGGTGATGGGGTCCGAGGGGTATTTCCTCAACCAGTTCATCGTCAAACACACCAACAAGCGCACCGACCGGTGGGGCGGCAGCTATGAAAACCGCATTCGCCTGCCCATCGAGGTGGTGCGCCGGGTGCGCGAGGCCGTGGGCCCTGATTTCATCGTCATCTATCGTCTCTCGATGATCGACCTTGTGCCCGAGGGGTCCACCTTCGACGAGGTCGTGCAGCTGGCGCAGGAGATCGAGAAAGCAGGTGCCACGATCATCAATACCGGGATCGGCTGGCACGAGGCACGCATTCCCACGATTGCCACCAGCGTGCCGCGCAAGGCCTTTGCCTGGGTCACGAAAAAGTTGATGGGCAAGGTGGGTATTCCGGTGATCACCTCGAACCGGATCAACATGCCGGATGTGGGCGAAGAGGTTCTGGCGGAAGGCTGCGCCGACATGGTGTCCATGGCGCGGCCCTTCCTGGCGGATTCGCATTTCGTGGCCAAGGCAGCAGAGGGCCGGGCCGATGAGATCGCGCCCTGCATCGCCTGCAACCAGGCCTGTCTGGACCACACCTTCAGCGGCAAGCTGACCTCCTGCCTTGTGAACCCGCGCGCCTGCCATGAGACCGAGCTGCGCTATGACCCGACCGACGCGCCCAAGCGGGTGGCCATTGTCGGCGCGGGTGCCGCTGGCGTGATGACGGCGGTGATTGCCGCCGAGCGCGGGCATTCCGTGACGCTGTTCGAGAAGGCCGACAAGGTGGGCGGGCAGCTCAATATGGCCAAGCAGATCCCCGGCAAGGAGGAGTTTTTTGGGCTGGTCGATTGGTTCGAAACCATGCTGGCGCGGTCGGGCGTGGACCTGCGGCTTGGCACCGAGGCCGGGCCGGAGCAGTTGGAAGGGTTCGACGAGGTGGTGATCGCCACCGGCATCGTGCCGCGCGATCCGCAGATCCCCGGGCAGGACGGGCCGAACGTGCTGTCCTATATCGACGTGCTGTCGAAGAGAGCCCCCGTTGGTGAGAAGGTCGCTATCATCGGCGCGGGCGGCATCGGCTTCGACGTGGCGGAGTACCTGGTGCACGAGGGCGAGAGCCCGACCGAGGACATTGACCTGTGGAAGCGGGAATGGGGCGTGGGCGACCCGTCGACGGATCGCGGCGGGTTGTCGCCCGCTGGCCCCCGGCCCGAGGCCCCCGCGCGTCAGGTGACCTTGTTGCAGCGCAAGAACGAACGGCTTGGCAAGCGGCTTGGCAAGACCACCGGCTGGATTCACCGTGCGGCGCTGAAGATGAAGGCGGTCGAGATGATGGGCGGCGTGAACTACGAACGCATCGACGCGGAGGGGCTGCATGTGAGTTATGGCGAGGCGCGCGAGAACCCGACGCTGATTGCGGCGGATACCATCGTGCTTTGCGCCGGACAGCTGTCGGAACGGTCGCTGGCGGATCGGTTGGAAGCGGCGGGCAAGAGCGTACATGTGATCGGTGGGGCGGATGTGGCCGCCGAACTGGATGCCAAGCGGGCCATCAATCAGGGTGCGCGGTTGGCGGCAAAGCTCTGACCTTGGGTGTTTCGCCGCCTGTCGGCGTCGACCCGCGGGGGGATCCTCCCCCCGCACCCCCCTGAGGTATTTTTACCAAGATGAAAGGGGATGAGGCATGGTTTCCACGTCGCAGTGAGGGCCGGACTGTGTCATTTTTTGTTTCCCCGCCCTTAACGATCCCCGGTAATACCCGGCTTTGGCCTGTAGTGCTCCGCAATCGCGCCGCATTTGGAAACGATACCAATATGCGAAACGAAAAGAGCACACAGGTGACCCAATGGACCGTCTTACGGAAATGGAAGCCTTCGCCACAGTCGTGGACCAGGGGGGGTTCACGGATGCGGCCAAGAAAATGGGGATCTCGAAATCTGCTGTATCCAAGCATGTTTCGAGTCTGGAAACCCGCCTCGGCGCACGGCTGCTGAACCGGACTACCCGGCGCGTCAGCCCGACCGAGATCGGCCTGGCCTATTACGACCGCGCCCGGCGCGTGTTGAACGATGCAGGCGAGGCCGATGCGCTGGTGACCGCGATGCAATCGGCACCCTCGGGCATGCTGCGTGTGTCGGTGGCGACGGATTTCGGGGTCAATCACCTGTCGCCCATCCTTGGCGACTTCCTGCATGCCTTCCCGGATATCACCGTCAACATGGTGCTGAACAACCGCTATGTGGAGCTGATTTCCGAAGGGTTCGACATGGCCATTCGGGTGGGTGAGCTGGAGGACAGTTCCCTGCGCGCCCGGAAGCTGACGGAAACCACCAAGCGGATGATCGCGAGCCCCGACTATTTCAAGAAATTCGGCCGACCCGAGCGGATCGACGATCTGAACGACCATAAGCTGCTGCATTATTCCAATCAGGCGGCGGGCAATGTGTGGAAAATCACCGCGCCCTCTGGCGAGGTGCGTCAGGTGCGGACCGCTGGCTCGCTGACAGTGAACGATGGCCAGTCGCTGCTGAATGCCGCCATCGGCGGGCTTGGCATCGCCTATCTGCCCAGTTTCCTCTATGCCGAACCGATGCGGCAGGGCCTGCTGGTCGATGCGATCCCGGAGTTGCCCGAGGAAACCCAAGGCATCTACGCGATCTACCCGCCGGGCCGCTACACGCAGCCCAAGGTGCGCGCCTTCATCGACTTCCTTGTCGACCAGTTCCGCGACAAGGGCCCCGGCGACTGGTGATTATCTGAGAATTTACGGTTCATGCCGACCCCGCCAACCCCGGCGGGGCAACTCAGCGGGTTGAAGTCACGACGACTTCGACCCGCCTATTTTGTTGGCGGCCTTCGTCGCTGGCATTGTTGGCGCGCGGGGCCAGATAGCCGACGCCCTCGGCCCCGAGCTGCGCGGCGCTGACCCCGAGCGACTGGATCAGGAAGGCACGCACCGCCTCGGCCCGGGCCCGGCTGAGCGCGATATTCCCTTCAAGCGAGCCTTCCGCATCCGTATGGCCCACCAGCACGACGCGCGTTTCGGGATTGTCGTTCAGGAAAGCGGCAAGATCCATCAGCGAAGGGTAGTCTCCCTCTGCAAGCGTCGATGACCCGGTGGAGAAGCTGAGATCAGCCAGCGTGGCGGTGCCCTGGACCGCCAGGCTTTCGCGGATATCAACGATTTCATCCCCGTCAGGCGACCGGGTGGACACTGCGACCGAAACCGGGATCATGTCGGCGGGGCTGATGCGGACCATGTGGATATAGCCGCGCAGGCCGCCGCGAGAGGTCAACACACCCACATATTCGGTGCCGGCCTCGCCCTCCAACTGAGCGACGAAATAGGAATAGTCCCCCAGATCCACATGCATCGCCGGTTCCGGCGTCACGTCCATGGCAAAGCGGAAATCGAACCCGCCGCAAAGTGTGGCATCGCAGGCGAAGACCGGGGCATAGCCCTGCGCTTCGATCTGTCCCCGCAGAGAGGCCATCAGTTGCGCACTGTTGCCGCTATAGTCCTGAACCTGCCAGACTTGACGGGCCAGCGCGCCCTCTACCGTCATCATCTCTGCCCCGGTTCCCAGCCACGGGCTGACTGGCAGGCTGTAATAGGTGGCGCTCTCGGTTTCCTCATGCGACAGCTCGGATACGCCCGGCAGCTCCAACTCCAACGCGTGAAGCGGAAGGGCGGCGGCGAGTGCCACAAGGGATATAAGAGCGCCCCTGATCACCGGTTCATGCCGTGGTAGTCATCATTGGGCCGCATATCGATGGCAGAGGCCATGCGGTTGGTCATGTTGAAGAAGCTGGCGACCGAGGCAATGTCGAAGATATCGCGGTCGGTGAACCCCACATCGCGCAAGGCCTGACGGTCAGCCTCTTCGATCTTGTAGCTCGCTTCCGTCATCTGCACGGCGAAATCCAGCATCGCGCGCTGGCGCGGGTCCAGATCGGCGACGCGGTAGTTCATCACCAGCATCTCGCCCAGTTTCGGGTCGCCCGACAGGGCGCGCACCGCCTGACCATGGGCGGTGAGGCAATAGAAACAGCGGTTCACGGCGGACACCACGACCGCGATCATTTCGCGTTCCAGCTTGGTCAGGTTGCTCTGACCCAGCATCAGGTCGTTATACATCGCGGTGAAGGCATTCAGCTTGTCCACATCGAACGCGTAGGACGCCAGCACATTGGGGATCATCCCCAGCTTTTCATCGCAGATGTCAAAATACCTCTGCGTCGCCTCTGGCAGCGGGTCCAGCGGCGGCAGGTTCAGCGCGGTTGCCTTGGGGTTCGGTTTCGCCACGGATCAGCCTTTCTTGATACGGTAATGATAAGCACCGGCAGAGGTCATTCCCAGCCCGGCATAGAGAGTTTGGGCGGGTTTGTTGGCTTTGACAACCAAAACGGCAAGATCCCGCGCATTGTGCCGCGCGGCCCAGTTGGCGGCGCCTTGCATCATGGTGCGGCCAATGCCCTGACGGCGGGCCTCGGGTGACACTTCCAGCGCGTGCAGCATGGCGGTGCCATTGTGGATAGCGACGAAGGCGGTGGCGACCGGGTGGTCGTTGTGCCGACCCAGAAGCGCGGTTTTGGGGCCTTTGACTCGGTCCATGACCCCAAGGCGCGCAGGGCCGATGCCGCCCTCGGCCCAGATCTCTGTCTGCACGGCAAGGGGTGGCCAACAGGGGATTGCGGCGAGCCGATGCAGATCGGCGGTGAGCGTCTCGACCGGGGCAACAAGGAAATCGACCGGGTCGACAATGTCATAGCCCCTTTCGGCCAAAACAGTGTCTAACAAGGCGTCTTCGGGTCTGATCTGGAACAACAGGTCCTGCCCCAGATCGCGGCAGGCCTGCTCGGCTTGTGGGATGTCTTGGGGACGCCAATCGCCCTCTACAGTGACAGACGACACCCGCTTGCCCGCGCCCTGCCCGTCACGCACCAGCCAGGGGCCGATCCGAGTGATCGAGGCCGCGGGCCATGTGGCCTCGCAGATTTCGAAAAGCCCTGTGTTAGAGACTGTCATGACACATCCGGGAAGAGGCGTGCCAGCGCCGTGATGACCTTGTCGATCTGCGGCCCGTCCGTGCCGCGCACAACGATGTTGGAGCCGTAGACGCCGTTCTGAATGTAGGGGTACGACCCGATAGAGACCTCCGGGTTGTCCTCGGCCAGCTTGGTTAGCGGCCCGGCGATCTCGCCCTCGCCCCGCTCGATCCGAATGGTCTGCGACAGAAGCGGCGCGCCGCCGGTCAGCGTCGGCAGGACAGAGGCCACCATGGCCTCAAAGACCGATGGAACTCCGGCCATCACATGCACGTTGCGCAGGGTGAAACCGGGCGCGACGGACACAGGGTTTTCAATCAGCGCGGCCCCATCGGGAATGCGCGCCATGCGCAGGCGGGCCTCGTTCAGCTCCTGCCCGGACCGGTCGTAATGGGCCTGCAACAGCGCGCGGGCATCGTCGCGGATGCTGATCGGCGTGTCGAAGGCGGCGGCCACGGCCTCGGCGGTGATGTCATCATGGGTGGGGCCGATACCGCCAGACGTGAAGACATGGTCATAGGCGGCGGACAGGGCCTGCACGGCGGCAACAATACCGTCATGCGTATCGGCCACGACGCGCACCTCGGTCAGGTCAATGCCGTGGCTGGTCAGTTGCTGCGCCAGGTGGTGCATGTTGGAATCGCGGGTGCGGCCCGAGAGGATCTCGTCTCCGATCACCAGCATGGCGGCGGTGGGGTTGGGCATGAGCGTGTTCCTTGCCTCTTGTTTGGCTCAGGTATAGGCCCGGTCCATGCGCTTTCAAACCCCTCTCATCCCCGCCCGGCTGATCCGCCGCTACAAACGCTTTCTGGCCGATTGCAAGCTGGAGGACGGGCGCGAAATCACCGCCCATTGCGCCAATCCCGGTTCGATGATGGGGCTGGCGGAACCGGGCAGCCTTGTGTGGCTGGAACCCAATGACGACCCGAAGAAGAAGCTGAAATTCGGCTGGCGGCTGGTCGATCACGAAAACGGCCATTTCACCGGGGTCGATACCAGCCTGCCCAACCGGATGCTGCGCGCCGCGTTGGAGGGGGGCGAGGTTGCGGGGCTGGAGGGGTATGAGACGGTCCGCCCGGAGGTGAAGTATGGAGAGGCGAGCCGCATCGACTTCCTTCTGCAAGGCGCGGGCCGCCCGGATACCTATGTGGAGGTGAAGTCGGTGACGCTGTCCCGCCAGCCCGGACTGGCAGAGTTCCCTGACAGCAAGACCGCGCGGGGTGCGAAGCACCTGGCAGAGCTGTCCGCGATGGTGGCAGAGGGCCACCGCGCCGTGATGCTCTACCTGATCCAGCGCACGGATTGTGAGGGGTTCACCCTCGCGGCGGATATCGACCCGAACTACGCCGCCGCCTATGCTGACGCGCGCAACGCGGGGGTCGAAACACTGTGCTTCGACTGCCGGATTACGCCCGAGGGCGTATGGCTTGGCGGCCCAAAACGGGTCGAAATCCCTTGGTTAGTGACTATTCCGAAACCTGAATGAGAGTCTGTGTCGGGAACGGAATGTCGATCCCGGCCTTATCCAGAGCCTCTTTCACCTGCCGCTTCATATCGGCCTCGAAGGAAAACTTGTCCGACGAGGCGCACCAGACCCTCACCAGGAAATCCACGGAACTGTCGCCAAGATTGTTGACCTGACAGAACGGCTCCGGCTCCGGTAAGGCGCGCGGGTCGGACAGGATGGTGTCGCGGATGACCTGTTCGGCGGTCGCAAGGTTCGATCCGTAGGACACACCGAAGGTCCATTCCGCCCGCCGGGTGTCGTAGACCGAATAATTGGTGATCACGCTGCCCCAGACCTGTGCGTTCGGCACGATCACCTGCACATTGTCCAGCGTGGCAAGTTCTGTCGTGTTCAGCGAGATGTCCTTCACCGTGCCGGAAACCCCTGCAACAGAGACGAAATCGCCCAGTTTGATCGGCCGGAAGAGGATGATCATGACACCCGCCGCGACATTTGACAGGGTGCCTTGCAGCGCCAGGCCGATCGCCAGACCGGCGGCACCGATGGCAGCGACCAGAGACGTGGTCTGCACCCCGAAGGTATTCAGCACCACCACAACAGCCAGGATCAGCACCACATAGCGCAGCAGGTTGCCCAGGAAGGTAAAGAGCGTATCGTCCAGTTCTTCCCGTTCCAGCGCGATCTTGACGATCTTGCGCCGCGCCCATCCGCCGATGATGAAGGCCGCGAAAAGCAGCAGGATGGCGGCAATCACGCTGCCCACCATCTGGGCCAGGAAATCCAGAGTCAGGACATCGCCCAGGGTGCGGCCCCCCCCGATATCCAAAGTCATCAGATTGCTCAGCGCTTCCATCATCCATGCTCCTTGTGCCTGTCGCTTGCGCCATGGCTATCGCAAAGCGGCACGGGCGGCAATTCACCCCGCCCTCTGGCATCCGGGCGCGTCCTGCCATAGGTTGCAGCCCGAAAAGGCCAAGGAGCGCTACGTTGGATAAGTTCGAAGGCCGTCTGACCCGGGACGGCATCCGCATTCACAACCCATCTGATTTCGCCGGCATGCACAAGGCCGGCGCATTGGCGGCGCGCATCCTCGATGACATTGCCGGGATGGTCGAACCGGGCCAGACGACCGAGGCGATTGATGCCGAAATCGAGCGGATGGTGAATGACGCGGGCGCCAAATCCGCCACCATCGGCTATAAGGGCTATCAGCACGCCAGCTGTATTTCGGTCAATCACGTGGTCTGCCACGGCATTCCGGGGCCGAAGACACTCAAGAACGGCGATATCCTGAATATCGACGTCACCGTGATCGTCGATGGCTGGTTTGGCGACACCAGCCGGATGTATGTGGCTGGCAGCCTCAGCCGCAAGGCGGAACGGCTGGTGCAGGTCACCCATGATGCCCTGTTCAAGGGGATCGAGGCGGTCAAGCCCGGCAACACGTTCGGTGATATCGGGCACGCGATCCAAGCCTATGTCGAGGCGCATCGCATGTCCGTTGTGCGCGATTTCTGCGGTCACGGGCTGGGGCAGGTCTTTCACGCGCCGCCCAATGTGCTGCATTACGGTCGTCCCGGCACCGGCCCCACGCTGGAAGAGGGCATGTTCTTCACCATCGAGCCCATGGTGAACCTCGGCCGCCCCGAAACCAAGGTTCTGGCCGATGACTGGACCGCCGTGACCCGCGACAAGAGCCTCAGCGCCCAGTTCGAACATTCCATCGGCGTGACGGCGGATGGGTTCGACATCTTCACCCTGTCCCCCGGCGGCAAGTTCCACCCCACCTGGGCATAGGCACCAAGATCATGGCCCGATCCAAAGCCCCCGGAGATAACAAAAACCCTTGAACCAACGCCGCTCACTTGGCCATTAGAGTGTAGTGCGTCGCAAAAGGCGTGTGATGTCTTGGGGGGACATAGTCATGAAGAAGCAAAGCACGCTGGACCTGGAGTTCATGGCGCTATTGTCAGAGGTCATGTTTGGGCACGGCTTTGCCCATTATGGCTATTTCGAGGGCGGCAAAGCCCCGGATCTTACAGGTCAGTCCCTCAGCAACGCGCAACAGGCCTATTTCGACAAACTTGCAGGCGCGATCCCCGACGGCGTGAAGACGATCTTCGAGATCGGCTCTGGCACGGGCGCAAACGCGCTGGCGCTGATCGATCGGGGCTATGACATGACGCTGCTGTCGCCCTCCGTGCAGATGAACCAGATGGCGCGCGAGAAGTTGCCCGCCGGCACCGAGGTGATCGACGCGACCCTTGAGGAATTCGAGCGCGACGACATGTTCGACATATGCCTCTACGCAGAAAGCTTTCACTACATCGACATGACCTCTGCGCTGGCCAAAACCGAACGCCACGCGCGCGAGGGGTTTGTTCTCTTCGACTACTTCCGCCGCGAAGCCCACCGAGAGACCGACCGGACCCACTCGACCCATGCCGAATTTCTGGCAGCACTGGAGGCGCAGGGCGCCTTCGAAGTTGTCTCGGACGAGGACGTGACAGCAGAGATCGCGCCTACTTTCGAGATCATGAATTACGTTCAGACCGAAAAGCTCGCGCCGTTTCTGGAACGTTTCCGGGGTGAATTCGCCCGCGAAAAACCATGGCGCTCCTGGGTGTTGGAAAAATTCGCGGGAAAGAAGCTGAATCGCCTGGCGACACCCTCCAAACGCCCGGGCTTCTTCGAAGAGCAGAACGAGTATCACCTGATGGTGATGAAGCGGCGGAACTGATCAGGGTAAAGCGCCCATTGTGCTTGGCAAAGCGCGGGGAAGCGTCCTTGCAGCTGGTGGCGGCAGCTTCGTGACGACCAGTTTCAAAACCGGAAACCGACACCGGTTTGACCGCTGGCCACAATGCTCCTACGGTCGCCGGATCAACGCGAAGGGGGCGACATGCGGATTTTCCTGGCATTCATTCTGGCACTCTCTGGCCTGGCCGGCAGCGCCTCGGCTCAGGTCTCCGGCAGCGTAGAATTCAACCTGTTCAACCTTCAGGGCGCTACGACGAACCGGGTGTTCCTGTTCGATGACGGCTATGCGCAGCAATTCGGTATCGAGGTTCCCGCGCCCTTTTCGCTGTCGGTCCCGAACCAGGACCAGGTAGAGCTGATCGCAGAGGGCCAGCCCGATGGCGGGGCCTTCGTGAGATTGACCTTCGCCACCGGAGAGCCGCGCCAGTTCGTCGAGAACATACAGGTGGTGACGGCCACCATTCCCATGGCGGAAGAGGCCGAAAGCCCGCATGACCTGCGCCTGCAATTGTCGGCCAACCTGCTGCAAGAGCAGGTCTTTCCCGTGGCCGTGGATGGCTTTGAAGAGGCCGAGATCCTCGCCATCGAGGTATTCGAGTTCGAAGGGCACACGGGCGTCCATCTGGTCGGACGCTACACCGACCCGGACATCGGCCCGATGCTGTTGCGCCTGACCGCCCATCCCAACCCGACCCGGCCCGAAAGCTATCTGACCGTGGCCAATATCAACCTGTCGCTGGTGCCCGTCACCGATGGCGACACCCTGCGCCGCAGCCTGTCCAGCCGGGTGGCAAACGGGCTGACCTACCTGCCGGAGTAACGCGCCGTTAACCATTCCGGGCGAATCCTCGGGGCATGACCCGTAGAAAAACCCGATTCGAGGAACAGCGCCTGCCCGGTTTCGAATTCGATCCGGGGGCCGGGGCCACCCCGGTTGTCCCGCGCCTCGATCGACTTGTCGAAGATCATCGCAAATTCCACCGCCAACGCCTGCGCCAGCGATTTACGAAGGGCGGCGCGGCGGCTGTACCGGATTACGAACTGCTGGAGATGCTGCTCTATCGCGCCATCCGGCGTGGGGATACCAAACCTCTGGCCAAACGGCTGCTGGCCGCCTTCGGCGATCTCAACCATGTGCTGGCCGCCCCGCCCGCGCGGTTGAAAGAGGTCAATGGCGTGGGCGATGCCGTGGTGTTCGAGCTGAAGCTTATCGAGGCCATCGGTCATCGCATGGCGCGCGCCAAGGTGATCAACAGACCGCTGCTGTCCTCCTGGGATGCGCTGCTGGACTATTGCCAGTCAGCAATGGCGCATCGGGACCTGGAACAGTTTCGCATTCTCTTCCTCGACCGAAAGAACGTGCTGATCGCCGACGAGGCGCAACAGACCGGTACGGTGGACCATGTTCCCGTCTACCCGAGAGAGGTGGTGAAACGCGCGCTGGAACTGAATGCCTCGGCGCTGATCCTCGTCCACAACCATCCGTCCGGCGACCCGACGCCGAGCCAGGCAGATCTGGACATGACCAACGCCATCCGCGATGCCGCCGAAGTGCTGAATATCGTGATCCACGATCATCTGATCATCGGCAAGTCCGCAACCCTCAGCTTCCGCTCGGAGGGATACCTGTAATCGCCCTGACGGCGGGCCTGACCAAGCGCGACCGTTTAGTGATCCCCCACGAAGGGCGCATCATCGCCCCATAGCTCGGACACTCGTGCATCGCGCCCGCACCCCTGCCGATACAGCCCATAGGCCACCGATTTCCGGCGCGGGCCAAAGCGGGTCAGGATCAGGTCTTCGCTGCGGTAGTAGTTCTGGTGGTATTCCTCCGCCGGCCAGAACGGTGCGGCATCCAGCACCGGCGTGACAACCGTCTGCCCAAGCTGCGCCGCTGCAGCGGCGATCTCGGCTTCTGCAATTGCGCGCTCCTCACCCGTATTCACGAAGATCGCAGTGCGATAGCTGTCGCCCCGGTCGCAGAACTGACCACCGTCGTCGGTCACGTCGATGGACCGCAGAAACAGGTGGATCAAGTCCCGATATGGCAGCAGGTCGGCATCATAGGTGATCTCCACCACCTCGTAATGGCCGGTCCCGCCGCGCGTCACGTCGCGGTAGCTGGGGTTATCCACTGTACCCCCGGCAAAGCCCGACACCGCCTCTATCACGCCATCGACGCTTTCAAAATCGCTCTCGACGCACCAGAAACAGCCGCCCGCGACCACGGCGGTGCGGATCTCTTCCGCGTTTGCGCGGCTGTGGCTGGCGATCAGGCCCAAACCGATGAACAGCGCGAGGGCGGGGATCTTCAGATGATGTGCGATGCGAATGCGGGGCATGACTTCGGTCTCCTCTCTGGTCCATGCATCGCGCCAGGGGTGATGAAATACAACGCAAGACCGCGTGAGCTCACGCCAGCTTGAGCCGCTGTTACGGCCCCGGCGCGCGCTTGCGAAATCGCGATTCCGTCTGTACGGGGGGTGCACGGGGGGTGTACGCCCGGTGTACGGGGGGTGACGCCATGAAAATCGCGATGTGGTCGGGTCCGCGCAACCTGTCGACGGCGATGATGTACGCCTTCGGAAACCGCGCCGATTGCGCCGTGGTGGACGAGCCGTTCTACGCCGCCTACCTGGCGAAAACAGGGCTGGATCATCCGATGACCACCCAGATCCTCGCCGCGCAGCCGCACGATCCGCAGGTTGTTGCCGATGCGCTGTCCGGCCCCAATCCGGACGGAAAACCCCATTGGTATCAAAAGCATATGACCCAGCACATGATTGCCGGCGTGCCCCGTCTTTGGATGCGCGATGTGGTCAATGTCTTCCTGATCCGCCACCCGGCGCGGGTGATTGCCAGCTATGCCGCCAAGCGTGAAAACCCGAGCCTCGACGATATCGGCTTCCGCCAACAGGCGGAGCTTTATCAGGAGGTCCAGTCCTTCGGCGGCAACCCGGTCGTGATCGACAGCCACGATATCCGCGACAATCCCCGCGTGATGCTGGAAAAACTATGTGATGCCATAGGGTTAGACTTCGATCCCGCGATGCTGTCCTGGCCCGAAGGCGGCCACAAGGATGACGGTGTCTGGGCCCCGCATTGGTACGGCGCGGTCTGGAACAGCACCGGATTCGCGGGCGCGGAAGGGCCATTGCCCAGGCTTGAAGGCGACGCCGCAAAGCTCTGTGAAGAGGCGATGCCCTACTACCTGCAAATGGCCCCGAACGCGCTGAAATAAAAATTCTTCCTGCCGCTGAAACTCTTTCCGGCCCCGTCTCGTGACTCCCCCATGCCACCCGATCCTGAGTGGCCCGATAACCTAGGGAGATACGAGACAATGAGAACGATCCTTCTGAGCACAGCCCTGTTTTTTGCCGCCAATGCAGTCTTTGCGGCGGGTCATGCCATGGCGCCGTCTGTCACCGCCTCTGACCAGGACGTGTCCGGCGGCACCGTGACCGCCGAGGCCGTCGTCGCGCCCGCGAATGGCTGGATGGTCGTGCACCGCACCGATGCCTCCATGGCCCCCGGTCCGGTGGTCGGCTATGCGCCGCTGCGCGAGGGCGAAAATGTTGATGTCACGGCGATTCTCCAGGAAGCCGTGGTCGCTGGCGACATGCTGATGCTCATGATCCACGGTGAAGACGGCGGCATGATGACCGGCGGCTTCGAATACACGCTTGGCGCCACCGAGGACGGCCCGATCCGCGTCGACGGCAACCTCGTCATGACGACGATCACCGCGCAATAACGGTCTGAAGTTCAGTCACTCCGCCTTGGTGCCAGTCTGGCCGGCCCACCCTGTGTGGGCCGGTTTCTGCACATGGAACGCCGGACCACTGGGATTTTCGGAAACCCTGTTTATACTGGGGACAGCAGTAGTAGAGTTCGTGTTCCCAAAGTGGATTAAGCAGGCGCCCCATGGGCTACAACATTAGTGAAACCAGCGGCAATACGACCGGCGGGCCAAGCGATTGGGCGCAGACGCTCGACCTGTCCGACCCAAGTGCCACCAGCGTCAGCGGCGACTTCGACGTGGTGCCCCTGTTCGGGGGCGGATCGCCAAGTGAAGCCACTGACGGATATGTCTTTTCAGCGGTCAGCAACCCCGGTTACGGCACGCTCGTCACCAATGCGACCACGGGCGAATACACGTTCATCGTCGACCGATCTGCGGTGATCACCTCGGGCACCGATCAGGTAATCACCTTCACCGTGACCGGCACGAGTGGCGGCAGTTCCGATGAGGACACCGTCACCATCACCATCCTGATCTGCGTCGCACGCGGTACGCTGATCGAAACGCCCGATGGGCCGCTTCCGGTAGAAACGCTGTCCGTCGGTGACAGGGTTGTCACGCTCGATGGACCGCCGCAGCCGGTGCGCTGGATCGGATCGCGCCACCTGTCGCAGCAGGATCTTGCCTGCACCCCCACCCTGCGCCCGATCCGCATCACCGCAGATGCGCTTGGCCCCGGAGTCCCTTCTCGCGATCTCCTTGTTTCGCCGCAGCACAGGGTGCTTCTGGATGGCTGGCGGGCAGAGCTGTTTCTTGCAGAACCGCAGGTGCTGGTGCCCGCGAAGATGCTGGTGAACGACCACACGATTACCGTCGATCATGAGGTGACAGAGGTGGAGTATTTCCACCTGCTTTTCGATAGCCACCAGATCATTCTGACCGAAGGGCTTGCCACCGAAAGCTTCTTTCCGGGTGATCATGCCATGGACGAACTGGATCGCGCGGTCCGTGACGAGATCGTGCAGCTTTTCCCGCAGTTGAGTGACCCCGCCAGCTACGGAGACCCCGCGCGCCCCTCGCTGCGCACATGGGAGGCCCGGGTTCTGATGGGGCCGGAACGGGCCGGGCCATGACCGCGCAGGATATGGAGGGCAAGGCGGTTCCGCCGATCGAGATGCCATCGGCTGACAAGCTGCGTGTCTATGGTGATTTTCTGTTCCTCGCCTTTCGCAGCCCGCGCCATGCCGAGATGCCTGTGTCCGTGCTGCGCCGGTATTTCGAACCGGCCGTTGAAACCGGGCAATTCAGGATCTTCCGTTTCGACGATGTGCCGCGCGGCCTGTTTACCTGGGCCTTCCTGAACAGTGCCGCCGAGGAAAAGCTGATCACCGGCGAACCGCTCGACCCCGAGGATTGGACCTCTGGCGAGAACCTGTGGATCATCGACCTCATTGCACCTTATCGCGGGCTGACGGCCTCGATGGTGCGTTGGATCATGCGCCGTGGCAATTTCACGGACAGACAGTTCCGGTTTCGCCGCGTGACCGGTGCCAACCAGACGCAGCGGATCGTTCACATAGATTTCGACCGCGAGAAGCTGTCGCATGTGATGACGGACCGCGAGTTCCTGGAGGGTCTCTAGCCCTTCAGCAACTGGCTCAGCTTCATCGCCACTGCCGGGTTGCCGCTGACCTTGAGCTTGCCCATCATCAGCCCTGTCATCGGGTTCAGCTTGCCCGAGATCAGCTTTACCAGATTGTCCTGGCTGAGCGTCAGGGTGCAATCGGCTTCGCGGTCCTCGGTCGTGGCCCCGCCATCCGCCAGCACGATCACGCCATCTTCACCGCAATCGAACTTGAGCGACCCTTCGAACGGCCTGTCCGTCAGCCCTGCGTTGATCCGGCCTGCGATCTCTTCCAGTGCCATGTCGGCCCCCAAATGAAAAACCCGCCCAATCTGATGGGCGGGTCTTCTCAATCTGGCAATGCTGACGTGGCTGGAGGTTCAGCCGTTCAACCGACGGTTCCGCATCGCGATCAGCCGCAGGCGCAGGGCGTTGAGCTTGATGAAGCCTTGCGCGTCCTTCTGGTCATAGGCGCCCGCATCATCCTCGAACGTCACATGCTCTTCGGAATAGAGCGAGTGATCCGACCAGCGGCCCACGCAGCGCGCGAGACCCTTGTAAAGCTTCAGCCGCACGGTGCCGGTGACATGTTCCTGCGATTTGTCGATGGCGGCTTGCAGCATCTCGCGTTCGGGGCTGTACCAGAAGCCATTATAGATCAGCTCTGCATATTGCGGCATCAATTGGTCCTTCAGGTGCATCGCGCCGCGGTCCATGGTGATCGACTCGATGCCGCGATGGGCCTCCAGCAGCAGGGTGCCGCCGGGGGTTTCGTAGATGCCGCGCGATTTCATGCCCACGAAGCGGCCTTCGACGAGATCGAGCCGCCCGCAGCCATGCTTGCCACCCAGTTCATTCAGCTTGGTCAGCATCTCGGCAGGGGTCACGGCCTGTCCGTTGATGGACACGGCATCGCCCTTCTCGAACCCGATTTCCACGTATTCCGGTTCATTCGGGGCATCCTCTGGATGCACGGTCCGCTGGTAGACATAGTCGGGCGCATCCACGGCGGGATCTTCCAGAACCTTGCCCTCGGAGGACGTGTGCAGGAGGTTCGCATCGACCGAGAACGGCGCTTCGCCGCGCTTGTCCTTGGCGATCGGGATCTGGTTCTTCTCGGCGAAATCCAGCAGCTTTGTCCGGCTGGTCAGGTCCCATTCCCGCCATGGCGCGATCACCTTGATATCGGGGTTGAGCGCATAGGCGGAAAGCTCGAACCGCACCTGGTCATTGCCCTTGCCGGTCGCGCCATGGGCGACGGCATCGGCGCCGGTTTCCTCGGCAATCTCGATCAGGCGCTTGGAAATCAGCGGCCGTGCGATGGAGGTGCCAAGCAGATACAGCCCCTCATACTGCGCATTGGCGCGGAACATCGGGTTGACGAAGTCGCGCACGAATTCTTCGCGCACATCCTCGATATAGATGTTTTCCGGCTTGATCCCCAGCATCAGCGCCTTTTCGCGTGCCGGTTCCAGTTCCTCGCCCTGGCCCAGATCGGCGGTGAAGGTCACCACTTCGCAGCCATATTCGGTCTGCAGCCACTTGAGGATGATCGAGGTATCGAGACCGCCGGAATAGGCGAGAACGACTTTCTTGGGCGCAGACATGGGGTATCTCCGGGAATTCGATTGACCGGGGCGGCGATACCGGGTTTTCAGGGGGGAAGCAAGACAAGCGGAGTGTGAGCGTATGGACTATGGCTATCGGATGTTGCGGCACATCGTGGCGCAGGTTTTCGGAAATATGGGACAAGCGGCGCGTCTGACGCTGGTTCCGACCTTCCTGCCCGCTGCCATTCTGCTGGCCCTGTTCATGAGCTGGGGCGTTTCCTACACCACGTTCGGCAATACCACGGTTGATCCGGCGCAACTGCCTGACGTCAACCCTGGCGTGATCTTCCTGACCGTCCTGGCCGGTGTCGTGGTCAGCGTCATCACCTATTGCTGGGCCGCTGTCGGCTGGCACCGTTTCGTGCTGCTGGAAGAATACGGGCGCGGTGTGATGCCGAACTGGCATGGGCCCTACATCATGTCCTATCTGGGCCGCGCGTTTCTGATCGGTCTGTTTGCGGTTGCGGTCAGCATTGCCGCGATGATTGTCCTTGGCATTTTCCTCAGCGTCATCCCGTCCCAGGCCTTCGCCTTCGTCCTGCTGACCGGCTTCACGCTTGGCCTGACCTGGCTGATCACCCGCGTCGGGCTGATCCTGCCTGCCGCCGCGCTTGGCCAGAAGATGACCTTCCGCGAAAGCTGGGAAGCGACGAAGCCCGTTGCCAGCCATCTTCTGGTGCCACTGTTCTTCATTGCGCTGGCCATGACCCTCGCGAACCAGTTGGTTGCGGTGATCTTCGGTGAAAGCGCCCTTGGGATCATCCCGATGGCGTTCCTGTACTGGATACAGGTGCTGCTGAACCTGTCCCTGCTGACCACGCTTTTCGGCACACAGATCGAAGGCCGCCCCCTGAACTGATCCCGAAAGGCCCGCGCCATGAGTGATTTTGCCGACAAGGCCCGCGCCGCCACGGCTGCGATGAGAGAGCTGTTTCCGCCGACACCGCTCTTGCGCAATGCCTTTCTGTCGGACCGCTATGGCGCCGATATCTGGCTGAAGCGCGAAGACCTCAGCCCGGTGCGCAGCTACAAGATCCGCGGGGCCTTCAACGCCATGACCAAGCGGCTGGCCGAAGATCCCGAGCGGCGGCTTTTCGTCTGCGCCAGCGCGGGAAACCATGCGCAGGGGGTGGCCTTCGTCTGCCGCCATTTCGGGGTGCGGGGCGAGATCTTCATGCCGGTCACCACGCCGCGCCAGAAGATCGACAAGACCCGTGCCTTTGGCGGCGATGCGGTCGAGATCAAGCTGGTGGGCGACTATTTCGACGAAACGCTGGCCGCCGCGCAGACGTTCTGCGCCGAAACCGGCGCCGCCTTCCTGTCGCCCTTCGATGACCCCGACGTGATGGAAGGGCAGGCCTCGGTCGCGGTGGAACTGCTGGAACAGCTAGGCGCCGCGCCCGATCGGCTGATCCTGCCTGTCGGTGGCGGCGGACTGTCCTCCGGCGTGCTGTCCTATCTGAAATCCGTGCGGGCGGGGACGCGGGTGAAACTGGTGGAACCGCAGGGTGGGGCAAGTCTGGCCGCCGCGCTGAAAGCGGGTGAACCGGTGACTCTGCCGCAGGTCAACACTTTCGTCGACGGGGCCGCCGTGGCGCGGATTGGCGAAGCCCCGTTCGAGGTTCTGTGCTCGACCGATCCGGGCGATGTACTGGCCGCCCCGGAAAATCGCATCTGCGTGACGATTTCCGAGATGCTGAATGTCGAAGGGATCGTTCTGGAACCTGCGGGCGCGCTGGCCATCGACGCGCTCAAGGATCTGGGCGCGGCCCTGCGCGGGCAGACGGTGGTCTGCGTCACCTCTGGTGGGAATTTCGATTTCGAGAGGCTGCCAGAGGTCAAGGAACGCGCCATGCGATTCCGGGGGGTGAAGAAGTATTTCATCCTGCGGATGCCGCAGCGCCCCGGCGCGCTGAAGGATTTTCTTGGGCTGCTCGGCCCTGGTGATGACATCGCCCGGTTCGAGTATCTCAAGAAATCCGCGCGGAATTTCGGCTCGGTCCTGATCGGGATCGAAACCCGCGATGCCGCCGATTTCGACGGGCTGTTCGCGCGTATGGAAGATCGCGGCTTTGCCTATCGCGACATTACCGAAGACGAAGTGCTGTCCGAATTCCTGATCTAGGCCGCGTCGGCGGACAGGTCCGATTCAAAGGCCTTCACCGAGTCCCGGTAGAGCCGGTCCAGATATGCCACGTCCACCGACTGGCCTGCTATGGCCCGCTTTTCCGCGTCGGTGCAGGCAGCGGCGAAATCGGTGAACCCGAGATTGAGGGCACTACCGCGCAACCCGTGAAACACATTCGGCCCCGAAGGCCCGGTCGCTGTACAGAGCGTTGCCATCGTGTCTGCCATCTCATCCAGAAACATCTCTGCCACTTCGGAAAAATCCTCTTCCCCGATCTCCTGTCGAAGCTCTTCCAGACGCTCTCGATCAATCACCGCGGCCTCCGTTCCCGCTGTTCATTTCCCGAAATCCTAGGCCAGATCCATTAACGGGAGATTAGGAAAGCTGGCCAGATAAGCAGCATTTTACCGTTCACCTGCCCTTAACCCGGGGCTGTCACGAATGGCCGGATTCACAGGCAAGAGGTGGCAGGTGCCCGATGACGCAACATTGATGACGGACAGGCCCGGGGCCGCAATTCCTGGCCTGTCACCCGTACTGGTGCTGGAAAACAGCCCGGCGCAGCGGCGCTTGCTGGCCACTCTGCTGCGCAAATGGGGGCATCCGGTCACCGTCTGCGACAGCCCCGAACAGGCGCTCGACATCCTGTCACGTGAAGCTATCCCGATCATCCTGACCGATTGGATGATGCCCGGCATGTCAGGCCCCGATTTCTGCCGCGCCTTCCGGCGGATGGACCGGGAAAGCTATGGCTATGTCATCCTGCTGACCTCCAAATCCGAGAAGTCTGAAATTGTTCTGGGGCTGGAGGCGGGGGCGGATGATTTCGTTACCAAACCCGTCAATCCCCATGAATTGCGCGCCCGGATCAGGGCGGGGGAACGGATCGTTGCAATGCAGGGCGAACTGGTCAGCCAGAACCGCAAGATCAGTAGCACGCTGGCGGAACTTCAAACGCTATATGACGCGCTCGACCGTGACCTGGTCGAGGCCAAGAGGTTGCAGGAATCGCTGGTGCGCGAAACCTTCCGCCCGGTGCAGAACGGATCCGTCGCGCTGTTGCTGCGCTCCAGCGGCCATGTGGGTGGCGATCTCGTGGGGTTCTTCCCGATCCCCGGCAACCGGATCGGGGTTTTTTCGCTCGACGTGTCTGGCCATGGCGTCACCTCGGCGCTGTTGGCCGCGCGTATGGCCGGGCTGCTTGGCACCGCCGCGCCGGAACAGAACGTGGCTCTGGTGCAGGCCAGGGGTGGCCATTGGGTCGCCCTGCCGCCCGATGACGTGGCCCGCAAGCTGAACCAGATGATGTTCGAAGAGGTGGAAACCGATCTCTATTTCACCCTCTGTCTGGCGGATGTGGATCTTGAAACCGGGAACACGCGCATGGTGCAGGCAGGCCATCCGCACCCTGCGATTCTGCGCTCGGGTGGCCAGGTTGACTGGGTCGGCGAAGGTGGGATGCCCATTGGCCTTTTGCCCGGCGCGCGGTTCGAAACGGTTGAGTTCCAGTTGAATCCCGGTGACCGATTGCTGCTGCATTCCGACGGCTTTACCGAATGCGCCAACCCTGCTGGCGGCTATCTGGGAGAAGACGGGCTGGCAGAGCTTGTGACCCGCCACGCGAACGCCCCCGCAGATGGTTTCCTGCCGAAAATCTTGAAAGAGCTGGAGGCCTATTCAAGCCGCCCCGATTTCGACGACGACGTGTCAGCGATCTGCCTGAGCTTTACGCCCTGAGAGATGAGCGCAGACGCGACACGAAAAACCGGTCCCCATCAACGCCCAGCATCGTTTCCGCCTCGTCCCATGGCAGGAACACGGGCGTATGATGCGTCTCCGTCGGATCGGCCAGCCGGGACCCGAGCCGCGCAACGTAGACCGTACACAGCTTCTGCGCCCAGATGTCGTAATCCGGCATATAGGTGAACCGATGGAACATCCCCAACCGGCGGGGGGAATGAATGCGATAGCCGGTTTCCTCGAACACCTCGCGATGCAGCGCCGCCAAGGGCGATTCGCCGGGGTCGATGCCACCACCGGGCAGTTGCAGTTCTGCCAGCGGCTTCTCCTGAAACGTCGCCAGAATCCCGTCCCCCGTCAGGATCGCCGCATAAACCCCGCGCCGGGGAATATAGCGGCGGGCCGGGTCGGGTTGCGGGCCGAAACGTCGGTTCATCAGGGCTCTCCGGTCGGGCCAATGGCGGCTTATGGGTTGGCAAGGCGGTTGTTCCGCATATATGGGCGCGGTATGCCAGCCCACGTGGCGGAAGGAAAGACAATGACCCTCAGCACCAAGATCGCCTGGGACGACACCGTCCTGCCATTTCAGCTTGACCGTTCCGACATTCGCGGGCGGGTCGCCCGGCTGGACGGTACGATGGACCAGATCCTGTCGCAGCATAACTACCCGCGCGGGATCGAGGCGATGCTGGCCGAAATGGCGCTGCTGACGGCGCTGATCGGCCAGACCATCAAGCTGCGCTGGAAACTGTCCCTGCAGGTGCGCGGCGACGGTCCCCTGCGGATTCTGGCAACCGACATCTATGCCCCCGCGAAAGAGGGTGAGAAGGCGCAGATCCGCGCCTATGCCTCTTACGATCAGGAGAAATATGTCGAAGGTGCGGACCCGTTCGCACAGATCGGCAAGGGCTATTTCGCGATCCTGATCGACCAGGGCAAGGGCAACACCCCCTATCAGGGCATCACACCGGTGGCCGGAGGCTCGCTTGCCGCCTGCGCCGAGGCCTATTTCGCCCAGTCCGAACAGCTGCCCACCCGTTTTGCCCTGTCCTACGGGCACAGCACGGAACCCGGCGGCCAAAGCGGCTGGCGCGCGGGTGGCGTGATGTTGCAGCACATGCCCAAGGCCAGCCCCCATGTGACCGGTGAGGGTGGATCGGGCGAGGAGGGGCTTCTGGCGGCCACCGATTTGCTCGACGATGACGACAGCGAAAACTGGAACCGGGCGAACATCTTGCTGGATACCGTCGAAGAGCTGGAGCTTGTGGGACCGTCCGTCTCTCCCACCGATCTGCTGTTGCGCCTGTTCCACGAAGAGGCCCCGCGTGTCTTCGACGCGATGCCCGTCTCCTTCGGCTGCACCTGTTCGGAAACCCGCGTGCGCGAAAGCCTGTCGATCTATTCGGCCAAGGACATCGCCCATATGACCAAGGATGATGGCCGGGTGACCGCCGATTGCCAGTTCTGCGGCGCGCATTACGACCTGGACCCGCTGTCCTTGGGGTTCGAGGCGGTGAAAAACCCGGATGGCTCCGATATCTGATCTGGCCCGCATAAGCCGCGCACTGGCCGGGGCTGCCCCGGCCTCGTCGGATTATGACCTGAACCCCGGCATCGAATTGCCCGAGGGGCGCAAGCTGAAACCCGCCGCCGTGCTGATGCCGATCATCGAGACCGACCGGGGCGCGCGGGTGATCCTGACGATGCGCTCGGCGCGGCTCAAACATCATCCCGGCCAGATCGCCTTTCCCGGCGGGCGGATCGACGACACCGACGCCGACGCGGTGTCTGCCGCCCTGCGCGAAAGCCGGGAGGAGATCGGGCTCGACCCTTCGAATGTGGAGATCCTTGGGCAGCTGTCCCCCCATGAGACCGTGACCAGCTACACCGTCACCCCCTTCGTGGGCCGCATCCGCGCGCCGTTTACACCCGTGCCAGAGGCGGGCGAGGTGGCAGAGGTCTTCTCGGTCCCTCTTCCGTTCCTCCTGAACCCGGCCAGTTACCGCACCGAACGCCGCCGCTGGCGCGGAGTCTGGCGATCATACTACGTGGCCCCCTACGGCCCCTATTACATCTGGGGCGCGACGGCGCGGATGCTGAAGGGGCTGGCGGATCGGGTGGCGTCATGATCCTGAACACCGACTGGCTGCACCATCCCGGCACGCAAACCCTGTGCAAGGCGCTGGAGGCCGAGGGGTTTCACGCGCTCTTCGTCGGTGGCTGTGTCCGGAACGGCCTGCTTGGCCTGCCCACGGATGACATAGACATCTCCACCGACGCGCGCCCCGAACGGGTGATGCAGATCGCAGGGGCCAATGGGCTGAAGGCGGTCCCCACCGGCATCGACCACGGCACCGTGACCGTGATTGCCGATGGCCTGCCGCATGAGGTGACGACCTTCCGCCGCGACGTGGAAACCGATGGCCGCCGCGCGGTGATCGCCTTTGCCGACCGGGTGGAGGAAGACGCGATGCGGCGCGATTTCACCATGAACGCGCTTTATGCGGATGCGGAGGGCCGGGTGATCGACCCCCTGGGCACCGGAGTGGCCGACCTGCAGGCGCGGCGGCTGAGGTTCATCGGCGACCCGCATGATCGCATTCGCGAGGATTACCTGCGCATCCTGCGCTTCTTCCGCTTTCACGCGCTTTATGCTGACCAGACCAACGGATTCGATGCCGATGGCCTTGCTGCCTGCGCCGAGATGGCCGATGGCATCGACCACCTGTCACGCGAACGGATCGGGCATGAAATGCGCAAACTGCTGCGCGCCGCCGATCCCGCCCCGGCCGTCGCCGCCATGGCGCAGGCGGGGATCCTGCGCCACGCGCTGCCGGGGGCCGATGCGAAACCGCTGCCGATCCTGATCCATGCAGAGGCCGATCTGGGCGTTCCCCCCGACCATTGCCGCCGCCTAGCGGCCATCGGCGGTGATCACCCCGGCGACGCGCTGCGCCTGTCGAAGGCAGATGCGCGCCGGGTGCAGCTGCTGCGCGATGCGGTCGGCTCAATGATGGGTGCGGGCGAGCTAGGCTACCGCGAAGGGGTCGACATCGCCCGCGATGTGCTGCTTCTGCGTGTAGCGCTGCTGGAAACACCACTCGCGCAGTCGGAACTGGATGCGGCGCAATTCGCCGACGGGCTGCAATTGCCGGTGAAACCCGCTGACCTATTGGCGATCGGACTGCAAGGCCCCGCGCTTGGCGACCGGATGCGAGAGATCGAGGCGTGCTGGATTGCATCCGGCTTCACCCTCACTCGCGCCGAGCTCCTGCCTTGACAGCCCGAGCGCGCTGACGTCCTGTCTGCCGACCGCAATCAGGACCAATCCCTTGGACCCGCTCTACGCCTTCGTTTTCGCTGGGCTCTTTTCCCCCGGCCCCAACGTCATCCTTCTGACCGCCTCCGGCGCGCGATTCGGCTTTCGTGCGACCCTGCCGCATGTGTTTGGCGTGGCGGTCGGTGTCGGCGTCATCGCGGCGCTGATGGGTCTTGGGATCGGCACGTTGCTGCTGGCGCAACCGGCGCTGGCCTTCTCGTTGAAACTGATCGCAGCGGGCTGGATTCTGTGGATGGCCTACGCCCTGATCCGCGCGGGCGACCTGTCTGGTGGCAGGGCGGGGGAGCGGCCGTTTACGTTCGTGCAGGCGGTCCTCTTCCAATGGGTGAACCCCAAGATCTGGGCCGTCGCGCTTGCCGCTGCTGCGGGCTACGGTATCGGCCTCAACCCCGCGGGCGAAGCACAGCGCCTATCCACCGCATTCTCGGGCATCAACCTGTTCGTCTGCCTGTTCTGGAGCTTCGCAGGCTCGCTCCTCGCCCTGCTCTTGACCACCCCCCGTGCGTGGACGGTGTTCCGACTGTGCATGGCTGCAGCCCTCGCTGCCTCCGCCGTCATGGTCTTCCTGTAGCGCGCGGGCTATATCTGCCCGTGACAGGACCCATTTCAGACGCTTGATGTTTCGTTTCTTCGAAAACCTGGTCGACCCCTACACGGACTATCCCGAACGGGACAGCCCGCCCAACCGGCTGTGGCCCTTCCTGTGGGACTATTCGCAACCCTTCAAGCGCCTGTTCCTGATCACGGCCATCATGTCCATCGTGGTCGCGGTGATGGAGATCTGGCTGATCTCCTACATGGGTCGGCTGGTCGACCTGCTGACCGGGTCGGAACCTGCCGAATTCATAGCCACCTATGGCTGGGAACTGCTGGCCGTCGCGCTTTTCATCCTGTTCCTGCGCCCCATTCTGCACGGGCTGGACGTGGCGCTTCTGAACAACGGCATCCTCGTCAATTTCGGCACGCTCATCCGCTGGCGCGCGCATCGCCATGTGCTGCGCCAATCCGTCGGCTGGTTCGAGAACGACTTCGCAGGCCGCATCGCCAACCGCATCATGCAGGCCCCGCCCGCTGCCGGGGATGCCGTTTTTCAGGTCTTCGACGCGATCACCTTTTCGCTGGCCTACCTTGTCGGCGCCGCCGTTCTGCTGGCCGAGGCCGATATCCGCCTCGTCCTGCCGCTCTTGGTCTGGTTCGTCCTTTACGGGCTGCTCGTGCGCTGGACGATGAAGCGCGTGGGCCCGGCTTCCAAGGCCAGTTCCGATGCGCGCAGCATGACCACGGGCCGCGTCGTCGACAGCTATACCAACATCCACTCGGTCAAGCTCTTCGCCCATCACGACAGCGAAATCAGCTATGCGAAAGAGGCAATCGAGCACACCCGCCGCACCTTCGCCGCCGAAATGCGCATCTACACGATGATGGACGTGATGCTGACGGCGCTGAATGGCTTCCTTGTGGTGGCGGTCGTGGGCTGGGCCGTCTGGCTGTGGATGCAGGGCACCGCGTCGGTGGGGATCGTCGCAGCGGCCACGGCGCTGACCCTGCGATTGAATGCCATGACCGGCTGGATCATGTGGGCGCTCAGCACCTTCTTCCGCTCGCTCGGCGTGGTGTCGGAAGGGATGGAAACCATCGCGCAGCCCATCACCCTGACCGATGCGCCAAACGCCAAACCGCTGGAATTGACACGCGGAGAGGTGCGGCTGGATCATCTCAGCCACCATTACGGGCGCGGCTCGGGCGGTTTGCAGGACGTGACCCTGACCATTCAGCCCGGCGAAAAGGTCGGTCTGGTAGGCCGCTCCGGCGCCGGGAAATCGACGCTCGTCAAGCTGCTGCTCCGCTTCTACGACCCCGAGGGCGGACAGGTTCTGATCGACGGGCAGGACATCACCGAAGTGACGCAGGACAGCCTGCGGTGTCATATCGGCATGGTCCAGCAAGACAGCTCGCTGCTGCACCGGTCGGTGCGCGACAACATCCTCTATGGTCGCCCCGATGCCAGTGAAGCGGACATGCTGCAAGCCGCCAAGCGGGCCGAGGCGCATGAGTTCATCCTCGATCTGGAGGACCCGCAGGGCCGCAAGGGCTATGACGCCCATGTGGGCGAACGCGGCGTGAAACTGTCAGGCGGCCAGCGTCAGCGGGTGTCGCTCGCCCGCGTGATCCTGAAGGACGCGCCCATTCTGGTGCTGGACGAGGCCACCAGCGCGCTCGATTCAGAGGTCGAGGCCGCGATCCAGGACACGCTTTACGGCGTGATGGAGGGCAAGACCGTGATCGCCATTGCGCACCGGCTGTCCACCATCGCCCATATGGACCGGATCGTTGTGCTGGACGATGGCCATATCGTCGAAAACGGAACGCATGAGGAGCTTTTGGCGCTGAACGGCCTATATGCCGGCTTCTGGGCGCGCCAGTCGGGCGGGTTCATCGGGACAGAGGACGCCGCCAAATGATGAACCGCCTCGCCAACCTCATTGACGCCTTCCGCCCCGCGAAAGGCCCGCCGCCAAACCGCTTGCTCGCCTTCTTCAACTGGTGCCTGCGCGGCGCGTGGCCCGTCCTGATCGGGGCCGCGCTGATATCCGGCCTCGCGGGCATGTTCGAGGTCGGCTCGGCCCTCGTCCTTGGCCTTGTCATCGACGCGGCCAGCACCACCGCCCCCGCCACCATGATCGAAACCCACTGGCCGCTGCTGCTGGCCGGGATCGCCTTTTTCCTTGTCCTGCGCCCGCTGGCCTTCGCCGCGTCCTCCGCCGCCAGCACCCTTGTCGTCGGGCCCGCCGTCAACGTGCTGGTGCTGCAACGGCTGAACCGCCACACGCTCGGCCAGTCCGTCACCTTCTTTGACGATGATTTCGCGGGCCGCATCGCACAGAAACAGATGCAGACCGCCAGCGCCGTGACCAATGTGGTGACCGAATTCGTGAACGTCGTGGCCTTCGCGCTGGCCTCGCTCATCGGCTCGCTTCTGTTGCTGGTCACCATCGACGGGCGCATGGCTCTTGCGCTGTTTGTCTGGCTCATCGCCTATTTCGCGACGATCAGCTTCTTCCTGCCGCGCGTGCGCAAACTGTCGAAGGCGCGGGCGGGCGCGCGGGCTGCCGTGTCGGGGCAGGTCGTCGACACGATCACCAATATCAAGACCGTCAAACTCTTCGCCCATCATGCGTTCGAGGACCGCTCGGCCCTGAACGCCATGGAGAAATTCCGCCAGAAGGCCATCGGCTTCGGGCGCATTTCCGCAGGGTTCCGGCTGGCCCTGATGACCGTCGCGGGCGCGCTGCCGGTGATCCTCATTGGTGGTACGGTCTGGCTATGGACGCAGGGCGTCGCCTCGACCGGGGACATTGCCGCCACTGGCGCCGTGTCGATCCGCATCGCGCAAATGACCGGCTGGGTCAGCTTCGTCCTGATGGCGATCTATTCCAATCTGGGCGAGGTCGAGGACGGGATGAACACGCTTTCGCCCCCGCACACGCTGACCGACCGCGACACCGCGCTGGAGGTGGAACGCGCCGACGGCCATCTGCAATTCAGCGATGTCAGCTTCGCCTATGGCCGCGAAGAGGGTGGCGTGACCGGCCTGTCCCTCGACGTGCATCCGGGTGAGAAACTGGGGATCGTCGGGGCCTCGGGCGCGGGCAAATCCACGCTGGTCGCCCTGCTTCTGCGGCTCTACGACGCCGAAGAGGGTCGGGTGCTGCTCGACGGCTGCGATGTGCGCGACCTGACGCAGGAAAGCCTGCGCCGCCAGATTGCGATGGTCACGCAGGAAACCGCGATGTTCAACCGATCTGCGCGCGACAACATCCTCTATGGCCGCCCCGGCGCGACCGAGGAGGAGATGGTGAACGCCGCCAAACGGGCCGAAGCGCATGAGTTCATTCTGGGGCTTCAGGACCATATGGGCCGTACCGGCTATGACGCCTATCTTGGCGAACGCGGCGTGAAACTGTCGGGCGGCCAGCGCCAGCGCATCGCCCTTGCCCGCGCCTTCCTCAAGGACGCCCCGGTTCTGGTGCTGGACGAGGCCACGAGCGCGCTCGATTCAGAGGTTGAGGCCGCAATTCAGGA
>NZ_MNBL01000177.1 GCF_001879695.1 Nioella sediminis
CGCTTATGCGAGGATCTTCGACACGACGCCGGAGCCGACGGTGCGGCCGCCTTCGCGGATGGCGAAGCGCAGGCCGTCTTCCATGGCGATCGGCGCGATCAGCTCAACCGTGAACTTCAGGTTGTCGCCGGGCATCACCATCTCGGTGCCCTCGGGCAGCTGAACGGTGCCGGTCACGTCCGTGGTGCGGAAGTAGAACTGCGGACGGTAGTTCGCGAAGAACGGCGTGTGACGGCCACCTTCTTCCTTGGTCAGAATGTAGACCTCGGCTTCGAACTGGGTGTGCGGGTTCACGGAGCCCGGCTTACACAGAACCTGGCCACGCTCCACGCCGTCACGGTCCACACCGCGCAGCAGGGCGCCGATGTTGTCGCCGGCTTCACCACGATCCAGCAGCTTGCGGAACATTTCCACGCCGGTACAGGTGGTCTTCTTGGTGTCGCGGATGCCGACGATCTCGATCTCGTCGCCCACGTTGATCACACCACGCTCCACACGGCCGGTCACAACCGTGCCGCGGCCGGAGATCGAGAACACGTCCTCGATCGGCATCAGGAAGGGCTGGTCCACGGCACGCTCGGGCTGCGGGATGTACTCGTCGACAGCCGCCATCAGTTCGCGGATCTTGTTCTCGCCGATCTC
>NZ_MNBL01000178.1 GCF_001879695.1 Nioella sediminis
GGACCAGTCAGATCAGGCCACCCACTGTGCGGGCCTGCGTTGATGAATCGCTTGTTCCAATGCATCGAGGACAAATCCGGCAGTGGCCGTGCGACTGACACGCCACCCAATGATGCGGCGGACAAAGACATCAATGACGAAGGCCACATACACAAACCCCTGCAAGGTTGCGACATAGGTAAAATTGCTGACCCAAAGCACATTCGGCGCAGGCGCATGGAATTGGCGGTTTACCTTGTCCAATGGACACGGCAGCGCCTTATCCGGGATCGTTGTCTTTGGTTTCTTGCCGCGCACAACGCCTTCGATCCTAATATCCTTCATCAAGCGGGCAACGGTGCAGCGCGCAATATCAAAGCCTCCTCTGCGCATTTGGTGCCAGACCTTCCGCACGCCATACACGCTGAGGTTTTCCTCGAAGACACGCTCAATCTCGGGCTTCAGTGCCTCATCACGCCTGGCGCGATCAGAAAGGCGGGACGGATCAGCGCGCTTGGACAAGTGATCATAGAACGTTGCAGGGGCAATCGGCAAAACCCCCTCTCGGGACATAGCTACGCAATGCCCTGCCGGGCAGCGGGACAGATTGGCTCGACCCCATGATCAGCGCGGTGATCTTCTATGAACTGGATCATCGTTTGAATGGGCGGTCGTGCTCCGCCTGGGCAAAATATGCGGATGCTTTTCTAAGGATCTCATTGGCCTGCTTCAGTTCGCGCACCTCCCGCTCAAGCGCCTTCATCTTCTCAGCCTGTTCGGTGGTGATGCCTCCGCGCTGGCCAGCATCAACTTCGACCTTCTTGACCCATTAATTCAGCGTTTGCGGCGCGCAACCGATCTTCGAGGAAATCGACACAATCGCCACCCAACGGCTCTCATGATGCCCGGCGCCATCCAATACCATCCGCACGGCGCGTTCGCGCACTTCTGATGAATACTTGTTCGTTGTCTTTGTCATGATGCTCCATCCTACTCATGAGTTGGAGCCTCCGGCAAACCCGGCGCGGTTCAATCCGGCAGTGTGTCGCCTGTTCATCGTCGACGGTGCCAAGGCGCTGACGAAGGCCATCCGCCGCACCTTCGGGGCGGATACCCCGATCCAGCGCGGCCAGGTCCATAAGGCGCGCAACATCACCGAGCGGCTAGATCCCAAGATTTACGCCGCAGTGCGCCGCGCCCTTCGGCAGGCATGGGAACTGAACGATGCCGACAAGGCCGAACGGCTTCTGCGCAATCTGGCGCGCCGGATGGAATTGGAGGCCCCCGGGGTCTCGAAGAGCATCCTTGAGGGCTTGGATGAAATCCTCACTGTGATCCGTCTCGGGCTGCCACTCGAACTGCGCCGCTCGCTCGCCAGTACCAACATCATCGAGTCGATGAACGCCGTGATCTGGCAGGTCTGCCGGAACGTGAAGCGGTGGCGTGACGCGAAGATGGCGCTGCGCTGGACTGCATCCGGCATGCTCGAGGCCGCCAAAGGCTTCCGACGTCTCAAGGCTCACAATCAGCTGCCCGTTCTCAAGGCCGCGCTTCTCAAGCACCGCGACCCGGGTGCCGCCGGCGTTGACCAAACCGCAAAGGCCGCCTAACCATAATCCCAGCGACGCTGCACAGACCCGATTTCAACATTCATCGGGACATCCCCGGGACGCCTTTTCTGAAAGCTTATTGCGGTTCATCTTCCCGATACCGCGCTGCACCCTCTACCCTAAGTAACCTCTTCTTGCCCAAAACGAGCTGGCTTCGCGCTGGACTCGCATTTGCTTCAAGCCGTCGAAACCCGCCAGGCGGCCAGGAACGAATTCAGTGAAAGCTCGTTGCCGAAACCGCGTCGATGACCTGGTCGCAGGCAGACGCCGCTCGATAATACAGTTCCTTAGCTCACGCGGGCACGAACAGGTCCTTGTAGGTATCTCGCAGAATGTTCTTTTGCACCTTGCCCATCGTGTTGCGCGGCAACTCGTCGACCACCACCAGCTTGCGGGGATGCTTGAAGCGGGCCAGCGAGGTTCCGGCAGCCACGGCGATTGCGCCGAGATCCGGTGTTTGGCCCGGGGCCGGGACAATAACGCCAACCACGGTTTCCCCGAAATCGGGATGCGGCACGCCCACCACGGCGCTTTCCAGTACACCGGGCTGTTCATCCAGCATCAGTTCGATTTCCTTGGGATAGATGTTATAGCCGCCCGAAATGATCAGATCCTTGTTGCGGCCGACGATGTGGACGTAGCCATCCTCGTCAATCTTGCCGAGATCGCCTGTGATGAAGAACCCGTCAGCGCGCAGCTCCGCGGCGGTTTTCTCGGGCATTTGCCAGTAGCCCTTGAACACATTAGGCCCGCGCACTTCGACCTGGCCAACCTCGCCATCGGGCAGGGTTTCGCCCGTGGAGGGATCGGTGATCTTCAGCTCCACCCCCGGCAGCGGGAAACCCACGGTTCCCGCGCGGCGGTCTCTATTACCGTGAAAACGAGAGATTCCATGCGATTCTCTACCGCCAGTCCGGCAACCGATTCCTAGAACAGGAATGCCTACGCCTGCATCGGCGCCTGCAACCCTTCCGACGCTTGCAACTGCGCCTTCGCGGTCGGATGCGGCAGTCGATGGGTAAACATGAGGCCATCGTGAAAGCGCTGGAAGCCGGCGACAGCAACCGCGCCTCTGCCGAGATCCGCGGTCACGTGGCGGTTCAGGTCGAAAAGTTCTACCACCTCATTGCCAACCTGAAACCGGCCGCGGAATAGCCTCTGGCAGGCGGTTCAGCCCATCAGGTCTGGACTCAGCGTTGCGGGAAGATCCTGATAGCACACTGGGCGTAGCCAGCGGCGGATCGACAGGGTTCCAACCGAGGTGTGGCCAAAATTCGTTGAGGCCGGGTACGGGCCGCCGTGGACCATGCTATCGCAAACCTCGACACCGGTTGGAAACCCATTGAACAGGATCCTCCCGGCCTTGCGTTCCAGTATGGGCAACAGGGCGCGGGCCGTCTCTGTATCGGCGTCATCCATATGCAGGGTGCAGGTCAATTGCCCTTCCAACCCCGCAGCGATCTGTTTCATCTGCCCCGCTCCGTCCACCTCGACGATCAGGCCGAGCGGTCCGAAAACCTCGTGTTGCAGGTTGGGATTGTCCAGAAACGCCGCACCGGTCGTGCGGTAGAGGCAGGGGGCGGCCTCTCGGCTCTGGCGGGAGGAGACCAGAAGCCCCTGCACATGGTCCCCCTGCCCCATCCGGTCGCAGCCGTCGTGATAGGCCTGTGCGATCCCGTCTGTCAGCATCACTTGCGCCATTGTCGCAGAAAGTGCTTTCGTCGCCGCGTCAGTGAACGCGGTTGCATCCGGCCCCGCTGGCAGGACCGCAACGCCTGGATTGGTGCAGAACTGCCCCGCCCCCATGGTCAGCGACGCGGCCCAACCTTCCGCGAGCGCGGCTGACTTGGCGGAAAGGGCCCCGGGCAAGATGAATATCGGGTTGACGCTGCCCAGTTCTCCGAAAAACGGAATCGGATCGGGGCGTGCGGCACATAGATCGAACAGCGCCCTGCCTCCGGCGAGCGAGCCGGTGAAGCCGACCGCGCGGATCAGGGGATGGGTGACCAGCGCTGTCCCCACATCGCGACGGCCGCCCTGGATCAGGGAGAAGACGCCCGATGGCATGCCACAGGCCAAAGTCGCGGCCTCGATGGCGCGGGCCACGATCTCGCTGGTGCCGGGATGGGCGCTGTGGCCCTTCACGACAACGGGGCAACCCGCCGCCAGGGCGCTGGCGGTGTCGCCACCAGCAACAGAAAACGCCAACGGGAAATTCGACGCGCCGAAAACAGCCACGGGGCCGATCGGGCGCTGGATCATTCGCAGGTCTGGTCGGGGAAGCGGCTGGCGGTCAGGCAGGGCCGGATCGTGACGGCGGTCGAGATAGTCGCCCTTCAGGATATGGTCTGCGAACAGGCGCAGCTGGCCGGTGGTGCGGCCGCGTTCGCCTTGCAGGCGCGCTTCTGGCAGGCCGGTTTCGCGGCTGCCGGTTTCGGTGATTTCCTCGGCGCTGGCCTCGATCTCATCGGCGATGGCGTTGAGAAATTCGGCGCGCGCATCGGCGCTGGTGTGCGCATAGGTCTCGAACGCGGCCTCGGCAGCGCTGCAGGCGATCTCGACCAGATCAGGCGTGCCGACGCTGAACTCCTGCGCCGAACCACGCACCGGGGCGGACAGGAATGTCTTGTCGCTGCCGGTCCATTGCCCGGCGATGTAATGCTTGCCGATCATGCGCCTGACCCGCCCGTCTCACGTGCCCAATAGCTGTCGGGCGGCGGGCCGAAGTCGATCAGCGCACAGGAATAAACGGCAGTTTCATCAAATGGATAGCGCGCTTCCATCTCGGGCGTCAGCGTCAGACCCAATCCCGGCGCTGAGGGGCGCAACAGCTGCCCTTCCACGATCCGGCCCTGATCCCCGATCATCTCGGTCCCGAGCGGGAAATCCAGCATCGGGTATTCGACCAGCTTGCCGCCCGCCGCGAAGGCTGCGTGATAGCTCGCCATGATCGCGGCCGCCCCCCCCCAGGCGTGGACAACGACATCGGTGCCCTTTGCCCTGGCGACCTCGAACACATCCATCACCGCCGAAATCCCGCCCATGACCGAAGCATCGGGCTGCACGAAATCATAGACTTCGTTGTTGATCCGTTCGATCATCTCTTTTGGCGTGGTGATGATCTCGCCCCCGCAGACGGGTACATCGATCCGCCCGCGCAGGGCCTTGAACCCATCTGGGGCATCCGGGCCAATGGCCTCTTCCACAAATATCATCCGGTAATCGGTCAATGCGTGGACGGCCTCGACATAGGCAACTACGTCATCCACCTCCTGCGGGGGATCGGCGAGGTTCTGGCACATATCGACGCCCACCTCGATGCCGCGCTTGCCCGCCTCTTCCAGCACCCAGGCCGTACGCAGGATATCGGTCTTGATCGCGCGCATTTTGTAGCGGGTGATGCCGAAGCTTTCGAGCAGGTCCAACTCGCGCAGGAACTGATGCTTCGCGTCGCAACACCCGCCCGAGCCATAGATCGGGATCATGTCCGCCTTGGCCCCGCCAAGAAGGTCGTAGACCGGCACCCCGAGGCTTTTGCCCTTGGCGTCCTGCAACGCTATCTCGAAGGCGGCGATCACGTGGCGCGCCGCGCCTTGCAGGGACCAGTAATCGCATAAGGACCGCAGGTCGCGCACCCGGCCCGCAATGTCGAACCCGTCCTTGCCCATCACCTGCGGGCGGCACAGGTCAACGATGGACTCGAACACTTTGGGCGCGAAGACGGCCAAATAGCCTTCGCCCAATCCGGTCACGCCGTTGTCCAGTGTGACCTCGACCATGCCGATAGTGCGCTTGGGACCGTTGGGAAAGCATTCCTTGATCTCAGGATCGTCGGCATCGGCATAGGAAGAGCTGAGAAGAACGCAGCGGATATTGGTGATATTGGGCATCAGTAACCTCGGGTCATGTCGACGACGCCCTGCAGCGGCTGACCCGCACGGTAGCGGGCGAGATTAGCCAGGAAGGTGTCGATTTTGCGGTCCAGCTCGTCGGCGGTGCCGCCGCCGCTGTGCTGGGTCAGAAGGATATTGGGACAGGTCCAGAACCGGTGATCGGGCGGCAGTGGTTCGTCCCGGGTCACGTCCAGAACGGCTCCGGCCAGGCGGCCATCGGCCAGTGCGTCGGCAAGCGCGTCCTCGTCGATCAGCGAGCCGCGCCCGAGGTTGGCAAGGACTGCATGGCGCGGCAGCAGGGCCAGACGCTCCGCCGACAGCAGCCCGCGGGTGGCGGGGGTGTCGGGGACCGTCGCCACTAGAATATCCGCTGTCGGCAACAAGGCGTCGAGATCGGCGGTGGTGGCGGAACTGTCCAGCGCGGTGATTTCGCATCCGAAGGGGGCCAGCAATTCTGCCAGCCGCCGGTTGATCGCGCCATTCCCCAGCATCACCACCCGCGCACCTTTCAGCAAGCGCAGACGCGTGCGGATCGGGTCGCCCTCCCATGTCCTGCTCGCTTGCAGCCGGGCCAGACGGTCCACCCCGCGGGCGAGCGCCAGAAGCCCCGCAAGTGCGGTTTCCGCGACCGGATCGGCGAAGAAGCCCGCCAGATTGGTCAGGGTCAGGCGCTGGCCGAGCAAGGTCCAGTCGAGATCCGCGTATTCGCCGAAGCCAACGGATTCCAGCTGCACCCACTTCAGAGTCCCGGCCTCGGCCAAGGCCTCGGGCGGCGGATTGCCGAAAGCGATTTCGCACCCATCAAGATCGCCGGTTTCTTCCAGTTCGGCCTCCCCAATGCCCGCGCGCAGCCGCGCGATCTGGGCACCGTTCAGATCGAGACAAAGCGCAATGCGCGTCATGAAGGCGTCCCCTGGCAGATCCAGATGGTCTTGGTTTGCAGATACTGTTCCATTGCCTCGACGCCATTGTCCCGCGCCAGCGAACCGGACCGTTTGTAGCCGCCGAAGGGCGTCTTGATATCTCCCTCGGAAAAACCGTTCACGGACACCGTGCCGCAAGGCAGACGCCGCGCCATGTGCAGCGCGCGATCGATGTCGCGGGTGAAGACGGTGGCGTGCAGGCCATAGTCGCTGTCGGCGGCCAGTTGCAGTGCCTCGTCCATCGTCTTCACCGGCAGGATCCCCAGAACCGGGCCGAAGATCTCCTCCCGAGCGATGGCCATGTCCGGGGTCAGCCCGGCGAAGACGGTGGGCTCCACGAAGAACCCCGCGCCCTTGCGCGCACCGCCGGTGGTCATGCGCGCGCCCTCGGCCACGCCCTTGTCGATATAGCCAGTCACGCGCGCCATGTGTTCGGCTGTCACCATCGCACCGATATCGGTGTCGGGGTCCAGCGGATCGCCCACCTTGTAGGCGGCAGCACGCTTGGTGACCTTTTCCAGATAAGCCTCGGCCACGCGGGCATCGACGATCTGGCGCATGTTGGCCGAGCAGTTCTGCCCGCCGTTCCAGAAGGCGGAATTCACCGCGTGGTTGATCAGGTCATCGCTGAGGTCGGCATCATCCAGCACGATAAAGGGGCTCTTGCCACCCATCTCCAGCCCGATGACCTTGAGGTTGCTTTCCCCCGCGTAGCGCAGGAAATAGCCGCCCACCTCGGTCGAGCCGGTGAAGGAGACGATGTCGATATCACCATGCCGTCCGATGGCCTGCCCCGTCGTTTCACCCATGCCGGGCAGGACGCTCAGCACTCCGTCGGGCACCCCGGCCTCCTGTGCCAGCGCGGCCAGTCGCAGGATGCTGAGCGGCGTCTGTTCGGCCGGTTTCACGAGGCAGGAACAGCCCGCCGCCAGCGCCGGAGCCAGTTTCCACGCCGCCATGAGTAGCGGGAAATTCCACGGAAGCACCAGCCCGACGACACCTGCGGGTTCCTTGACAATGAGCGCCAGCGCATCCTCGCCCGTGGGGGCCACCTTGCCGAAACTCTTGTCGGCAAGTTCGCCATACCACTGGAAGAAATTGGCGACCTCGGTGCCGATCTCGTGCAGGCAGTCGGTGATGGTCTTGCCGCTGTCGAGGCTTTCGAGAACCGCAAGGTCCGCGGCGTTCGCACGGATCAGCGCCGAAAGTTTCAGCAGAACCGCCTTGCGGTCTTCCGGCGCGGCGCGGGACCAGACCCCATCATTGAACCGCGCGCGGGCGGCGGCAACTGCCCTGTCCACATCCTCGGCCGTGCAATGGGCCACGGCGCACAGGGTCTCGCCCGTGGCAGGGTTAACGCTTTCGAACGTGCCGCCGTCCGACGACGCCGTGAAAGACCCATTGATGAAGGCGAGGGTCTCAATGGCCAGTCCGGATGCGCGGCTATGGGCCTGATCTTTCGTCAGTGACATGGGAAAGCTCCGTTTCAGATAGGTCAGTTGCGGCGGACAGAGATATGCCAGGGGATGAGCAGCCGTTCCGCCAGTGTCACCAGTCCGAACAGGCACAAGCCCAGTAACGTCAGGAAGAAGATGCCGGCGAAGGCCAGGTCTGGGCGCATGTTGCCGGTGACGATCTGGATGTAGAAGCCAAGCCCCTCGTCCGATCCGATGAATTCGGCAATCGCCGCGCCGACGGTGGCGTTGATGGCCGCATATTTGAAACCCACGAAACACTGGGGAAGCGCGGCGGGAAGACGAACCTTGAAGAAGGTCCGCCAGATGCCTGCCCCGGTCGAGCGCGAGAACAGCGTCAGTTCCTCGGACAGCGAATTGAAGGCCAGGATCGCGTTCAGAACGATGGGAAAGAAGCATACCAGAAAGACGATGATCACCTTGGGCAGCAGCCCGAATCCGAGCCACGAGATGAAGAGCGGCGCGAAGGCGATCTTCGGTACCATCTCGATGCAGACGATGAACGGGTAGATCGTGCGCTTGAGGATCGTGGAAAACGCGATCGCAAGACCAAGGGGCAGCGCCAGGACGACCGCCAGGACATAGCCGATGATGACCTCGGTTCCCGTGACCAGCGTGTAGTCCAGAAGCCGGGGCAGATCAGCTGCGCCGTTCTCGATGATCAGCGACGGCGGGGTGAGGATGTAGAGCGGGATGTCGAACCACAGCACCGAGTATTCCCAGAACAGGAAGAACCCGATGAAGAAGGCGACGAACATCCATGAATTCATCAACCGCAGCTTCAGGCCTGCGAAGGTTGGTTTTTTGTCAAATGACGCCATAGCCTCTGAAGATCTCCTGGGTTTCATGAACATATGCGGAAAACTCGGGCGAGCGTTTCACCTCGTAGTCGCGCGGGTAAGGCAGGTCGATGTCGATAACGCGCTCGATCCGGCCCGGCCGCGGCGTGATCACCGCTACCTTGCTGGAGAGCTGGATCGCCTCCTCGATGGAATGGGTGACGAACAAGACCGTGGGGCGCTGCTCCATCCACAAAGATTGAAGGTCGCTGCGGATGCGTTCGCGCGTCATCGCGTCGAGCTTGCCGAGCGGTTCATCGAGCAGCATCGTATTGGGCGCGTGGATCATCGCCTGGCAAAACGCGGCGCGTTGCTGCATTCCACCCGAAAGCTCATAGGGGTGGCGGTCCGCAAAATCCTCCAGGTGAACCGAGGCCAGAATCGCGTCGATCTCGGCCCGTTTCGAGGCCACGGAGATCCCGCGCATTTCCAGTTGTAGCTCGATATTCCCGCGCACGGTGCGCCAGGGAACCAGCGTGTTATCCTGGAACATGATGCCAATATCGGTCTGCGGACCGTTCACGGTCCTGTCCCCGATCTGTACGGTGCCCTCTGTCACGTCCAAGAGCCCCGCGGTCATGAGCATCAGGGTGGACTTTCCGCAACCCGACGGTCCAAGCAGCGAGACGAATTCCCCGTCTTCCACCACCATATCGACCGGACCGAAGGCATGGACGGCATCAGGGCCGCGTCCAAAGACCTTCTTCACGCCCGAGAATTTGATCTGGTTGCTCATGAACTCTTCCTTTGAATACCAGGGGCCAGCGGTGGCCCCCGGCCAGTTTTGATTGTCAGTCGATGAACTGGTTGGTGTAGAAGCTCGCCGCTTCCGCCTCGGGATCGAGGTCATTGTATTCCTGCATCAGGCTGACCATGCTTTCCCAGTCGGACGGCACGTTGAGGCCAAGCTGGCGTTCGGTGTTGGCGCCGGAATACAGAATACCAAGCGTCACATCGAGAACCGAGCGCGCCTGCATCATGCCCTGTTCCTCGGCCATGGTGCCACCGACAATGTCGGCAATGGCAGCAACCGCCGTGTCGGGGTCAGCCTCGGTCTGGGTGTAAGCCTCGATCGTGGCATCGACAAAGCGGTCGACAAGATCGGGGTTGCTTTCGACAAGGTCACGCCGCGTCGAGATGCAGTAACCAACCTGGTCCACCCCGTAGTCGGAATAGGGGAACAGCACCGGGTCGTCGCCACCATTGGCCCGGATCTCGGCCGGTTTGTCATCGAGACCGCCCAGCATGGCGACCGCGCCGCCCGATCCTTGCAGGTAGCTCGACACAAGGGCGCCGTCGGGCACATTGGTCAGGGTGACGTCATCCTCGGTCAGACCGGCATTGGACAGCACGATCGGGAAGAAGGTGTTCACACCTGCATTAGCCGTGGTCAGGATGACGTGGCCACGCAGGTCCTCGATCGACTCGATCCCGGCGTCGGGACGCACAATGACCGCCTCAGAGCCCGTCGCGTCGATCACGGCGACCGACACGATATCGGCCCCCTGGCTGGCCAGCGTGATCAGCGCCCCGCAGGACCCGTAGGCAAAATCACTGTCGCCATTCGCCACCAGTCGATGCGCGGAACTGGAGCCGTTGCCCGAGCGGATGTCGAGATCGATCCCGTAATCATCATAGATGCCAGCCACATACCCATGCGCGAACCCGGCATGAGAGCCGTAATACATCCAGTTCAGGCGCAGCCGGACGTCATCCTGCGCGGCGGCAACGCTCGTCATCAACAGGCTGGCGCCGAGGGCCAGTCCCGTGGTTTTCACGATTGTCTTCATCATCTTCATACTCCCTTTGGATCTGTTCTTGATGGTGTTCGTGGTGGTCTGCACGTCGCCTCAGGAAAGGCCGATCAGCCTTGGCACGCCTATTTTGCTCATCATGGCGTGGGTTTGTTCTTTGTGGGTCTGGCGAATGTCGCGGGTGGGCGGGCGGCACCGGCTGGAGGGCAGTCCGATCAGTTCCATGCACAGCTTGTCGAGATAACCGTCACCGCTGGTATAGGTCTGTTCGATCTCTACCCAGAGCTTGTAGAAGGGCATGCCCTCCTCGACCAGCATCCGGGCGATCTCGGGGTAGTTCCCCGCCCGCACCTCGTCGATCAGCTTGATCCCCCATTCGGGCCAGAAGTTGCAGTGATGCACCTCGAAGGCCGTTGCGCCGAGGGCGGGCATCGCGCTCATCCCGAACAGCAGGTTGTTGTCGATGATCGTGAAGCGGTCCGAGAAATGGGAACAGACATCTTCGAATTCCATCGCATCGGTGCGCGGTGCGGCCCATTTCAGACCGACGAGATTTGGAATCTCCGCCAGCCGCTCGATCATCGGAAAGCTCAGGTTCTGACTGGTCCAGAACGTGTTGTAGAGGATGATCCCTACATCCGGCGCGGCCTCTGCGGCGGCTCGGACATAGTCTTCGAAATCCGCCTCTGTATGGGCGAAATAGAACGGGCAGGATACCTGGATGAAATCGGTTCCGATCTGGCTTGCGGCCTTGGCCAGCCGGACCAGCTCCAGCGTGCTCGTGGTTTGCGCGCCCATGGCGATCGGTACCGCGCCGTTGGCCTCGTCCACAACGACCTCGGCCACGAACAGCCGCTCCTCAAACGTCATCGTCGAAAAATCCCCGGCGGCTCCACCGGCCAGCAGTGTCGCATAGTCAGCATTCAGCCCTGAATCGATCAGGAACCGCACATAACGCCGCAGCGCGCTTTCGTTCACCGCCATGTCCGGCGTGTCGTCGAACGGCGTCGGAATGGTGACATAGCAGCCCTGCAGTTTTTTCTTCTTGTCGTCCACGATTGGCAGCTCCCGTTCGGCAGGCCGCAAGTGTCCGCGCGGTGCGAATATGCACCGCTGACGGAGGTCCATCAGCCATGAAAATCAAGTTTCACCAGCCGTGCCACGAACCGCTTCGGGCCGCTGATAGAGAAACTGTAAGGACGAAAAACCGCAAGTGAGTTGATTATTATTGCCGCGAATAATACGATTTTTGCCAAATGCTCACGAATTATTAGAAAGGCACCCTACGCGTGCCCGATTCCAGAACCCGCTTTGCCTTCGTACTCCAACCCGAGTTTCCGCTGACCGCACTCATCCTTGCCTGCGACTCGCTTCGGATTGCGAACCAGAATTCCGGACGTGATCTTTTTGAGTGGCAGGTCCTGTCTGAAGACGGTGCCGATGTTCATGCATCCAACGGCATGTGGTTTTCCGCTGACGGGGATCTGGCGCAGGATGCCCCGGTTGATGTCTGCCTTCTGTTCCAGGGCAATCTGCCAACGCAGAACCTGTCCCGCAGGCTGCTTGGCTACCTTCGCACAGTTGCCCGTTTCGGGGCGGTCGTGGGGGGTGTCGATACCGGCGCATATGCGCTGGCTCAGGCCGGGCTTGTGGCGACGGAAACCACGCCCGAGGTCGTATTGCACTGGGAAGCGGTACCCACGTTTCTGGAATGGTTTCCCGAGGCAAGGCCGCTCAACGGCATCTATGTCAGCACCGGCAATCGGGTACATTGCGCCGGGGGCATCGCCACACTTGACCTGATGCTCGACCTTATCGAACGGTTCGCAGGCGAGGCGATGGCAAGCGAGGTTGCCAATGCGATGGTACACACGCGCCGCGCGCCCGAGACCCAACAAAGGCTGGATCAGCCGTTGGACAGTCAGGAAGGCAGCCTTGTATCGCGCCTGACCAGAATAATGGAACAGAACCTCGACTTCCCGCTGTCGCTGGACGAGCTGGCAGAGGGGCTAAACACGCCCAAGCGCACCCTTGCCCGCGCCAGCGAAACCGCTTTCGGGATCTCGCCCATGCGGCTCTACCTGCGGATCCGTCTGCAAGCTGCGCGCAACTACCTGTTCTACGAAGACCTCTCGATCAAGGAGATCGCAACCGCCTGCGGGTTTTCGGCCCCTGCTGCCTTCACCCGCAGCTTCAAGATCCAGTTCGGGGTAAGCCCCTCGGCCTTTCGTGCCGAAGTGCGCAAACGTCAAAGGCTGACCGAACACCCGGAGATCCATCGCATCATCGGCCGCAGCGACCGGCGCGACAATGCCGTATCCGGCACCGATAGCCTTGCGGGTCCATGATACGAGCGTTCGAAGCGGAAAACTTCTTTTTCTAATTGGCGGCTCAGGCGCTCTGCCGGAACAGCGCCGGGCGAAACGCAGAAAGGGCGTCGGACTCTTGCGCTGGATGCGGTCGTGTTAAGGGCTTTTGTGTTCGGTGCATTTGGCCGATGGCCCTGATGAAGTCCGCGCGATGGGTCACAACAAGACTTTTGAGCTATCGTACCCTGATAGCACCTCATGTGTTCTGCCCACGGAAAACGCCAGCCAGTAAATGCGGACTCAATGGGAAGCAGATTTTCGGCATTCCGAAAAAGCGGCAACCGGAGGCAGAGCAGCACGGAGAAACGGATGATCTTCAGGCCGCTTTGCAACCCTTTGACCGGACTGGATTTACTCATCGCCATACGCTTCAAGCTCGCCCTGCCCCGCGCATCCTGAATCTCTCTGATAAGAGTTTCAATCAACTGATCTGGCCTGCGAGGCTGGTTCCTCCACAGACGAAGAGCACCTGCCCGGTGACGAAACTCGACCTGTCATCCAGAAAGAAGAGGGCCGCGTTCGCAATATCCTCTGCGGTGCCGATCCGACGCACGGGGATGCCGCCCGCGATTTTCTGCTGCTGCTCTCCATCCTTGGGCACGATGGCCCAGAAATTCTCGGTCAGCACAGGGCCGGGGGCGATTACGTTGACGGTGATGCCCTTCGGGGCGAGCTCCAGCGCCCAGGTGCGTGCCAGCCCGTTGATCCCCGCCTTGGTCGCGGAATAGGCGGACCGGGTGGGCATGCCCTGCAAGGACCGCGAACTGACGAAAACAACCCGCCCGCTGCCGCGCTCAACCATACCGGGCAGCGCCGCCTGGGTCAGGGCCATGGGTGCGGCAAGATGCAGTTGCGCAAGCTTCAGTACATCGGCAGGGTCGGCATCTTCCAACAGATTGGGCAGGATGAGGCCCGCATTATGGACGATAGCGTCGATCTGGTGGGTGGCGCAGATCCGGGCGGCCACCTCCGCCGTTTCCGCCGCATCGGTCAGGTCGGCGGTGTAGCCGAACAGGTCATCATGCCTGTCATCGGGCATCTCCAGCCCAAGCGACACGACCGCCTCTCCCTTGGCCAGCAACGCCCGCCCGATAGCCGCGCCAATGCCGGAATTGCCGCCGGTGATCAGTGTCGTGCGCTTGCTCATGCCGGTGCCCTTTCTACAAGTGCGATGACCCGAAGCGGGCTGCCCGAACCGCCCTCGATCTTCAGCGGACAGGCGACGATCATCGCGCCGAATGTGGGCAGCTTGTCGAGGTTCGTCAGGCATTGCAGCCCGTATCGCCCGTTGCCATGCAGGATCGAATGCGCGGGAAGCGGCGGGTTGAAGTGAAAGGCTTGGCCCGCATCGGTGCCCACGGTTTCCACCGCCAGACCGACGCAGTCCCGCTCATGCACCAGAAACTCCATCGCGCTGCCATCGGGGCCGGGCGAATGAGTGCCATCCTCTTTCAGGTTCAGATATTCAGGCGTGCCGACGCGCTTGTACCAGTCGGTGCGCAGCGCGATCCAATGGCGCTTCGGGATTTCTCCGTGCTGTGCCTCCCAGTCTTCAAGGAAGGCGCGGGTCAGCACGAAATCCGCATCCGCTGCGGCCTCCTTCGATATGTCGATCACCACGACGGGGGCCACGAAATCCTGCGTGGGAACCGCATCGACGGTGTTGGAGGGCAAGTCTTTCCCCGTCACCCAATGCGCAGGGGCGTCGAAATGGGTGCCGGTATGTTCATTCATCGAGATGTTGTTCCAGTACCAGGCCGGGCCATTGTCGTCGTAGCGAGACACCTTCTCCATCCGGAACGGGGCGCATTGGCCGAACTCGGCGGGCAGCACAATGACCGGGAAATCGGGGCTGAGCGTGTTGGTCAGGTCGATACATTCCACGGTGCGGTCGGCCAGCGCCTCGGCCAGCAAGGTCAGGGGTGAGCGGGTCATCGGTTTTCCTCCCTCATGGTCAGAAGCGGGTTGGCCTGCCAGCGGGCAAAGAGATCCTTCGCGACATCCCCGGCGCAGGTGAATTCCTGTCCCTCGGTCAGGGCGTGTACGACCGCGCGGGCCAGTTGCCCCGGCACGACTTTCGGTTGCGGCAGGTCCTGGTGCCAGTCGTCATCGACAGGCCCGGTCAGGACCGACAGCACACGAATGCCGGTCTGCTGCATCTCGCCACGCAGGCCGGAAAGAAGCGACAGTCGCGCGGCGGCGCTGGCGGCGGCACCGGCATAGCCGAATTGTCCGCTGAGGCCCGATACCGGTAAGATGTCCAGAAATGCCGCGGCTGAATTCACACCGTCATCGGAACGCGCGCTCATGGCCGGGGCGAAGCCCTGTGCCAGCCGCACCAGCCCGAGAACGCCCAGATCGAAACCGGCTTGCAGGTCGGAAAGCTTGGCCCCGAAGGCCACGCCGCCCGGGCGCACGAAGCAGGCGGTGTTGATCACGATATCGACCCGCCCGCCAAGTTGCGCGGCAAGCTCCTGCACGCTGCCGCTGTCGGTCATGTTCAGGGAAACCGGCTCGATGCCCTCCTGTGCCTCAATCTCCGCCTTGCCGGGATAGCGCATCAGCGGGTCAGCATCGCCAAGAAACACAGTCTGCGCCCCGGCCTTGAGAAGCGCACGCGCAATCGCCTGCCCGATGGCGGACCGCCCGTCCGTGACCAGAATCCGCCGGTGTTTCGGATGGGCCGTGAAACAGCGTAGCTGGGGATCGTCCTGCATGTTCGGGGTCTCCTCCTTCGGCATGGCGAACAGGGCGGGGTTGCCGCCCCGATCCAGCCGGAGTGTCATTCGAACCCGGTCGCCCTGATGCACATCGCCATGAAGATGCACGATGGCGACCGGTCCCGCGTCCAGGCGAACGGTTCCGATCCGCCAGGGCATGTGGTTGCGAAAGAAATTGTCGGTGGAGTGGCGGATCGTGGTGACGGCCTCAACGCGTGCGCCGCTGTCCTGATCAACCCAGGTCAGCGTTCCCCAGCATGTCGGGCAACGGTCACGCGGCGGGTAGGTGACGGACCGGCACCGGTCACAGCTTTGCAGAACGAAACGCCCCTGCGCGGCATATGTCGCCATCTCGGTCGCAGCGCGGCTGCGCAGACCGGGGGGCACATGGCCGAGCGTACTGCGCCCTAGCGGGTCCTTGCGTTTGGGGGTGGGAAGCGGCTCGGTCATCTCAGGGCCTGCCTTTCCAGCACCACAGCCCCGGTGCAGACGCCACGGTCGTAGTTCACAAGCCCGAAGCCCGAGACCAGCGCACGCTCGGCCCCCTGCACCCGATCGCCAAGGGGGCATCGCAGGATCTGCCGCAATCCCTCGGTCAGGTTCTGAAACCCACCCGCAGCACCTGCCTGCCCGGCAGAAAGCTGCCCGCCATTGGTGTTGAGCGGCAGGGAGCCCGAGATTGTGAATTCATTCGCGGCGATGAAGTCGGACAGGTCCGGTTTTTCGCAGAACCCGAGATCGGCAAGCTGCATGGCCACGATCACCGGGTAATCGTCATAGACCTGCACGCAATGCATGTCCTCAGGCCGGCAGCCCGCGCGCTGCCAAAGTGCCTCGCGATCGCGTTCCCACCCACCGCGAAATTGCACACTGTCCTCGGCAAACGCGTTGTGACGCTCGATGGTGGCGAGGATGCGCGCCGATGAAAGCCCCAGCTCTTCAGCCTTCTTGGGGGTCGTGACCAGAAACGCCTCTGCCCCCGCGCAGGGCATCACGCAATCGAACAGATGCACCGGGTCCGAGATGGGCCGGGCGCTCATGTATTGGTCCAGCGACAGCGGCTTGTTCATCAGCGCCAGCGGGTTGGACAGGGCATTCTTCCGCTGCGCCACGCAGAGCTTGCCGAAGGCCTCCCGCGTGACACCGAACTGGCGCATGAAATTGTCGGTGATCAGCGCAAAGGTCGCGTTCGGGCCGCCGAACCCGTAGGGATAGGTTGCGTCCTGGGAAAACCGTGAAAACCCGGCCAGCGTCTGGCGATAGCTGTCGATCTGGTTGGTATCGGCCGCCACGCAGGCCACCACCTCGGCGTCACCGCACTGCACGGCCCGCGCCGCGCGCCTGAGCGCCATGACCCCGCTGGCACCGCCTGTCGGGATATGGTCCATCCAGCGCGGGCTGAGGCCCAGATGCTGGACCATGCCCACGACCGTATCGGGCGCGGCAGAGAAGCTGGCAAAGCAGAAGCCGTCGATGTCGGCAGGTCCAAGGCCCGTCGTTTGCGCCAAGGATTGCAGGGCTGCACCCGCCCACCAATGGGCGGATTCGGGCGAGAACCTGACATAGGGCACAGTCGTCGGCGCACAGATCGCAACGCCCTCATATGGGGATTGCAGCCCCATCAGCGCTGCCGTTTCTTCAGGTGGCGGGTGTCGATGAAACCGCCCTGCGTGATGGTCTCTTCCAAGAGCCCTTTCAGCTTTCCACGCAGGATTTTCTGGGTGGCCGTCAGGGGCAGGTCTTCCACGAAGGCGATCCAGCCCGGCACCTTGTAATAGGCCATCTGGTCCAGCGCCCAGGTGGCAATCTCATGCGCTTTCTCCGGGCTGCTGCCGCCGCTTTCGAGGATCAGGAAGACCGCAACCTCATCACCGCGCAGCTCGTCGGGATGGGCAGCCGCTGCCGAGATGCGGATGTCTTCATGCCGATTAAGGATGCTTTCAACCTCTACGGCGGCGATGTTTTCGCCCGACCGGCGGATGACGTTCTTCTTGCGGTCAACGAAGTGAAGCGATCCGTCTTCGTCCTGAAGGACAACATCACCGGTGTTCAGCCACCCACCTTTCCACAGCTCAGCGGTGGCTTCCGAGTTCTTCAGGTATCCGGCACAAAACCCGTAGCGCGGGTTGGGGCCAGCCCGACGAACCAGCAGCTCTCCGGGTATTCCGGTAGCGGCATCCTGCCCGGCATCGTCCACGACCCGAACCTCAACATCGGTACAGGGCCGCCCGAAGCAGGAGGTGCCCACCTTGCGCGGCTCCTCATGGGCGCTGATAACGCCGCCGCTGCCGGTCTCGGTACAGGCCCATGCCTCGATCAGGGGGAAGCCGTAACGGGCTTCGAACTCGGCATGAAGCTTCGGGTCGACCCCGGCGCCAAAGCCGAAGCGCACATTATGGTCGCGATCGGCTGGCGATGGCTCCGCCCCCATCAGCATGGGCGGCATGACCCCGAGGTAATGCACGACCGTCGCCCGAGACTTGCGCACCGAGTCCCACCAGCTGCGCGGATGGAACCGGTCGAGCAGCGTCAGACAGCCGCCGGTGGTGATCATCGCCATGACAGAGACCGCCATGGCGTTCATGTGGAAAAGCGGCAGGGGGGTCAGCATACGTTCCGCATCGCGGCGCAGGCTGATATGGCCACCGGTTTCGGCGTACCAGTCGCCCGAATGCAGGAAGTATTCATTGGTCAGGATGCAGCCCTTTGGCCGTCCTGTCGTTCCCGACGTGTAAAGCAGCGCGCATTCGGTCCCGGCCCCCAGCTCTTCGGCAGCCGCTGCCGGGACGGGGGCCTTGGGAATGAAGTCATCGGGCGTGATAACCCGCGCAGGCGACCCCGCATTGGTCACCGCATCCGACATTTCCGCCACCCGGTCCGGCAGGACGATGGCCAGCACCATTTCCGAATGCTCTGCCAGGTATTCCAGTTCCGCCAGCCGCAGATCGGGATTGATCGGGACAACCGATGCGCCAAGGCTGTTCAGGGCGAGCCAGATCTCGATGAACACGGGCCGGTTTTGCAGCAGCAACCCCACCCGGTGCCCATGACCGACCCTGGCAGCAGCAAAACGATCCTCCCAGTCGGCAACACGCCGCGCCATCTCGGCATATGAAATGTCGCCTGCGGGAATGCCATAGATCGCTGCGGTTTCTTCCAGCACATGCAGGAAGGGCGCGTCCCCGCGTCGGTTCGCGGTTTCTGCGAAGCGGCCACATACGGTGCTCATTCTGACAGGCCCCTCAAATGAACAGCTGAAGATTGCCGAAGGGCGCGTCGAAATTGATCAGGTCAACACGCTTGAGCATGATCTTCAGTGCACCTTCGACCTCCACCAGTTCATGACTGACCCAACCCGAATAGCGCTCCAGATTATCGCCACGAGTTTCGGTGTAGATGAAGGAGGTGCGCAGCCTGTAGATGCCATCCTCCTGCCCAAGCGACAGGACGCGGGGACGCTGCATCAGGTGATGACAGCGGCTTTTCGGTTTCTGGCTGAAGGTGCGTTCACCCGATAGCCGTTCCACCCGGACCGTCAGCAAAAGCTGGTCTTCATACATGAGCGAGGGTTGCAAAACTGGGTCTTGCTGCTGCCATTCCAGCGGCATCCAGTAGAGCCCGTCCTGATGGAACAGCGCCAGCCAGTCCTCCCACCGCATCTCGTCCAGCGTGGCGGCCTCTTCATAGACGAAATCTATCAGCTGCTCGGGGCTCATGCGCTGGCCTCCACTTTCTGATCCATCCCCTGAACCATGAATTTCCGCCATGCATAGAAGGTGTTGCGCATCTGCCGTTCCGAGGTGCCGTTAACGACTTCGGTCACATCCTCAGGCTCCCCCTCCTCGTAAAGCCTGCGCAGGTTGATCCACTCATTGGCGTCTGACAGCAGGCCCTCCTGCGCGCGTTCGTACATTTCCAGATCGTCATGCCCGACGATGGAGGTGGGCGCATTGATGAAGCGGTTATACATCAGCGCGCGTTCGTAGATCTTGTCCGGTGCCCCCACCAGCCGGAAGGCCCAGCTTTCCACCAGGGTCTTGTCGACAGCTATCGGAATGAAGTTGCGCAGGATGCCGACCGGCCCCTTCACCATCACATTGGGGAAGTAGAGCGTGTTGTGCCGGATATCGCCGAGGATTTCGCGGGCGCGGGTTTCGCCGTAAGCCTCGACCATCATGTCGAGATAGCCTTCGACATCGTCATAATCCTGATGGATCGACCCCGACACGCCGGAATGCCCGTGGCCATTGGGCCAGACCCGGATGCCTGCGCCTTCGTAGAATTCATAGGGGCTCATGAAGGGCGCATAAAGCTGCACGGCCATCGGAGTTTCCGTGAAGCGGTGCTTTTCGCGTTCCCACACGCTGACGGCCGTGCCCGCGCTGCTTTCATGGGCCACCATCGGGTGGCAGGTGTCGGTCTGGTTGTCGACCAGCATCTTCCAGTTGCAGGTATGCATATAGCGGATCGGCGCAGCGATGATCTCGACCTCGCCCTGTGGTGAGCGATCCACCATGTTGTCGATCGTCGAAAGGGAGTCTCCGAAATACTCCTCGAAGCTCAGCCCGGTGTCCGACAGGCGGGCAAAGATGAAGCCCCGGTAGATCTGCACGTTCTCGACCCGGGGCAGCCCCTTCGACGCCTTGTCAGCTTCGAACCCGGTGCCTTCGTAGCCCTTCTTCAAAGGGATCGCTAAAAGCGATCCATCGGTCTTGAAGCTCCAGGCATGGTAGGGACAGCGGAAGAACTTGCCGGTGTTGCCGCAGGGCTCGGACGCGATCTTGACGCCCTTGTGGGGGCAGCGGTTGTGCAGCACGTGGATGGTGCCGTTCTTATGCCGCGACACCAGAATGGGCTGATGGCCGATCTTGCAGGTGATGTAGTCGCCGGGGTTCTTCAGCTGGCTCTCATGCCCGACATAGACCCAGGAATTCGGAAAAAGCTGCTCCATCTCCAGATCGAAGATTTCGCGGTCGACATAGACGTCGCGATGTACGGCATGCCCCTGAACCAGGTTTTCAACGGCTCTCGGGTTTCCACGGTATCGTTCCATGCTGGTCTCCTTTGGCTGTTGGTTAAAGGTCGAGGACGAGTTTGGGGGTTTTGGACCGCGACACGCAGATCTGCATGACGGTATTCGAGGCTTTCTCGGCATCGGTCAGGATGACATCGCGGTGGTCTGGAATGCCGTCGATCACATCGCACTGGCAAATCCCGCAATCCCCGCGTTGGCAGTCGTAAAGCGGGTCGAGCCCGGCCTCTTCCAGCGCCTCGATAATGCTTTTATCGGCGGGCACGTGGATGATCTGGCCGGTATCGCTGATCTCGACGTCGAAGGCGGTGTTCTCGCTCTCGTCTGCATCGGTGGTGAACAGCTCGTAATGAATGCGAGCGTCATCCCATCCCAGGGCTGAGGCGCGGGTTTTCACGGCCTCTGTCATGCCAGCGGGCCCGCAAAAATAGACGTGAGACCCGGCAGGCGCGTCTTCAAGAATGGCCCTGATATTCATGGCACTGGGCTGGTCGTCATAGTGCAGATGCAGGGCATCCTTGCAGATGGCAGTCATCTCGGGAACGAAAGCCAGCGCGCCCTCTGTTCGGCCCGCAAAATGCACTTCGAAGGACCGTCCCGACGCAGCCAGATCGGCGGCCATGGACAGGATCGGGGTGATCCCGATGCCGCCGGCGATCAGCACCGCATGTTCGGCGTGATCACCAAGCGCGAACTGGTTGGCGGGCGGCGAGATCTTGATCGTGTCGCCAGGTTTCAGCGCATGCATGAATTTGGAGCCGCCGGTGCTTTTCTGTTCCAGAAGCACGCCCAGTGCCACCTGATCGGGGGCCAGATCGGGCAGGCGCAGCAGCGAATAGGCGCGGCTGCCGCCACCGGTCAGCTGCACCCGAAGATGCGCCCCGGCCTGCCAATCGCCAAAACCATCGCCCTGCGGTTTCAACAGAATCCGTTTGATAACAGGCGTTTCGGACGAAACAGCGGCAACTTCAGCGTGAACAATCGACATTGGCATCCCTGTAGAATCAAATCCCATGCGTTTGCATAATTTTATATATAAAATGTATGATGTCAATCAAGACGGGAAACGCCGGGCACGTGAGGTCGCAACCAGCTGTGCCAACTTGTTGCACCAGGATGCTCCAATCAGCACAGCGGATGGGAGCCACCGCTCTGCCCGGTCCCGTGTGCTAACATTCGGCAACGGAGTTCTATGAGCCGGGGCAGACAGATCGAACCTTGATCACCAGCGCGAAGTTTGTGTTGCAGCGACTGAGACAGAATTGTCAGTCCTTGGACTGCGACAGGATCCTCGCGATCTTGCGCTGTTCGGCCTCAACCTCTTCCTCGTCCCAATAGCCGATGACGACCCCCGCCACGAGATCCGGGTCGCTTTCCCTCAGCACCGGATCCATAGCCCTGTAGGCCTCATCGCTTTTGGTGATGCGCAGGCGGGTGTCGCGGTGCCACTTATCCAGCGCAGACCGGAGCCGCCTACGCACGTCTTCCTGCGCCACGTCCTCTCCCAGATCAATCAACTCATCGGGATCGGTCTGCAGATCAAATAGCATTGGCCGCATGCCCTGCACCTCGATCATCTTGAACCGGCCGTCAAAGACCATGGTCGCGCGGCAGTCCTGCACATCGCGCCCCAGTTTCAGCCGGGCGGGCAGATTGGAATAGTCGAGCTCTGAGAAGACATGGGTTCGCGTCCAGTCCGCATCGCTGTCGCGCAGCAACGGCATCAGGGACCGTCCTTCAAGGATATGCATGGCAGGGGTGCCGCCGGTATACTCCACGAAGGTTGGCGCCAGGTCGATCATCTCGACCAAAGCATCCGAAACACTACCGCGCGTTGCATCCGCCTCACTTGAAGGATCGACGACGATCAGGGGCACCTTCGCCGCCTGCTGGTAGAACATGTACTTCTCGCCCATCCAGTGATCGCCCAGATAGTCCCCGTGATCCGAGGTGAACACGATCATGGTGTTTTCCGTCAGCCCGCGTTCGTCCATGAAGGCAAAGAGCTGACCGAGCTGGTCGTCGATCTGCTTGATCAGCCCCATATAGGCCGGGATCACCTTTTCACGCACCTCGTCGCGGGAGAAATTCCTTGAATAGACCTCTTCTGTGATCGCCTTGAACAGGGGATGGGCGTTTTCCAGCTCTTGAGAGCTTCGCACGGCAGGCTTCACATCCTCGGGGCCGTACATGTCATGGTAGGGCGCCGGGACGATATAGGGCCAGTGGGGCTTGATATAGGACAGGTGCGCGCACCACGGTCGCCCATCCGCTTCTGCGGCCTCCATGAAGGCCATGGCGCGGCGGGTCATATAGGCGGTCTCTGAATGCTCTTCAGGAATGCGCGCAGGCTTGTCCGCATGGGTCAGCAGCCAGCCGCTCTGGTTGGTTCCGTCCGCCCCTTCAGCCGAGTTCGCCCAGAACTCCCACGGGTTTTCCGCCTGAAACCCGGCATGTCGCAGATAGGCGTTATAGGCGGGTTCTTTCTTGCGATAGCCCGTTGGGTGAACCCCGTCATCGCGGTCGAACGCCTCAAACCCACCTTCGGCAACGCGTGCCCCGATCTCGGATGCCGGATCAATCCCGAGCCGCTTCATTCCCTCCAGATCGGGCCGCATATGGGTTTTGCCGATCAGGACGCAGCGGGTTCCGGTTTCGCTCAGGTGATCGCCAAGCGTCGGCTCCCCTACCCTGAGCGGAACGGCATTTTGCGTTGACCCGTGAGAGCGCATATAGCGCCCGGTATAGGCCGACATCCGGGACGGGCCGCACACGGTCGCCTGCACATAGGCATTGTTGAATCGCACGCCGCGTTCGGCGAGGCGGTCGATATTGGGTGTGTGCAGGCGGTCATGACCATAACAGCTGAGGTAATCAAACCTCAGCTGGTCGCACATGATCCAGAGAATGTTTCGTTGTTTCGTCATTGGTCCGGCTCATGGCAAAGAAAGTGCCACCGGGCAGAACACCCGGTGGCAAGGATCTTAGTTGCCCTCGACCAGCGCGTCGATAACGGCAAGCGTCTGGATGTCGCTTTGGATCTGGGCCGCGGCCTCCTCGGCTGGCATCCAGTAGATGAGCGCCCCGGTGTTTTCCGCCAGTTCCAGTGCCGCGTCAGAACTCATCGCGCTGATGGCCACGGCCTCGATCATGTCGCGGATCTCGGCCGGGGTATCGCGGTGAACGAACAACCCGTTCCAGGTCGACAGGTCAAGTTCCGGCGCCAGTTCGCCCATGGTCGGTACATCCGGCATGATCGAGATCCGGTCATTCGTCGCCGTGGCAAGAATGTTCAGATCGTCGATGCACGGGAAAATCAGCTGTGCCGTGGTCGAGATGACATCCGCGTCGCCAGATGCAAGCGTATTGCAGTCCAGCGCATCGAAGCCGGCTTCGGAGGAGAATTCGAACCCAAGGTGCCGTGACATCGCAATCATATGGCGACGCGGAATGCTGCGCTCCCCGAAATGCCCGAAGAGAACGTCGTTATCCTGTGCGTATTCCGCCAGCTCTTCCATGGTGGAATAGGGCGCGTTGGCACTGGCTGCGACGACAAACGGGTAGGTCAGGAAGATCCCGATCGGTTCAAACGGATCGGGGGTGAGATCGGGGATGCCGATGGTCGGCCCGACAACGGGAACACCGATCACGAAAGAGCCGATCGTGTAGCCGTCAGCCGGGGCGTTGGCCACCGAGATCGCGCCGGGAAAGGGCCCGCCGCCGCCGCCGGGGCGGTTGATGACTGCCGCGGGAACGCCATAGGTGGCCTGGAATTCGTCAGCGATGATCCGCGTCAGCAGGTCTTCCAGATCGCCGGGCGGGAACGGAACGACAAACTCGACGGGCCGTTCGGGGTAATCCGCGATTGCTACGGTTCCCAGCATGCTCGTTCCGAGCGCAAGTGCTGTCAGTAGTTTTTTCATCATGGTTTCCTCTCTGCCGGTGGTGTGGCGTGCAGGTTTTGCGAGCTTTGCCATCCACTTTCTGTTCGTAGGACAGGCATAGCATATTTTATTTTATATGTAAATCGTTTCATTTGCATACATACTCATCTTTGCACTCAGAACCCTTCGGGAGCGACCGGCGCCTCCCCTTCCCGGCCCTTCAGCTCGCCGTCTGCCGCGCGCTGTACCCGCTGCCTGTGTTCCAGCAGGACGGCCCGGTAATGGTTGCCCACCACGAACAGGATCAGCAGGATCAGCACGACCGAGATTGGCCGGTTGAACCAGTCCAGCGGCTCATTGATCCGGGCAATCGCACTGCGCAGCTTCACTTCCATGATCGCGCCAAGAACGACCCCAAGGACGATCGGAACAATTGGCAGGTTCAGCCGCTTGAGGATCAACCCGAAGACACCGAACCCGGCGGCCAATGCGCAGTCCACAGCAGAATTGCGCAGGGAATAGACCCCCACGAAGCTGAGAACGAGGATCATCATGCCCAGGAACCGCGTCGGGATCTGCGTGATCTTCAGCAGCAGGTTGGTCGATGACAGCAGGAAGACAATCACGATCACGTTCAGCAGCAGCATCGCCATGTAAAGCGCCATGACGAAGTCCATCTCGTTCTGGAAGAGCTGTGGCCCCGGAATGACGTTGTGCACGTAGAACACCGACAGCATCATAGCCGTTAGGGCCTCCCCCGGAACACCAAGGGCCAGAAGCGGGATCATGGCCGCTGCAGGAACCGCGTTGTTGGCGCATTCCGATGCCACAAGCCCCTCGGGCGAGCCGTCACCGAAGGTTTCGGGAGTTTTGGAGGTTTTCTGGGCGTAAGTGTAGCTCAGGAACTGCGCGGTAAATTCACCCACGCCGGGAATGGTCCCCATCATTACCCCGAGACTGGAGGCAACACCCGCAACGCGCTTCAGCCCCAGAAGCTCGACAAAGCCCCCCCACAGGCTGCCCTCAACTCGGGCGGATTCCGGCTTGCGTTCCTTGTCCAGCAGCAACAGCAGCGCCTGGGAAATCGCAAACAGGCCAAGCACGATCACGATCAGGTTGATCCCGCTGGTCAGCCAGCCTTGCCCGAAAGTGAAACGATGCGTGTACCTGGCCGGTTCCAGCCCGATCGTGCTCAGGAATATCCCCAGAAACGCCATCATGCCCGCCGCCATGATCTGACCGCGATGCGCGAGGATCACCAGGATTATACCCAGAAGGGCCGCCAGAAAGATCTCGCGGCTGCCGAAATTCGGCGCAACCCATGCCAGCACCGGCGCAAAGAGGATCAGACAGATGATCGCGAAGACACCGCCGAAGAAACTGGCGGAATAGGCAAGGGACAGTGCCCGATGCGCCTGCCCCCGCTTGGTCATGGGGTAGCCGTCATATGTGGTCAGCGCATTGACCGGCGTGCCCGGTGTATTGAGCAGGATCGCAGGGATCGAACCGCCATACATCGCGCTGCCGTAAATCCCCAGAAGGACGGTCAGCCCGACAATCGGTTCAAACGCGAAGGTTGCGGGAAGAAGGATCGCAATGGCCACAGCGGCCCCCACACCGGGGATCGCACCGATGATCACGCCCCCGACCGATCCGATCAGCAGGGCCACAAGCACCTGCCAGGACATCAGGATTTGAATTCCACCTAGAATAGCTTCCATCGTTCAGGCCCTCACAGATAAACCATGGCAAATGTACGAATGCTGTCGGGCAGGTACTGATAGAATTGCCCGGGCGGGATTCTCACCTGCAGCCCGGTGCGGAACACCAGCACAACCGAAAGTCCGAACAGCACCGACATGATGATCGCCGTCCGGCTTCGATAGCCAAGCCGGACCGTCAGGAAGAGTGAGAAGAGGATGGTCGACAGCAGGTAGCCGACAATCGGAACGCTCCAGACATAGATCAGGAAATAGACCGCGTATTCGGCCGAGCGCAGCCAGAAGATGCCTTCCTTAAGGCGCCCGGGAATGCGCGGCGACACCATGGATCCGATCAGGTGGAGACCTGCGAAGAAGCTCATCCCGATCACGGCCACGGTGGGCCAGAACGCGGGTTGTGCGACGGTCGCGGTGTTGTCCAGCCACTGCGCTTGACTGCGCAGGTTGGCCAGCAGAAAAAGGCAGAACCCGAGGAAAAGAACCGCGAAGACCAGATCGCCGGGCCTGCGGTCTCTTTTAAAGAGTTCCTGAAAAGTCTTTAGTCTCGTCATGGTCCTTCTCCTCCCTTTTGGAGTTCCATGGGTCCGATCAGGCGTAAGCTCCTGAAAGTAACTGACCGCAATTCTTGACTTCGGCTCTCAGCCCCAGTGATTTCAGCATCTGGTGGGTCGTTGCGACGGAGGCGGACAGCACGGGGATGCCGCATTCGTCTTCGACCTTCTGAATGGCTGCGAGAGATGGCATCTGCACACAGGCTGACAGAACCAATGCGTCGATGTTCTTGCGATTCACACGTTTGTAGATGTCCAGCAGGTTCAGCGGATCCTGTGCCGCAACCTCCAGATTGTCGGGGATTTCGAGCGCGATGCTATCCGACACCTCTACGCCCTCGGCCTCGATATACTCGGCCACCATATTGGTCAGCGGCCGCATATAGGGGGTGATGATCGAGATCCGTTTTGCGCCCATCAGGTGGAGCCCGTCCACAAGCGCCCCGGCAGAGGAGACCACAGGCGCAGGGTGGCCATTGTCCACGGTCACCTGATGCAACCGCGCCTGGCTTTCGCGGTGATAGCCCTTGCCCATCGACATGATCGCGACAAGACAGGCATAGCCCATCACATCGACGGCCCCGTCGGACAGTTCAAGCGCACAGCGGTCGCTGTCGCAATCCATCGCCTTCAGCTCTTCCGCCGTGACCTTCTTCATCCGCATCCGGCTGGAGTGGAACGAAAACCGTTCGGGGAACTGAAACTCCCGCGCGCGCAGCATGGCGGGAATTTCGCGTTCCATGGTCAGGTTCGATGACGGAACGATCTGTCCGATCCGAATGGTCTTGTGCATGTTGTCCAGAGAAACGCTCATCTCAGCCCCCGATCTTCACAACCGGGTTGCGCAGAACCCCGATGCCCTCGACGCCGCATTCGATGACGTCGCCGGGCCACATCCATTCCTGCGGATCGCGGCCCGCGCCGACGCCCGCAGGGGTGCCGGTGGCGATGATGTCGCCCGGTTCCAGCGTGATGCCCGAGGAGATGTCGGCAATCAGGGTCGGAATATCGAAGAGCAAATGCCTGGTGTTTGACCGCTGCTTTTCCTCGCCGTTCTTGGTCAGCCACAGGTCCAGATTGTGAGGGTCTTCCACCTCATCCGCGGTCACAATGGCCGGGCCGAACGGGCAGAACGTGTCCTGACCTTTCGAGAAAATCCACTGCCCCGCACGGCGGTTGTCGCGGGCCGAGATGTCGTTGATCACTGAGTAACCAAAGACATGGCTCATCGCGCCCTCCTTGGCGATGCGGGTGGCGCGCTTGCCGATGATGACCGCCAGTTCGACCTCCCAGTCGAGTTGCTGGGTCATTTCGGCGTTGTGCTGGATGCCCTCGCCCGTGGCGATCACGCTGGTGGGCGGTTTGGAAAACACCACAGGCTCCTTCGGCAGGTCCTTGGACGTATCCAGCGACTTTGCGGATTCCGCCACATGTTCCACGTAGTTCAGCCCGATGCCGAAGATGTTCTTGCGCGGGCGTGGAATGGGGGCGAGTAGCCGCACATTCTCCTGCGGCACGGCCAAACCGGCCGGACGCGCGTCGGCGGTGGCGGCAAGCGCGCGCCGGACCGCCTGAAGCGCATCCGGGCCAAGGTCGATCAGCTCCAGCATCGTTGCGGGCAGCGCCTCTCCCACGGCATCGCCAAGCAGTTCCACGTCCACGATCTGGCCGTTTTCCACGACGCCAAGTCGGCCTTCACCGGCCGCACCGTCCCGATAGGTTACAAGTCTCATTTATCCGTTCCTTGTTTTCAGTCTGCGACGATCTGATGGCCGTCATTGTCCACGAGCGCCTGTTCGGCCCAGAAGCCGAGCTTCTCCATCACCGGGAAGTCGTTGAACGAGAACAGGCAGGCATCGTCGCGCTCCTGGGTGTTGCAGTGCTCGTGCCAGGTCCAGGGCGGGACGCAGAAGATGTCATGCTCAGACCAGTCGAAGCGCTTGCCGCCGATGACCGAATAGCCCTGCCCCTTGGCCACGTGGTAGATCACGTTGCCCGTATGGCGATGCGCCTTGGTATGCTGGGACGGGCGCAGCATCTGCATGCTGGCCCCCATGGTCAGCATCGGGTGGCCGCCGGTCTGAGGGTTGGTGTAGCGCAAGATCAGCCCGTCATAGGGCGAGCCATCGCTGACCTTCGCGTAGCGCAGCAGCGCCTCGTAGGTCGGTTCCCAGGAATATTTCAGCAGCGGCGAATAGGGCTTGTCCCACGTGTCTGTTTGCGGCAGCAGGCCGGGTCCGCCATAGGTTGCGGGGCTGCCATTCCACGGCAGGTCCGTGGTCTGGTAGTCATCCGCGTGAACCTCGTAGAAATTCGCCTCCAGGCAATTGGTCAGCGGAATATCCAGACCGTCCTGCCAGATGCAGGTGGTGCCGTCCTCGCGGATACCGTGTTCATGCCAGGTGCCATTCGGGGTCAGCACGAAATCGTTCGCACCAAGTTCCACCTTGTGACCATCGACGATGGTATAGGCGCCCGACCCTTCCATGATGAACCGCAGCGCCGAGGCCGCGTGCCGATGCGCCGGGGCCCGTTCGCCCGCTTTCATGGTCTGGATGCCGGAAAAGAGCCAGCCACAGGCGGCGCTGACATCCTTGCGCTGAGGATTGCGCAGATAGACGACCCGCCGTCCCGCATCCTCTGGCCGGACCAGATCAATGGCGCGCAACACCTGCTGGCGCAGATCGGCCCATTTCCAGTGGACGGGGGCCGATTTCGGCGTCGGCTCCCACGGTTCGATGTCGTTGGCGACGGTCCAGAGCGCCCCGGTCTCGATCCGCGCCAGGTCTTCGTAATAGGCCTCAAGCTCGGGCGTGTCGCGCACGCGGGCACGGCCAAGGATGTCGTCTTCGGGCCTGATTTCGGTCTGTGCCATAGGTAGCCTCCTTCGGATTATTCGGTGTCCGGGGCGGTGATTTCTGCCGCCTCGTCGGATTGCTGGGGAACGGTGGCGGTCTGCCCCGAGAGCGTGACCGGGGCCTGGGGCCGCTGGTTCACCGCCAGATTGAAGATGTCGAACCGGTTGTAGTGGCCGGTGATGTCGTGCATCTGCTTGGGCTGGATGCATTTCCCGAGGTCGATCTCGGCATAGACGATGCCCTCGTCGTCGATCAGGCCCGGTACCACCTCGCGCCCGTCGGGGCCGATGACCCCGGAATAGGCGCTGGATTTGCGTTGCAGCAGCTCGCGCGCATCGGGGCGGATGTCTTCCATCGCCGCGATGATCTCTTCCGACACGGTTGAAGTGGCGGTCACCGTAAAGACCTTGCCCTCAAAACTGTGCGACATGCTGCGCAGCTTGATGGCTTCGGCCATGTCGTAATCCTTGGGGGCGACGGGCAGCGAGATATAGCTGGCCGTGTGCACCAGTTCACCCTGTGCAAGCAGGCTGAACCGGGCCAGCGTGTTGGTATTCTCGCCACAGGCCAGACCGCCGAGCGGCCCGATTGTGGTGTCATAGACCCTAAGGCTCGATCCGTCCCCGCCCGCCCAGGTCAGTTTTTCGGCCCAGGTCGGCACCAGCTTTCGGTGCTTGCCGATCACCGAACCATCCGGCCCGATAAAGAGCAGCGTGTTGTAAAGCGCGCCCAGGGATACCGGGCTACGTTCATTGAACCCGATCACCACATGGCAGCCATTGGCCTTGGCAGCGTCGCGGATTACGCCGATTTCCGGCCCATCCGCAAAGACCGATGCACGCACCAGTCTCTCAAACCATGCCCCGCCGGTGACCGGGTCGGTGATCCAGTTCCAATAGGGGTAACCGGGAATGAACACCTCGGGGAAGACGACAAGCGACGCCCCGTTCGCGGCCGCCTCAGCAATCAGTCCGGCGGCTTTCTCGGCGGTTCTCAGCGCGTCCAGAAAGACCGGGCTTGCCTGCACAGCGGCGGCGGTGAATTTCAGAAAGTCCTTGCCAGGCAACATCGCTATTTCTCCTGTTCGTACCGGCGCAATGCCTTGATCAGCCCATCGACGATCTTGTCGGTTTCAGCTTCAGAGAGTGTCAGGGGCGGCGAGATGATGACGACCGGCCCGGCGGGGCGCACGATCACGCCCTCGTCACGCGCGAAGGTCGCCACTATTTCCCCCTGCCCTTTTCCGGGGTCGATGGGTTCACGCGTGTGCTTGTCGGCCACCAGATCAAGCCCGACCATCAGCCCCTTGCCGCGCACTTCACCCACAAGCGAGGACCAGTTCGGCACGTCGCTCAGCCCATCCAGCAACCGCTTGCCCATCCGGGCGGCATTGCCGGGCAGGTCTTCGTCCTCGACGATTTTCAGCGTGGCATTGGCGGCGGCGCAGCCCAGCGCGTGGCCGGTGGCCGTGTAGCCGTGCATGATGAAGCCCATCGGATCGATGCCCTTCTGCCAGGCTGCATAGATCCGCTTGTTGATCACCGTCGCGCCCAGCGGGATGTAGCCCGCCGTGATGCCCTTGGCGAAACACATGATGTCGGGTTTCACGCCCCAACCGCGTGCACCGAACATCGCGCCGGTGCGCCCGAACCCGGTCACCACCTCGTCCGAGATGAGGAGGATGCGGTGCGCGTCGAGTAGTGTTCGCAGGCGGGGCCAGAAGCTTGCGGGAGGAACAATAACGCCCCCGGCCCCCTGCACCGGCTCGGCAATGAAGGCTGCGATCGTATGCGCGCCCTGATGCCGGATCAGCCGGTCGATTTGTGTGATGATTGCCTCGGTCAGTTCTTCCGGGTCTTCGGAATAGGGGTTTCGATAGGTCCAGGGGCTGTCCACCTGATAGCAACCGGGCAACAGCGGTCCATAGGCGGAGCGATAAAGGCTGGACCCGTTGACCGAGGTGCCCCCGAACTGAATGCCGTGATAGCCCTGCTTGAGCGAGATGAAGCCGGTTCGCTCCGGCTCTCCCTCCAGCTTCCAGTATTGGCGGCTGAGCTTGAGCGCGGTTTCAACCGCGTCTGACCCGTTGGCAGAGAACAGGACCTTGCTCATGTCCTCCTCTGCCGTCATCTCGATGATCTTGGCAGACAGCTCGATGGAGGGGGGCGTCGCGGTTCCTGCGAAGCTGGAATAGTAGCTGATCTCCTCCATCTGGGCAGAAATCGCCGCTTTCACCTCGGGCCGGTTATGTCCGACGTTGACGTTCCACAGCCCGCCGACACCATCGACATAGGTGTTTCCGTCGATATCGGTGACGTAAGACCCCTCTCCCTTCACGATGATCCGCGGCGGGCGCTGTTCGATGATCAGGGGATGCACCATCGGGTGAAGCTGGTGACGCCCGTTGTGTTCGCGCAGGAAATTGTCATTGCGGTTCGGGTTCTCGTGTTTCGTGCTCATCGCCCTCACCTCACCGCAACGCAGACGGACTTCGTTTCGAGATACGCATCCAGCGCAGCACGACCGTGCTCGCGGCCAATGCCGGATTGCTTGTACCCGCCGAACGGCATGTTCGCGTCGGGCAGGTTGTGGGCATTCACCCAGACCGTGCCCGCCTGGATCTGCGGCACGTAGCGGTGCATCGTGTTCAGGTTCGTCGTCCAGATCGACGCGCCAAGCCCGTAGCGGGTGTCATTGGCCATGCGGATTGCGTCGTCGGGATCATCGAAGGGCGTGATCGTGAAGACCGGACCGAAAACCTCGTCCTGCATGATCTTCATGTCCTGCCGGACATCGGTGAAGATCTGCGGCGTCACGAAAAACCCGTCGCCCTGATAGGCATCGTTTCCCAGCAACGGGGTTGCGCCCTGGTCCAGACCGCTGGCGACACAGGCGTTCACATGGGCCTGATGCTTGGCCGAGACCATGGGGTTGATGGCATTCGCCGGGTCAAGCCCCGGTCCGATGGCCATACCGCCCACGGTCCGCGCCATGACCTCGCAAACCTGATCGTAGATCCCCCTTTGGGCATAGATCCGGGTCCCCGCACAGCAGGTCTGGCCAGAGTTGAACAGCACCCCGACACCGGCAGCCATGGCCAGCTGATCGAGGTCCATATCGTCGAACATGATCATCGGCGCCTTGCCACCCAGTTCCAGCGTGACCCGCTTCATGTCCTGCATGGCTTGAATACCGATGATCTTGCCCACCTCGGTCGAACCGGTGAAGGTCAGCTTGTTCACGCCGGGATGCGCGGTCAGCGCCGCGCCCGCCTCGGCCCCGGTGCCGGTCACGACATTGACGACGCCCGGCGGCAACCCCGCCTCAAGACACAGCTCGCCCAGCCGCAACGACGTGAGCGGCGTTTCCTCGGCGGGTTTCAGAACCACCGTGTTGCCGCAGGCCAGCGCCGGGGCAATCTTCCAGATCGCCATGTTCAGCGGGAAGTTCCACGGCGTGATCGCGCCAACGACGCCCACCGGCTCCTTGCGCGTATAGGCCTGGTATTTTGCGCCGGGCGGCACCGCGATGGATACGTCGATGGTGGAGCCTTCGATCTTGGTGGCCCATCCCGCCATGTACCGCAGGTAGTTGGAGGAATTGCCCACCTCGACCAACCGCGACAGCATCACCGATTTGCCGTTGTTCAGTGTTTCCAGCTGCGCCAGTTCCTCGCCATTGGCCTCGATCAGGTCCGCCAGCCGCAGCATGACGCGCTGACGTTCCACCGGGCGCATCCGGCCCCAGTCCCCGTTCAGCGCTTCACGAGCGCGCTGAACGGCCAGGTCGATCTCATGGGCACCACCGCGCGGCACTTCAGCGAGTTTCTTGCCGGTCGCCGGGTTGAAAGCATTGAGTGTCCGGCCATCCGCGGCCCCCGTCCGCTCAGCCCCCAAAAGCATCTTCGGCGGCGAATCGAGGTAGTCTGAGACCGCCGGGAGAATCTCCGAGACCAGACTATCGGGTCGGGCTACGTGCATGTTTTTCAACCTTTTTTTACTTCTCTTCCGCGTCAGGCAACAATCGCCATCGCGAAACGTCTTGACTTACTTTACATATAAAATTATCCATTTCCATATAATTTTTGGGAGACACAAATGGCCGAACGCTCATTTGCCAAGGAAGTGGAACATCTGAAGCTGGGGGACGGAGACGTCTTTCGCGGCGAGGGAATTCTCGCGATCACCAAGGCGCTTCTGCAGTCGGGCATATCCTATGTGGGCGGCTATCAGGGCTCGCCGATCTCGCATCTGATGGACGTGCTGGCCGATGCGAATGACATTCTCGATGATCTTGGCGTGAACTTCCAAAGCTCCGCGAACGAAGCGACAGCAGGCGCGATGCTGTCAGCCTCGGTCATGTATCCCCTTCGCGGGGCGGTGGCCTGGAAATCGACGGTAGGGACCAATGTCGCGTCCGACGCGCTGGCCAATCTCGCCTCGGGCGGGGTCAAGGGCGGCGCCATGGTCATCGTGGGTGAGGATTACGGCGAAGGCTCCTCCATCATGCAGGAACGCACCCACGCGTTCGCGATGAAATCCCAGATGTGGCTGCTCGATCCCCGGCCTGATCAGGAATGCATGGTCAATCTGATTGAAAAGGGGTTTGAGCTTTCTGAGGCTTCGAACACACCCGTTATGCTACAGGTTCGGGTCCGGTCCTGTCATATGACCGGACAGTTTGTTTGCAAGGACAACAAGCGGCCCGAGTTCACCCTTCAGGACGCCCTGAACAGCCCCAAGCGCGACCTTGACCGGATCGTTCTGCCCCCTGCGGCCTATGCCCATGAGGTCGAGAAGATCGAACACCGCCTGCCGGCGGCGATCGACTTCGTGAAACAGGCCGGGCTGAACGAACATTTCGGCCCGACGGGTGCGGACAAGACCGGAAAGACCGGGCTGATCGTGCAGGGCGGCATGTATAACAGCACCATCCGGGCGCTGCAGTTCCTGGGCCTTAGCGATGCCTATGGCGAGACAAAGCTGCCGATCTACGTGATGAATGTCTGCTATCCGACCATCACCAGCGAGATCGAGGCGTTTTGCGAGGGGCTGGACGCGGTGCTGGTCGTCGAAGAAGGGCAGCCAGAGTTCATTGAGCAATCCATCACCACGACCGTTGCGCGACTGCAAAGACAAACGCGCGTGCATGGCAAGAAATACCTGCCCATGGCGGGCGACTACACGGTCGCGGCGCTGACCAAGGGCATCGGTCAGTTTCTGGAGGATCACGAGGCGCAGCTTCTGGGCAATCGGGCACCTACGCCAGACCCCGTCCCGATCCTGCGCGATCCGAAGGTTGCGGCCTTGACAGAGGTTATTCCCCCTCGCCCGCCGGGCCTGTGCACAGGTTGCCCTGAACGCCCGATCTTCGCAGCCATGAAACTGGCCTTCGAAGAGTTGGGGGAACATCACGTTTCTGCCGATATCGGCTGTCACCTGTTCTCGATCCTGCCCCCCTTCAATATCGGCGCGACGACGATGGGCTACGGGCTTGGCGCTGCGTCCTCGGCCGCGTTCAACGTCAAGGGTGCCAAGCGGTCGATCTCGATCATGGGCGATGGTGGGTTCTGGCACAACGGGCTGACCAGCGGCATCGGTCATGCGGTCTTCAACAAGCATGACGGGGTCTTCCTGATCGTCGACAACTACTACTCCTCGGCCACTGGCGGGCAGGACATCCTGTCGTCCCGTGCAGTGAACAAGCGGCGGGTGACCAACAATTCGATTGTCGATGCGGTTCGGGGCGTGGGGGCCAAATGGGTCCGGCAGATCGACCGCACCTATGACGTGAACCGGATGCGCGACGTTCTGAAAGAGGCGCTGACCACCGATGCGGAAGGCCCCAAGATCATCGTCGCTTCGTCCGAATGCATGCTGAACAAGCAACGCCGGGTGAAGCCGCAAGTGGCAAAGGCGATGAAAGACGGCAAGCGGACGGTCAAGGAACGCTTCGGCGTCGATGAGGATGTCTGCACTGGCGATCACGCTTGCATCCGTCTGTCCGGCTGTCCCTCGCTGTCTGTCAAAGAACTAGACGACCCCCTGCGCGACGACCCGGTCGCCGCGATCGACAGCACCTGCGTGGCCTGCGGCAATTGCGGAGAAGTGGCGGATGCCGCCGTGCTGTGCCCGTCCTTCTACCGAGCCGAGGTCATCCACAATCCTGGCCCCTGGGATCGCTTCAAGGCCGGGCTGTCAACGCCCGTGATCAGGTTTCTTCAGAACCGCCGGGCGCGTCGGGCTGTTGATTTCGGGGGAATGGGCCAATGAAAGACGACACAGTGAAACTGCCCCTTGCGGCAGAGGCCGATGCGACCGAACGCCCGCTATCCATTGCCATCGTGGCCATGGGCGGACAGGGCGGCGGAGTGCTGACCGGCTGGATCGTCGATCTGGCTGAGCGGCAGGGCTGGATTGCGCAATCCACCTCCGTCCCCGGCGTAGCGCAGCGCACCGGGGCCACGATCTACTATGTCGAGATGATGAAGCCCGGCGAAGACGGGCGCAAACCGGTGCTGGCACAGATGCCGACGCCGGGCGATGTGGATGTGGTCATTGCTGCCGAATACATGGAGGCCGGACGCTCGATCCTGCGCGGGATCGTCACGCCCGAACGCACGACCCTCATCGCCTCCAACCACCGCGCCCTGTCGACCATCGAGAAGATGGCGCCGGGCGAAGGCATCGCAGACAGCGGCGCGGTGTCAGAGGCCATCGGCGTTGTCGCAAAGCGGCAGATCGTGTTCGACATGAACCGGCTGGCGGTCGAAAACGGGTCGGTGATTTCCTCGGCGCTGTTCGGAAGTCTAGCAGCCTCTCGCGCGCTGCCGTTTTCCGTGGAGGA